>JBBIVY010000008.1:36323-56692 GCA_037439485.1 Planctomycetota bacterium | reverse complement strand
GGCAGCCGCCACTACGAAGAGACCCGGTACAGATACGACTGCCCATTGCCATACGGTAAGTCCTGTGGCTTCGTTTTGCACATTCCGGTCTTCGGCAGATTGGCTCATGTCCTTCTCCTACTTGCATGTCAGACAACACGCTTCAGCGGCATCTTCGGCCCAATTTTGGCAAGTATACCAAGAGAATATACCGGTTGAATAGTCCTTGCTGGCCGGGAAATTGGAAATGCAGCTCTGAATCTCAGATGTAGTAGCATCCTCGACCTTCTTGCCCTTTCCCGTTCCGTACTTTAGACAACAGCCGGTATTCCTCTCGCAGGTTTTGCATGTGGTTGCCCCGAAAGTCCCTTCAGGCGCTCCCTTTGATCCGGCGGGCATACCCGGAGCCCCCCACCCGAACCCCCACCTATCGGGGGAACCCGTTCTTTGGTCGCCATAGGCAAAGTATGTGTGCCCACCACCGAACGCATTGGCTATCGCGACGCCAATGCCGCTACCTTGGATCTCCCTTTTGCATATCTTGAACACTCCCGGTGTTGTGACCGCTCCTTGCCCTGCAGCACATGCCACGCCTTGTGCGTGACACTGCGTCACACTGTGAGGTTGGGGCGGAAGAGGTTGCGGAAGGGGCATCGGGCCTAGATATTTTGTTCTAGCCGTCGCCTCGCGAGCGCCCGTTTTCATTTCCACCCTGATCCTCTCGACGAGTTCTTTCTCATGAGGAGAGAGATCCGAATACGCATCTAGGCCAAAGGAGTCAGTTCCGCCCAACGGGTTATCACGCAGAAGAGCGTATAGATTCAAGCCATCCACATATCCAATAGGATCCCTATGGATGAACCTCCCCATCGTCGTCGAGTAGTAGCGGTTCTTGAAGTAGTACATCCCGCTCTCACTCTATCTGGGGACACCATCTATCTGGGGACACCACATTCAACTCTCGATTTCCCTAACTAATATGGCGTCCCCGGAACTCTCAAATCAGCGCCCCCACCTGCGGTGGGAGGACGAGAATGCCGTCCGATTGGGGAGCCCCAATCTCATGAAGCTCATTCCACCTACGGTGGACCTCGTGGCACAGTTCTTCACGATGAAACGTGGCCCATGCATCGAGAAATCCCATGGCTTACCCTTCCAAATCGATGAGGGAATTCGGGACGGAATTCTGGACAGTCACCTATTTCCCTCCGACCGTAGAGGTTCCGGGCAGAGGTTCCGGGGAGCAGAGGTCCGGGGACCATAGTTAGCCCAGCGGCCCTGCATTCTCAGGAAAGGTTCCGGGAATCCGTTCGTTCACTCGACGACCTGCGAGGGATCGCGCTCGGGATGGGCGGATTCGCCCTTGAAGTGCTCAATCGCGAGGTCCAGCACCCGGTGCGATTCCAGGGCCGGACCATAATACGCGGGCCGATTTTCGCCCCAGGCCACCTGACAATTGCGCAGCACGACGTCGCGGGCTTCGTTCAGGAAGAACCCCGAATTCCGCTGCCGGATGATCCCTTCCACGGCGCACGGACGGCGGTCATACATGCCGCCAGGCCACTTGCTCCGTTTGTCGATCTCGACCCGGACATTCTCAAAAAGCACATCCTCCGGCGCGCAATCCGCGCAGCCGCTGAGGTAGACCCCGTTCTCCGACCGCGCGAGGATATTCGAGAACCGGATGTGACGCAGACGGCCCAGCGGACTGCCGGGCTTGCGGTTGAAGGCGGTCACGTAGATCGGCTCCGCCTTGCCCCACCAGGCATCGTGGAACAGGCGCGTCTCGATGATCATGTTCGAGAAAAGAATGTTCTCCACGTTGCCGCCGTCCCGGTGCTGAATCCCCAGGCCGCGATTGCTGGCCTTGATCACGCAGGCGTCGAAGATCACGTCCCGGATGTCGCCCGCGGTCGCGCTGCCGATCTTGATGGCGCAGGAGGTCGAGATCAGCGTGCAGCCGGTGACGGTGATGTTCTCGGTGAGGCCGTACTCGGCGAACTCGGGCGAGGATTTCAGGCAGATGCAGTCGTCCCCGGCCTCGATGTGGCAGTCGCTGATGCGCACGTTGCGGCAGCGGTCGGGGTCGATCCCGTCGCAGTTGGGCTGCTTGAGATCGTTCAGGATGGTGATCCCATGCACCACCACGTTCTCGCACCCGGTGAGGTGCATGCCCCAGAACGAGGAGTCGCGCAGGGTGACGTCGCGGACAACCAGACCCCGGCAGCCGGTAAACCCGATCAGCCGCAGCCAGGGCCGGCAACGGTAGATGTGCGGCAGTTCCTCCAGCCGGAAATCGCGGGCTCGCCCGTCCAGGCACCCGGTCCCCGTCAGGGAGATGTCCTCCGCCCCACGGGCTTCCAGCAGAATCCGGTTCGCGTAGTCTTCCTCCGCGAGGCTGGCCATGATGCGGCTTCCGGGCTCCAGGTGCAGGTTCACGCGGCTCTTGAGCATGATGCCGCCCGAGAGCAGCGTCTTGCCCGCCGGCACCACGACGGTCCCCCCGCCCGATTGCGCGCACGCGTCGATCGCCTGCTGGATCGCCTTCGCATCGTTCGCGACCCCGTCCGCCTTCGCCCCGTATTCCAGCACGTTGAAGACGCTCATTTGACAGCTCCTGACAGAAGACAACAGCCTGACCCCGGTGACTTGCCGACGCCTCCTCACGCGTCCTGATTCCATGCGGCGCGAAGGCTACTCCTGCGACAGTTGGGACGCCGACTTGAGGGCGTCGGACTTGAGACGGTCGAGGATGCGCTGCTGCTCGGCTTCGAGGCGGCGGGCCTCCGTGAGGTGGGCGTTGTAGATCTTGAGGCCGTCGGTCGAGTTGAAGAAGATCCGGCGATCCTTCACACTATACCCCCCCTGGTTGCTTTCGAGAAAGGCAAGCGTCGCGTCGTACTCGCGAAGCATCGCCAGTTGGGTCTCCCGCAGCGACACCACGGCGCCGACCTGTTTGCGCACCCCTTCGCGCATGCCCTTCAGGATGGCCTCGGCCTCGCGCGAGGGCAGGCGCATCGCGCGGTATCTCTCGGGAAACGTCTCGATCAGCGCCGTCATGTCGGCCTTGACACGAATGACGCTGTCGATGGCCCGCTTCACGCGCTGCCGAGCGTCCTGGATGCGCCCGGCGTCCGCGGCGACGTCGGGCGTGAAGATGTCCTCGGTATGGGCCTCGGCCTGCTCGTTCTGGAATCGCTTGGCGGCGTCCTGGATGTCGGCGTACCACGAGCGGGTGATCCGCAGGAACGGAGCCCATGCGCCGCAGGCGTCGTTGTCGATCGAGACGGCGCGGACATCCTGTTCCTGGGCGACGTGCCGGACGAGCGACTGAAGCGTCTCTTTCGCGGCGACGGGCATGGGCTTGGGGGTCGATTCGCCGACGACCGCCAGCACCAGGAAGCCCGGCACGAGCGCCGCGAACCAGAGGAGGCCGGCGCCGCGCTTCTTCTTGTGCAGGAAGCGCCAGAGCGGCCAGGCGAACAGGAAGGCGAGTATCCCGGCCCCGATCAGTCCGCCGGCGGCGGTGGCGAGCCAGAAGTCGTCGTGCGAGCCGGCCTTCAGCGCGTAGACCCCCGACATCACGAGCCCCAGGCAGAGCAGGATGCAGGAGAACTCGTACATCCAGGCCGATTTCCACCGCTCGGACGCGGCGAGGGCCGAGCCGGGGACAGGCAGAGGCGCTGCGGGCGGCGAGACCGGGTCATCCACGAGGGCCAGCGAAGGCAACTCCTCCGGAAACACCGGAACGGGCGCGGGCGTCTCGGCGATGAGGCGCGCGTTAAGGAAACCCTGCGCCGCGGGTCTCGTCAGCAGCACGGCGAAGAACGCGGAAATGACCGCCCCCGCCACAAGGACGAAGACCGGCACCGTCGACTGCGAGGACACTATGGCGGCGACAAGGAGCCCGAGCGCGGCCACGGCGAGCAGGCCGACGGTCAGCCGCCTGGCGACGACCTGGCCGCGGTAGAGGAAGAAGGCGAGGATCCCCACGCCGAACGGGATGGAAGCCGCCACGATAGCGGACGAGCCCAGGCGATCGATGAGGAAGCCGATCGGAATCGTCGCGGCAAAGAGCATGAAGGCGATGGCACCGAGAACGACGGCCTTGCCGAGGCGGCTGGATGACGGCACGGGGTCTCCCTTCGCGATTCGGATTCGGGACGGAACGGAAGCGGCATCAACTTAGCCTCGGCCCGCGCGCGAAGCAAGCGAAATATATGCCACAGTGAAGGGACTCGCGCGGGTTGACCGCGGCCGGAGGGCGTGATATAGTGTGCCGACAAGGAGCGGCGATGATCCCGGAAGAGTTGAGGAAGAAGCTGGAGGCGATCCACCGCGGGCCGCTGAAGGCGGAGCGGACGGAAAAGGGGACTGTCCCCTTGAAGCCGTCCGGGGGACTGTCCCCTTTTTCGTCCGCGAAGCTCGAAGAGACGGTGAAGGGCCGCGTCGTCGGCGAGCCGGAGCGGGCGTGCTTTCTCGTGGAGAGGCCGCTTTCGGACTTCTTCGGGGCCGAACGCGCGACGGCGTTCGAGCGGGAATTTGCGAACGTCTGGGCGAAGGGCCGCTACATCCTCACCGAGGCCGACCGCGAACGCGACTGGCCCGAGATCGTCGCGGCGAGCCCGACGAGGCTTCTCTTCCTCGACATCGAGACGCTCGGCCTGACGTCGACGCCGGTGTTCCTCATCGGCATCATGCACGTCGGCGAGGATTCGCGGTTCGTCCTGCGGCAGTTCTTCGCGCGCGACTACGCCGAGGAACGGCACATCCTCTCGCACGTCGCGGAGGCGCTCGGCGCGTTCGACCGGCTCGTCACGTTCAACGGCAAATCGTTCGACTGGCCCTACCTGCGCGACCGCGCGCTCTATCACTCCGTGCGGCTCGGCCGCGAGCCCGCGAACCTCGACCTGCTGCACGAGGCGCGACGGCGCTGGAAGACCGTCCTGCCCAATTGCCAGCTCCAGACGCTCGAATATCACGTCTCCCGCCGCAGGCGCACCGGCGATATCCCCGGCAACCTCATCCCCGAAGCCTACCACCGCTACGTCCGCACCGGCGATGCCCGCCGGATGGCCGACGTCCTCCACCATAACGCCCTCGACCTCGTCACGATGGCGGAGCTGATGCTCTTCATCCTGCAGGGCGGGGAGCTGGTGTGGTCGTGACTTGTAGGACAGGCATTCCTGCCTGACACGATCAGGACAGACACGAATACCCGCCCTGCCGCAAAGGCGACAGGCAGGAATGCCTGTCCCACGAAACTACTCCCCCGACCGCACCAACGGGCTGGGATGGACGAGTTCCTCGGCGACGGCCTCGACGGCCTGGCGCACGAGGCGCGGGTCGAGGACGCGGACGAGGATGCCGCCTTCGATGCGGGAGGACTTGAGCGCGTCGGGCGACTCGCTCGCCAGGCGCACCGACCGGCTGTAGAGGTCGACGACGGCGACGTCCTTCTCGATGCCGAGGAGCCTCAGCGCGACGGCGTACTGCCGCGCGAGGTCTTCGGACCCGGCGACTTCCGCGGGGGCGACGAGGACGACGTCGGCCTTCGAGCGCAGGCGCACCTGGTCGATGCAGGCGCCGAGGGCGTCGCACGCGGCGCGCACGGGCACCCCGGCCTGCATCATCTCCCACGGCGCCGCGATCAGCACGACGTCGGGTGCGGCGGCGTCCCAGTTCTCCTGGGCGACGGCGAGGAGCAGCCTCGACGGCATCGACCACGTCGGCTGCGCGTCTACGGCGAGCAGCTTCACGGCGTCATCTCCGCGGACGCCGGAGGCGCCCAGCGCGGCCTTGAGCTCGGCGGCGAAATCGACGGAGCCGAACGGCATGCGCCCGACGACGAGCGTCCGCGCGGGCGGGCCTTTGCGCTCGGCCGCGGGACCGCCGCCGACGCGCGCGACCTCGGAACGCACGACGACCGGAGTGCCCTTCGCGTCCACGTAGCGGTCGCCGAGAATCTTGAGCCCGTCGAGCGATTCGCCCGAACTCCGCATCAGCACCTCGCGGTCGGCCAGGACGCGCCCGCCATAGAGGAGTTCGAACTTCACCTTCGCCGGCGCGCCCGCGGCCGGGTCGAGCGAGAAGGCCTGGAAGGCCGGGTGCTTATCGCCGGGATAGAGCTTCACGGCGGCCGATTCGCGGCGGACTTCCTTGCCCTGGGCGTCGAAGAGAATGGCGCGGGCCTCGGCCGAAAGCGTGCGCGGGGGCGAGCCTTCGAGGCGCAGGTTGAAAAGCGCGCGGTCGTCGCCCCGGGCGATGAACGGGCACCCCGCCGGCTCCACCGCGAACGACACCGCGCTCGCCGAGCCGCGGAAGCTGTCGACGTCGCGCGCGACCGCGGCGCCCTCCGCGGGCTTCAGCGTCACCTTGCGCGCGTCGGGCCCCAGGAAGACGTGCGTCGCCGAAGAGGTCTCGGCCGAGCCGCCGTCGCCGAAATCCCACGACGCGCGGGGCTCGGTGGAGATGAACCGCACCTCGGTCTGGACGGTCTCGGGCCCGGCGGTCCTGAAGGCGGGGAGCTTCTGCCAGACGAACGCCGGCGCGGCGGCGTTCGAGCGTTCGAGGGCGACGAGGTCCGTCTCGGCGGGCATCGGGCCGATGGTGGTCAGGTCCCAGTAAGCGCGGCCCTTGTCGGTGGCGAAATTGATGCCGTAGAGCCAGCCCGTGTCGCCGCCGCCGACCCGGCGCGCGAGATCGTGCAGGTTCACCTCCAGCGGCTGCCAGCTCCCGGCCGGGGGAAGCTCGCCCTTCAGGAGGTGCGTGTCGTTCAGGCCCCGGATGGCCTTCTTGCCCCAGTAGACGATGTAGTAGGCCTTGTGCTCCCAGTCGCCTTCCTCCGCCCTGCGCGCAAAGGCGAGGCGCATCATGATTTCCTGGGGCGGATTCGCCGGGTCGATGTACACCCACGTCTGGAGCATGTCGCCCGACTCGATGTCGACGTTGGCCATCTCGCTGGTGCCGTGATAGCCGACGCGGTCGAGGAGCGGGCTGGTGTGCGAGAAGGCGCCCGAGAGCGTGGGCGAGACGGCCCATTCCCACAGGCCGTGGCTGTGCGCCCGGCGCGGGATCGAGTCGTCGACGATCACGCGGCCGAACCGCAGCGCCACGCCGTAATCGGGGCGCGTCTTGCCGGAGACCCCGAAGATCAGCGTGTAATCGGCGCAGCCCTTGACGGCATGGAAGACGATGTCGGCGTCTCCCGCGGAGGAGCACGAGACGAGCCGCCAGGGCTGCTCGCGGAGCTTATCGTCGAGGATGCGCACGTCGCCGAGGTCCTTGGCCGCCGAGGCGCCGAGGTTGACGCGCACGCGCGCCATGCCGGTGAAATCCGAGACCTCCGGGTGCGTCACGCGGACCTTGAGCTTATAAGGCCACGCGGCCCAGGGATTGTCCTCGGCAAACGCCAGGGCGGGCGCGAGGATCAACAGGATGACGAGCAGACGTTTCATCAGCTTCTCGCACAGGAAAGGTCTATGGAGCGCGTTTCACTTTGACGGCCAAATCCGCCTTGACGTCGGGGATCGGCGTCTTGAGCGTTTCGCCCTGGGTCTCGACGGTCTTCGCATCCACGATCTTGCCGGTGGTGGTGCTCCAGAACTCGACGCGGTACTTGCCGGCGGCGAGGTTCGGGACGGTGAGCGAGAGGCCGGAGAAGGTCGGCGGCCGGCGATAGCGCTCGCCGGAGTCCTCGTTGAAGATCACCGAGTCGTAGACCCAGAGGTGGGCCTCGGTCGAGTTCTGGCGGCCCAGGACGCGCAGCTCGTCGTGGAGCGACCCCGACGCCGAACGCACCTGCGCGGAGGAGAGCTGCCAGTCCTTGCCCCGGCGGTCCTCGCCCTTGTTGAACTCAACCACCGGCATGTAGGCGGAGTAAAGGTTCTCCACGTCGACGTAGTTCCACCACCAGAACATCGCCGTGCCCGCCATCGGCAGCACGGTGCTGGACCAGAGGCCGCCGTGGAACTGCGCCTCGATCTGGTCGGCCGAGCGGCCCTGGCCGAACTCGCTGATCATCGCGGGCTTGCCGTACTGCTTCTTCAGCAGCCAGACGTTGCGCATCGACGTGACGATGTTCGGCTTGTAGAGGTCGCCGGGAGTGAAGTCGATCTCCGGCAGGCTGTAGACGACCCCGGACTGGTCGTCGCTGTAGAAGTGCGTCGTGATCATGTGCTTCCACGGGTCGATGCTCTTCATGTAGCGCCCGATGTCGCGGTGCCAGTTCGCCACGATGTCGACGTCGAATACCTCCTCGGGGCCCTCGGTCAGGTCCACCTCGTTCCACATCTCCCAGGCCATAATGTTGGCCGAGTAGGCCCACCGCGCGACGATGTAGCGATAGCGGCGCTCGATGTACTTCCTCGCCTGCTTGCTCGTCCAGAAGTCCGCCGGCACCTTGAGCGGGCCGCCATACATCGTGTTGTAGGAGTTCTCGAAGAACTCCTGGTCGACGTGGCGCGAGAGCTGCCCGTGGTTGTTGAGGTTGATCTTGACGTACATCCCCAGCCGCTCCGCCTCCTCGACGATGTGGTCGAGCCGCCAGGCGTTGAGCATGTTGTAGCGTCCGAGCCCGGCGTACCCGGGGGCGTAGTCCCTCGGCGCCTCCAGGCCCACCCACCATAGGCTCATCCAGACGCGGATGAAGTTGACGCCGCCGGCGGAGAGCCGGCCCATGATCCGGTCGAAGGCATAGGTCCCCTCCTCCTCGTGCATGGGCGCATCCCAGCCGGGAAACGGCCGGCGGACGTCGGCGGGCGAGCGCAGCATCTGCCCGATGGGATAGAAGAAGGTGCCGTCCTGGCAGGAGAAATACATCGGGTCCTTCGCGTCGACGTGGACGAAGCCGTGCGAGGCCGAGGGCACGCTCTCGAAAGTGAGCGTCTTCACCTTCACGATGAACTGCTCGCGCGTCGGCACGGGCTTCCGCAGGTTCGGCGGGGCGAGCTTGTTGAGCGCCTCGGTGTCGGCGACGGCTTTCTTCCAATCCTGCAGCGTCGCGTTGTCCCAGAGCGTCAGGTCCACCTTCCACGTCCCGACCTCGTTGGGCGCGAAGCGGAACTTCCAGTAGGCCTTGCCCACGGGGGTCATCCGCTCCTCTCCCAGCGGGCTCTGCCGGCGGACGTAGTCGCGCGTCTGGAAGGCGAACTGCGTGTAGGCCTTGCCCGAGGGCGACGTCACCGTCGCGCGGACGTCGATCTCGTCGGGGTCGAACGGGTTGTCGTAGGTGCGCGTGAGGTCGAAGCTCAGCTCGTACTTGCCGAAATTCGGGATTCTCGGTGGGTCAGACATTCCTGTCTGACCACCTTCGGGACAGGCAGGAATGCCTGTCCTACAGACGCGCAGGTCCGAGATCGCCAGGCGCTCCGGCTTCCCGGCGCCCGTCAGGCCGTAGATGCGCTCGATGCGGACGGCGCCCTTCCAGCCCTTCGGGTCGCTGTTGAAGAGCTTGATGCCGAAGCCGCGGACGACGCGGGCGCCGTAGGCGTCCCACTCGCGCGAGTGGCCGCGAGGGACCCAGTTCTCCGCCCCGGCCGACATGTCGATGCGGATCTGGTTGATGCGCCCGCTGCGGAGCGCCCCTTCCGGCTCGTGCTGATACCAGTTCCACTGCGCGTCCTTGACGTAGCAGAGCGCCGTCGTGCCGCGCGGGCAGTCCTCCGGCAGCGTGATCGTCACGCGGAGTTCCTTCACCGCCGACCAGTCGTCGTTCAGCGGCACCTCGAAGTCGAGGTCCGCCGGAAACGCCGCCTGCACCTCCACCGGCTTCTTCAGCACGTCGATGTCGGCCGACGCCGGATGCGCCGCGAGCGCGGCGGCGGCAAGGGCCAGGATGGCGAGGCCGAGGTTCTTCATGGCAATCCGGAAGACTATGCCTGGAAACGCTTTCCGTTCATCATTCTCTACGTAGAAAGGTGCCGGGGCAACGAGCAAATCTTACCCGCAAATCCGCTCCGGCGGCAAGGTTATCGCTTCTCGATGCAGTAAAGGAACTTCTGGGCGCGGTAGTAGATGGTCTTGCCTTCGAACCACGGGTTGCTGACCGTGCCTTCGAGGATGTCGTTCTGGTAGTTGAAGGAGATGCGCCGCTCGATGGTGTTGCGGCCGACCTCCTTATACTCCCGCCCCGGTTCGAGGATGAGCGTGGTGCCGAAGTTGCCGACGATGAAGATCTTTCCGCCGGCGAACGACGGCGCCGCCGCGATGCCGCAGCCGTAAGGACGGTCTCCTCGCTTCGGAAGCGGGCCGAAATCGAGGGTCTTCTGGTAGACCACCGCGTCCCGGGCCACGTCGTAGACGATCAGCACCGGCTTGCTGCCGAGGATGTAGAGCAGCCCGTCGTGGTAGAGCGGCGTGGAGCAGGTGTAGTCGGTGTCCTTGAAGCTGACGTTCGCCGTAAGGATCTTCGGGTCGTAGGGCCTCGCCGCGTCCCCCGGAAGGGGGAACCGAAAGAGCGGCCCGCCCGTAGCGCCGCCGCCGTTGATCCAGAACACCGTGTTGCCCCCCACCACCGGCGACGAGCACTGCATCCCTTTGCTCTTCGCGAAGCGCACGCCGTCCTTCGCGCGAATGAGCGAGCCGTCCCCGGCAACGATGACCTCCTCCTGCCCGATGCGCGTCAGCACCGCCGAGCCGTACCAGTAGCCCCACCATTCATTCGGCCAGTGGACGTCCGACTGCCAGATTTCCTTGCCGGTCTTGGCATCGAGCGCCAGGTCCTGTTTCCCGATGTGGATGACGACCTTGCCGCCGACGAGGAGCGGCGCGCCGTAGTGGCCGTGCTCCTGCGGGCGGACCTTGTCGAAGCGGATCCACTTCCGGTTGCCCTTGAGGTCGAAACACGCAGTGACGCCCCAGCCGTTCCAGGCGTAGACGCAGGTCCCGTCGAAGGCGGGCGTCGCCGCCATGTATCCGCCGTCGGACCAGGTCATCCCGGTGTCCTTGAACTTCTCCTTGTCGGTGTCGCGGATGAGCTTCTCCATATCCTTCTCGACCTTGTTCACCTCGGAGCCGAGCCGGAAGGCGTCGTTCGAGCCGGGGATCTTCGCGTTGAGGTCGTCGCGCTTTCTGGCCAGCTCATCGAGTTTCGCGAACACGTCGGCATGGGCGGCGCGCTCTTCCTTCGTGGCCGCGTCGTAGGGGCTCACCGAGCGCACCCACAGGATGCGGCCCGTCTTCTTGTCCACGCAGACGAGGCTATAGTCGTTGGCGGTGGTGATGAGCACCGGACCGGCGGAGATGACGGAAGAGGGGCTGCAATAAGGCATCTCCGTCACCCACGCGATGTTGGTCGCGGCGCCGTCCTTCTTGAGGCCCCAGGTCAGGGGAGGCGTTGCCGTCGGAAAATGGCCGGTGCCGTCATTGCGCCAGCCGACGGCGGCGGGAGGCTCGGCGGCCGAGACCACAGAACAGGCGGCCCAGAGGCACGTAATCGTCGCGATGGCGGAGGCTCGTCGCATGGTCTTCCTTCCTTTCATCCGGGGAACGTGAACGAGGTGAATTTACCGCGGAGTCCGGGAAATTGGAAGAGGAATCACGACGCCGGAGGGTTAAAACAGAAGGGCCGCCCCGATTCGGGACGGCCCTCTGATGCTTGATGCGGACGCGCGGCCGACGCGTCTAACTCACCCGGCGGCGACGGACATAGCCGATCGCCCCCAACGCGCCCGAGCCGAGGAGGAACAACGTCGCGGGCTCGGGGACGGACATCGATGCCCCGAAGATGGTCCCCAGATCGTTCGTCCATGTCTGGGTCAGGCGGCCGTCGTAGAGCATGCCGTCCGCCTGCAGAATGTGGCCGTTGAGGTAGAGGCTCGACCCGGCGGCGAGGTTGAGGTTGTCGCCGGTCTTGAGGGTGATATCCGACCCGAGGTAGAGCACCGAGCCGGCCAGCAGGTTGATGTTGTCGTCGAACTGGTAGCTCGACGGGTTGACCAGGTTCGTGAGCGTGTGGCTCGGGCCGTTGAACGCGATGACCTGGCCCTTGCCGCTGAACGTCCCGCACTCGATGGACAGGTCGCCATGCAGCAGCAGGCTGCCGCCCACGGCCTTGTTGCCGGCGGAGTACTGCGTGGAGCAGTCGAGGGAGACCGTGCCGCCCGGGTTGTTGATCCGCACGCTGCCCAGCATGACGTTGTCGAGGTACCCGAACGTCGTGATCACCTGGGCCTGGGACGTCCCGCCGCCGTCGAAGATGAGCGTCGAGGTGTTGTTGGCGTTGTTCGCCTTCCAGTACGCGAGGGCCGCGGCGTCCATGCGGTTGAGCGTGAGGTTGCGGCCGATGGTGACGGTTCCGTTGTCGAGGGTGACGCGCGATTCGTTGCGGGCGTAGAGTTTTGAGGAGGTCCCCGCCTGGCCGAAGAGCACGTCGCGCCCGACGTGGACGACGGAGTTCTTGAACTGGATGCCCGAGGGGCCGTGCTCGATGATCGATTGCGTCGTGCTGCAGTCGGCGAAGTCGGTCAGGGAAGAGGTGCCGTTGCCGGTCTGGTTGCCCACGATGAGATCGCGGCCCACATTGAGATACCGTTTCGCCTGCGTCCCGTTCTCCTCGATGATGAGGAAGAGCGCGCTCGGGTAGCTCGTGGCGGAGCCGTCCGCCAGGATGCTGACGTTGAGGTCGCGGCTGACGGTGGTCGTGGTGGCGTTGGTGTTCGGGTACATCGTTCCGCTCACCGGGCCGGTCTGCAAGCGCCAGACGAACGCGCTGTCGGCCTTGGGCGCGACGTCGTGGTAGTTATAGGACTGGCCGATCCGCACGTCCTGGGGATAGGTGACGCCCGCGGCGATCGCCAGCTTCATCACGCTCATCCCGTTGTCGCCGACGGTGCCGGTCCACTTCGGGTAATACTGGAACGTCACGCAGTCGCCGACGCTGGGCAGGCTCAGCGTGCCGCACTCCAAGACGAAGACGCGGCTCTGCCAGGCGCTCGCCACGGAAGCGGTCGGGTTGGTGATGATCCTGCCGTTCCCCTTCACCTTGATCGTGTAGACGTTCTTGTCCGGCCAGTTGGGGCTCGTGACGGACCATCCCCCGTTGTCCCAGTAGCTCCCGTAGATGTTGATGCTGGGGACGATGTTGTTGGTAAACGACACGCCGCTGCCCGGCCGGGCAATCCTCTCGGCCTTGTTCGTCCCGCGGAGGTTGATCTGCTCCGCCACGTTGCCGTTGAACTGATACTGGCCGAAGAGGACATTGCCCCAGATGTTGAAGGTGCCCGAAGGCGCCCCGCTGCTGACGCTGGTGCTGTCGTTGAAGAAGTCGCCGCTGCCCGCGCTCTGGGTCGTCGCGTCGCCGCCGATGTTGAAGGTCTCGGAGCCCTGAGTGCCTTCCGTGAAACCCGTCGTCGTGCTCCCGTAGCGCAACGATCCGAAGGAGATGACCGCGTTCGCCGGAATGTACATGTAGCCGCCGTTGGCGTCTATGGCGTCGTCCGAGGCGCCGGGCACCGTGCCGGTGGTGCCGTCCGTCGCGCTCGTCCAGTTGGAGCCGAGCAGAATGGACTGGGCCGCGCCGGAGGCCGTGCTCGTATTGTTCCAGTAGTAGGTGGTTGCGAACGAGGAGCCCGCCGCAAGCACCAGCGCCACCGTCACAAGAGGAATCCCGAATCGCTTCATGGATACACCCTCCAATCTTGCCTCCCCACCCTGTTTCAGAGCCTCGGTCAACGGTTGCCAGGCCGCCGATCCACGGACATTCCAGCGTATTTGGAAAAGAAGCACCCTTCCTATACGCAAAAACCATGCCAAAGCGTTCTGCATTATGCAGAAGCGTTTGTCTAAAGGAGGCATTAGCCCTCTAGAAGGGCAAAAACTAGGCATGATATCCTCTTGACAAATCGCAATGCATACTGCATAATGCAGATTGTCGTGTTGAATGTGGACAACACAACGAGGCATGATGAACTAGGGCTGTTGACGTATCGTCTTGTGGCGTTTGATCTTACACGCATTCGGATATTGCAGCAGCACGGCCCTGTTATCCGACGAAACATCACGGCGCCGAGGAGGTCCCATGAAGTCCAGAGTGGCCATCACCCCACTGGTGACGCAGATCCTGAGGGGACGGATAGTGAGCGGAGCCTACGCGGGGAAACTGCCCGGAGAGCGCGCCCTGGCGGAGGAGTTCAAGACCAACCCAAGGACGGCCCAGAACGCGTTGATGCGTCTGGAGGCTGCCGGACTGGTGACAAGGCGGGCGCGCTCCGGAACGTACGTCGTGCCGCCGGGCGAACGGGCGGCCAAGGGGGCGTTGCTCCATGTCCGGCTGCTGGTGCGGGCGCCTTACGTCGGCGCGAGCGACGGCGGCAACTGGGCGTGGCTGCTCACCTACGGCTTTCACATGGCGGCCGAGGCCCGCGAGGTCTCGGTCGTCACGGAATACCGGACCTCCGTCGAGCCGACGGTCGATGAAGCCATCGTGGAATCCGCGGCACCGAACTGCGTCGGGGCGTGCATCCTGGCCCTGCCGGTGGACATGGCCGCCGCCATCCGGCTCGCGGCGGCGCCGGGGGCCATCGTCATCGCGGATCGCGAGCTCGAGCAGCCGCTGGTGCCGACGGTGTGCTTCGACGACCTGGACGCGGGACGCCGGGCGGCCGAGCACCTCGTGGACCTCGGACACCGGCGCATCGCGTTCGCGGCGCCCCAGCCGGCGGACTCGAGCGCCCGCAACCGGTTGAAGGGCGCCCGGGACTTTCTGGCCGGCATGGAGATGAAACTGGTCCGCGAGGAAATCTACCCGGACGTCCAGCACCAGTCGGCGCTCGATCGGATCCTGTCGGGCCCCGATCGGCCCACGGCGCTCATCGCGAGCACGACGCACGCCGGGGAGATCATGGCGGAGATCGCGGTCGCGCGGGGCCTCGCGGTGCCGGGCGACCTCAGCGTGATCACCTTCGCCGACCCGCGCACCATCAACAACCGGACCCTCAGCCTCGTGGCGATGGACCACGAAGCCCTCGGACGCGCGGCCTTCGAGGCGCTCCTCGACGAGGCTCTCCTGGCGGAGCCCCGCGCGGTACTTCTCCCCAGCCGCCTTCGGCCCGGCGCCACCACCGCCCCGCCGCGATAACCCCTTCGCCTCTTGCGCGTGGAGTCACTTCGCGGACGGGACCTTGCGCCGAACGGCCTGGAGGATGCGCCAGTCGCCGACGGTGCGGTCGAGGAGGAAGGAGAACCGATACCCGCGATCGTCCAGCGGCGGGCCGGTGTAGCCGTCGAAGAGCCAGGGGGCCTCGAGGTTGATGTCCTCCCAGCGATGCAGCCCCTTCGGCTTCGGGACGGCGAAGTAGAGCGGCTGGTCGTGCGTCCGGCGCTCGATCTCGGCGAGGTCGAGGCTCATGAGGTGGACGAACGTGTCCCCGTCCTTCCTGAAGATGTCCGGCTCGGCCACTCCGGCGCGTTCGATGACGGCATAGCCCGAGTAGCCCGAGACGAACACCTTCGCGTCGGGGTGGGCCTGCGCGAGGTAATGGAGCACGTCGTCCGCCTGCCGCACCTCGACGACGCCGCGGCCGAAATACGGCTCTTCCCCGTGCGCGCGCCAGAGCGTAAAATAGGGCCACGCGACACCGACCACGAGCACCACGAACGCCACGACCGTGGAAGCCCGGCGGGCGATGTGCTCCAGCCTTGCCCTCTCCGCCGAGAGCGTCCACGTCGTCACCAGCAGCAGCGCGGGCATCAGGTAAAGCGCCCACTCCCAGTCGAACTCGGTGAACTCCGAGCGCAACACGCCGCGCGCGATGAGCCCGCGGAGGAAGAACGCCGGGTCGCCCATGATCAGCCAGTTGCCCAGGAACCACAGCGCCCCGGTGTAGAGGGGCGGAATCAGGAAGACCAGCAGCGTCGCCGCGCGGAACGACTTCTCCTTCGACCTTGCCACGCGGACGACGACCACGAGCATCACCAGGAAGACGAGCGCCGCGACCTCGAACCGCGTGATGACCGCGAGGCCCGACACGACGCCGAGGTAGGCGAGGCTCCGCAGGTCGAGCGTGTCGACCCAGCGCACCAGGAAATACGCCCCGGCGATGAGGAGCAGCAGGAGCACGGTCGAGCTGCTTCCCGTAAGCACCGCGCCGATGATCGGCGGGCTCGCCTGGTAGAACCCGAGGAGCGCATAGCGGACGAGGCGCGAGATGCCGAACGTGGCCCACCACGTGTTGAGGAGCGTCAGGGTGAAGGCCGCGACGACGGCGTTGACCAGCGCGAGCGCCAGGCCCGAGGTGCCGATCCACGGGGCCTTGACGAGGGGCAGCGCCAGCATCGTCGGCAGCGGCGCCCAGCGCACGGAGCCGATGAGCCCCTGCCGACCTTCCATCTTCCCGGCCAGGAGGTCCGCCGCGACGTGCGACCGCGCGATCGATTCCTCCGACGCCGCGAGGCGATGGAACCATGCCACCCCCGCCACGAGAATCGCGAGGACGACGCCGAAGAAGACGAGTTGTTCGGTTCGGGAAGGCGCGTTCGTCATGCCGCCCCTCCCCCGGACGCGTCATCCGGTGTCGCGGGCGGCGCCGAAGGCCCGGGGCCTGCCGAAGGGGCCAGGTCGAGCCCGTGCTTGGTCTTCTCCCAATAATTCGGCTTGGTGATGATCTGAATGAACCCCTTCCAGGCGCCGATGCTCATCATAATCCAGTAGATCGGCATCAAGAGCGCCGTCTTCACCAGGTCGTGGTATCCCCGGCGGTACGCCGCCAGCACCCCGGCGTAGAGGAAGACGAAATTGCCGATGAAAAGACACGCCGCCGCAAAGAGGATCACGGGGAACGGGAAGAACGTGGCGACCCTCTCGCTGCGGAAGACGACCCAGAATATAGCCATCAGCCAGTAGAACGGGTTGATGAGGAGGCAGATAGGCGTGCCGCCGATCATCATGTGGAAGCCGAAGGTCTTCCAGAACCCGAGCCGCTTGAACATGGCGACGGGCCGGCGGCAATGGACGAGGTAGGTCTGGATATAGCCTTTAATCCACCGCGAGCGCTGGCGGACCCACCAGTGGGGGTGCGAGCAGGCCTCTTCCCACGTGGTGGAGTCGAGGATGCGGGTCTGGGCGCCCGTGGCGGCCATGCGCACGCCGAGGTCGCAGTCCTCGGTGACGTTGAACGCGTCCCACCCGTGCATCTCGCGGAGGCGCGCGGTGACGAAGTGGTTCGACGTGCCGCCGAGCGGGATGGGCTGCTTGAGATAATCGAGCCCGGGCAGGAAGAGGTCGAACCACATGCTGTATTCAATCGTGAAAAGCCTCGTCAGCAGGTTCTGCCGGGGATTGTAGTAGTTGAGCTTGGCCTGGATGCAGGCCACCTCCGGCCCGGTCGTGCGGAACGCGGCGACCGCCTTCTTAAGCTGGTCCGGCTCCGGCCGATCCTCCGCGTCGTAGATCACCAGGTACTTCCCCCGCGCGAGCGCCAGGCCCAGGTTGCACGCCTTGGGCTTCGTCTTCGGCTGCATGTCGGGACAGACGACGCCCCGCACCCAGGCCGACAGCTTGATCCTTCCGAACGCCTCGCGCGTTTCCTTGTCGTCCTCCTCCAGGAGGAAGATGACGTCGAGCTTGTCCTTCGGGTAGTCGAGCTTGGCGAGGCCGCCGACAAGGCGAGGCAGCGTCTCGGTCTCGTGATAGAGCGGCACGAGGATGGTGTAGGTCGGGCACTCGTCGTCCGTCAGCGCGGCGACTTCCTCCGGGCTCACGACGAGTTCGCGCTTCGAGGCGAGCGACTCGTCGATGAGCCAGAGCTTCCACGTGCTGAGGACGAGGTAATAGACGATGAAGAAGCCGTTGACGACGAGGAGCAGCGACACCCAGTCCCACACCGCCCACGCGACAAGGACGGCCAGGGCGATCCAGAGGGCGATCTTCTGCCCCCGCGTGACCACTCGGTACGCGCAGAGGTCGGGCTGCTTTCCCAGCAGCTCGAAGAACGCCTTCTTATAATCGCGCACCGTCGGCGAGTGCGCGTCGGGTTTCTCGCTCAATGACGCTCCAGCCTGTGCTCGGGGATCATGAGACACGGATCACTTGTTCGCGTCCTGCGGCTTCGCCTCCGCGGCCCAGCCGGCGGTGGACTGAAGCCCGGGGACGCGGGCGCCCTGGAACTTCACCTTGATCGCGAGGTCCTGGCGGAACGAGGGAAGCACAATCGTCAGCTTGCCCGCGGTCGCAATCATGTTCCGCGTCGCGCGCCGCTGGACGGACATCGTGTCCCAGATGTCGACGACGTACGGCCCGTCGAGGAGGCCCGTGAGGTTGACGAACGCCCCGCCGTCGACGTTCGCGCTTTCGGCCTGCGGCTTCGCGAGCCACTCGGGGTCGGCGATCCAGAGGTAGCCGCCCGCGTGGTCGAGGACGCCCTGCACGGCGAGACGCTTCTTGCCCGGGGTGTCGATCATCGCGCGCGCCACCTCGAACCGCCGACCGCGCCGGTCTTCCCCGTCGACGAACGCCGCGAGGCCCGCGAAATGCCCATAAAGATTGTTCGGGTCGATGTGCGTGTCCCACCACCACGGCATCGCACCCCCGGCCGCCGGCGACATGAACGAACTCCAGAGCGCCGCGTGCAGCTTGACGCCGGTCGGGTCCTTCTGGTCGTCGCCCGGCTCGATCCCCGCGGCGCACTCCGCGACGACGAAGGGCTTGTTATACGCATCGGCCTCGATGGCCCGGCGGCAGACGTCCTCGGCCAGCGTGTTGCTGTAGATGTGCGCCATGGAGTAATCAAGCTCGGGGAGCTTCCACAGCTTCTGGTAGAACCCGTCGCGCACCGCGCTCGACGAGACCATGTGGCCGTGACCGTCCGTCTTCTTGAGATACGCCGCCATCTCGCGGTGCCACGCGATGACGTCGTCGGGGTCGTAATAATCCGTCAGATCCACCTCGTTGAAAAGCTCCCAGCACATGAGCGACGTGTAGGCCCCCCACCGCGCCGAGGCGTATCGCAGGAATCGCCTGGTGTATTTCTTCGCCTTGGCGTCGGTGAAGTAGTCGGAGGCGAAGGAGCACGGTCCCTGGTTCTTCGCGTTATAGGGATTCTCGGCCCAGGAGGAGGGATTGAGCATGCCGTGATATTGGAGGACGAGCATCACGCGGATGCCGTATTTCTCGGCAAGGGCCAGCACCGCGTCCACCTTGGCCGCCTCGTCGAGGTCGTATTCGCCGAGGGTGGCCTTCGGCTCGACGCGCAGGCTCCACGGGCAGAGCCACACGCGCGTGACGGTCTCGCCGGACTCCTTCATCTTCTTGAGATAGACGTCGAAGTCGTTGGCCCAGCAGACGTTCTGCCCGACGGGCCAGAAGGGCTTGCCCGTGTCGAGCTCGAAGCCGCGCGGGTCGCCGCGGCTGACGTTCACGAAGCCGTCGGCGGACTTGTTCTCGACCGCGGTGAAGTTCTTCAGCTCCGACACGGCCTCGCCCATGGCGTTCTTGACGGTGACGGTGAACTCGTACTTGCCGACGGCGCGCGGGGTGACGCGGATGAGCCAGATCGCGACCTGGCGCTTGGGGTCCTTGGGGTCTTTCGCGTCCTCGAAGCGAGCGAGGAATCCCGGCACCTCGAACGTCTTGCCGTCGGGGTCGCGGAATCCGGCGGAGAGCGAGATGTCGTCCGGGTTGAAGAAGTCGAGGAAGCTCGCCTGGAAATCGACGCGCAGCTCCATCATCTCCCGCGCGCGGACGATGAAGTCCGGCTGATGTATCTCGACCATCCGCGGGGCGAAGGTCTCCCACATCGACTCGGGCGTGCCGACGATGCGCAGGTTGTCGACGAAGATCTCGCCCTTCTTGTCCTTGCCGCGCCAGAAGACGAGGCTCACCCGGCGGATGTCGTCTCGCCCCTGGAAGAACTTGCCCACGGGGTTCTCGAACCGGTTGAAATCCATGCCGTCGAGCCGGAACGTCACGTTGCGGTTGGGGCCGAAGGCGAGGTGCTGCGCCGGCGTCTCGTAATACGCGCTCGACGGCCCCGCGCGGAAAGCAAGCGCCACCTGCACGTCCACCTGGTCCACCGTCGCATCGAGCGTGATGCGGTTCATCTTGGAGAGATCCAGCCGGCACTCCCGGCGCACCTCAAAATCGGGCCGGTTGGCGACGTCGTACGACAGTTTCAGCGACGTCTTCCCCTCCGTCGGGTTCTTGTCCGAGCGGTCCACCGTCACCGGCCCGCGCGCCGACTCCACGGCCCACGTCGTCTTCGTCTCGAAGCTCTCCCACAGAAACTCCTGCTCGACACCCCACGCCGGCGCCGAAATGAGCGCCGCCGCGAGGAACGCCGCGTGCATGAGGATGTTTCGTCTCATCGGCCCGCTCCTTGCCATGCGAAATGCGGAAGGACTCCGGAAGAAGGCGCGTAGACTATAGTAATAGTGCGACGGAACGTCAACGTACAACG
>JBBIVY010000008.1:0-36223 GCA_037439485.1 Planctomycetota bacterium | reverse complement strand
GTGATGTATCGCTGCCCCACGAAAAAGAGGATAATCACCGGCACCAGCGCGATGGCCGCGGCGGCGAAGATGGTGTGCGGATTGTTGGTCGTGGGGTCGATGAGATAGCTCAGACCCAATGCCAGCGTGCGATTCTCGACGGAGTCGAGGTAGATCAACGGGCCGATCAGGTCCTTCCAGTTCCAGAGGAACGTGAAGATTGCCGTCACCACCATCGCGGGCGTCGAAAGCGGCAGGATGATCCGCCACCATACGCCGAGGCGCGAGCATCCGTCGAGTTGAGCGGCCTCGTCGAGTTCGCGCGGGATGGTCATGAAGAACTGGCGCAGGAGGAAGATGTTGAACGCGCTGCCGAAAAACTGCGGCACGATCAAGGGCAGGAAGGAGTTCGTCCAGCCGATCTTGCGGAAGAGGATAAAGAGCGGGATCATCGTCACCTCGCTGGGGATCATCATCGTGGCAAGGAGCACCAGGAACCAGCCTTCCCGCCCGCGGAACCGTATGCGCGCGAAGCCGAAGGCCACGAGCGAGGAACTGAGGAGTTGCCCCAGCACCGCCGCGACGGAGATGAGGAGGCTGTTGAGGAAATACTGACCCATCCCGTAGTGGAGCTTCTTCTCGTAGCTCCACGCCTCCGCGTAGTTCCCCCACTCCGGATGCGCCGGCGGCAACACCGAGATCTTATCCCCCGCAATCTGCGCCGGCTGCATCAGCGACCCCGACAGCATCCACAACGCCGGCGCCAGCACCATCGCGCATAGCACGAGGAGCAAGGCGTAGATCACCGTTTGGCGCAGGACGCTCATTGCAGCCTCGAACAGGACACGGCAAGAAACAGGACGCTGAGACGCTCTGACTCATGAGACGCTGACAGACAACGAACACCTTCCCTATCTCTCCTCTCTTTCGAGCCCCGGTTCATCGGGGCGACTGGTTACAGCCTCGGGCGCAAGCCCGTGGTACCAACGCGGCCCCCGTCCTTCCTCCTCGTCTGTTCTGAGCCCGCGTAGCGGCCGATTGAAGCGCCTCAATCGCCCCCTGCGGGGGCTCCAAGAAGAGAGAAACCAGGAACCGGGCGCGCTCATCCCATTCCACGGGCTCGCGCCCGAGGCAATCACCAGACGCCCTGACGGGCTAACAGCGAGAAGAAACCCAATCTCGATTGGTCTCAGCCGCGAACCGGCCCCATGTCAACGCAAGGAGTCTTCCTCACGTAGAAACCCCAAACGTTACTGGAGAATTCCCCAGCGGCGAACTCGATGACTTGCGATCCCGCTTTAACTCGATACACATCGAAGAAGAACGTCTGTCGGTAAAGCGGGTCTTTCACTCTGACCCGCTGGCCCAGCCTTTCCCATTGGTGTTTCCAAACATCGATTTCCCCGATCTGAAATCTCTGCCCCTCCGGGGTCGTTCCAAGGCAACACCATGGATTTGACCGGCTGCCCAAGAAATAACCATCGCACCAGTAGTAGAGACCAAGCTCAGCGTTGTTCTTGTAAAGGTTCCAGGCGGCCCGGTCTTCCTCAGAGCCCCAGCGTAAGAACATATCAACCGCCGGATCGAGACGCCGCCATGCGGTATCGTGGGTATCTCCGGAGTTTGGCAGACGGACAGGGTCCGCCAGCCTAAGCTCACAAACGCCGTGTTCGGCGTAGTTCTTCTGCGCCTCGATCAAGGATACGTGATTGGCGCCCCCCGACATATCTGGAAAAGCCAACTGAACAGCGTCGTCTTCCCAGAAACAGATCGGACAGATTTCAAACGACCCTGGGGGCTCTCCGAAAACGAGGCGCCCGCAAACTGGACACGTGTATTTCATGCTCACCTCACAAACCGCCTAATCCCCTGTGTTCAATCCAAAATCACGGAAGCCTCCCTCACCCTGCCCTCTCCCGGAGGGAGAGGGGAAAGAGGGTAAGTCATTTCGCCCCTTCGTAATGCACCCATCGCCGCGACCCGCGAAGCTCGATGAAGCTGATGATGAAGATGATGACAAACAGCAGGAACGCGAGCGCGCAGGCGTAGCCCATCTCGTTGTACTGGAACGCGCGTCGATAGAGATTGAGCACATAGAAGAGCGTGGCGTCGTTGGGGCCGCCGTCGGTCATGATGCGGGGGACGGCGAAGACCTGGAACGACCAGATGGTGCCCATGATGAAGTTGAAGAGCACCGCGGGCGAAATCATCGGAAGCGTGACGTGCCGGAAGCGAAGCCACGGCCCGGCGCCGTCGACCTGGGCCGCGTCGTAGAGGCTCTGCGGCACGCCCTGGAGCGCGGCGAGGAAGATGATCATGTTGCCGCCGAGCCATGTAAAATTCATGAGCACCATCGCCGGGAGCGCCCAGCCTTCGCTCATGAGCCAGTTGGGGCCCGTGACGCCGACCTGGGCAAGGACGTGGTTGACGATGCCGTCCGGGGCGTACATCGACCGCCAGACCAGCGCGATGGCGACGCCGGTGAAGAGGTACGGCAGATAGAGCACCGTGCGGAAGACGCCCGCGAAACGCACGCCCTTGACGTTGAGGAGCATCGCGCAGGCGAGACCCCCGGCGATCTGAATGGGGATCGACGTGAGCGCATACGCGAGCGTGACCCAGAGCGATTGCCAGAACTCGTGCTGCCCGTCGCCGGCGAGGATGCGGGAGTAGTTGGCCACGCCGACCCAGGTCGGCTCACGGTGGAGGTTCCAGTCGGCGAAGCTCGTCCCCAGCGCCAGGATCACCGGCCCGAGCGCGAAGAGCACGAGGCCGATGAGCCAGGGCGAGATAAAAAGATAACCCGCGAGGTTTTCGCCGCGCGTCGGGTGAAACGGCTCCTGCCGCGAGCGCCTTCGCGCCCGCACGACAAGCCACGCGAGCGCCGCGACGAGCGCCAGGGAAAGCGCAATCGGCACGACCACGCCCGTCGCCGTCGTCGCCTCGACGCGCTTCATCGCGAGGATGCGGTCGCCGTCGGCGGTCATGCGCTTTGCCGCTTCCGTCGCGTCAATGGTGCCGAGGCAAAGCTGGTCGTAGACGATCTTCTCCATCGTGTTGCGCCATTCCTCGGTGGGAACGCACACGTTCGTCTCGGCGCACTCCAGCTCGTCGAGGAAGACGTCCATGGGCGCGACGCCGTGAGGCTCATTGAGGAAGGCGTCCGAGCGCGCCGCGGCGCGCAGCACCGGGATGCCGATGCCGCGCGAGCCGACGAGCCCCTGCCCCTCGGCCGACGCGAAGAACTTGAGGAACTGCCACGCCTCCTCCTTGTGAGGCGACTTGACCCAGATGCCGCAGGAGTTGGTGAATGCGACCTGCGAGCGATTCCTGTCTCGCGGGATCGGCGCCAAGCCGAAGCGCAGGGGCCGGCCGTCGGGCAGCGGCTTCGTGGCGAGGTCCGGCAGCGACCAGGTGCCGCCGAACTGGATGGCGACGTTTCCTCCCTGCAAGGCCCAGTCCGGCGCGCCGAAGCCCAGGTTCTGCTGCTGCCGCGTCGCGGGCGAGACCTTGTCGCGGACGATGAGCCCGGAGTAGAAGTCGAGCGCGCGGACGCCTTCGGAGGAATCGACGACCATGCGCCTCGGGTTCGAGACGTTGTCCACCACCGAGCCCCCGGCCTGGGCGACGAAGGCCTGGTATTCCATGTAGCCGAGCGACAGCCCGTATTGGACGATGTGCCCGTCGCGGACGACCGTGAGCCTCCTCGCGGCGGCGCGGAACTGCTCCCAGGTCAGGGGCGTCCGGGGGTCGGGGTAAGGGAGCCCGGCGCAGTCGAAGAGGTCTTTATTGTACATGAGCACCCGCACCGCGGCGTCGGTGGGCATGGAGTAGAGGCGGCCCTGCCACGAACATGCGGCGGCGCTGGCCGGGAAATACGCGCGGGTGTCGATGTTGTCGCGCTGAAGGTACGGGGTGAGGTCAAGGAGGACGCCGTTTGCGGCCCACTCGGCGCCGAAGAGGCTGGTCATTCGGATGATGTCGGGCGAGCCGGAATCGCTGGCGGAGCGGCTCTTCATCTTGAGCCAGTAGTCGCCCCAGGGCAAGGGCTCGGTGGAGATGCGGATGCCGGGGTGCGTCGCCTCGAAGGCGCGGCAGATGTTGTCGATGGAGGCCTGCTCGGCCTTGCCGCCCCAGAAGGAGAAGGTCAGCGTGACGCCCGGGAACTCCTCCCCCACGTGCCTCTGCCGCACGAGCAGGATGAGGCCGACGCACGCGATGAGGGTCAGGCCGAAGACGAGGCGCTTCATGTGCGGCTCCGCCTTGTGTTGTCGCGAGGCAGTATATCAGGCCCGGGGGGCCGTCACAATACGCTTCATAGGGTCTAAACACGCGATTTGGGCAGAGGGAGGCGGCTATTTCGCAATTTTCCGGGGATGGGGCATTCGGCGCCCGAAAACCCGCTTTCATAGCCATGGAATCGCAGTAAACCTTTCCCCATGAAGCAGTTGTGCCAACAGTCCAGGGCGGCGGTAAAGGCCCGGAAGAGGCCTATATCGGCGCTCGGCGGCGGAAAAAGGGCTTTTTTCGATTGACAGGCCCGGCGCATGGGACATGATTATTGCCGGATGATGGAGGTGCGCGTCATCAGGCTCAGGGGCTCACGTGGGCCTCCCGGGCCAGTTGAGAGCATCACGACAACGCGTCACATCGCGTCTTGAGCGCGCCTGAATGCGGGAGGAAGCCATGCTGGAATTCGAGGACCTGAAGAAGAAGGTGGCGGAGGTTGAAGAGGACTTGGTCAAGGCGGAAGCCGGCAACAAGGCCGCCGGGACCCGCGTGCGCAAGGGCATGCAGGACATCAAGGCCCTGGCGCAGGCCGTTCGCGTGAAGATCCTCGCGTCTCGCGGGACCGAAGAAGAGAAGCCCGCCTGACGCGTGGAATCGGCTCAAACGACGCAGCACCGCCGGTTCGTGAGGCACACCCGAGGCGGCGCGGTGGATATTCTACCGCGTCGCCTTTCGTTTTCGCCTGCGCCATCCCCCCGAAGACCCTGCCGCATGGGAGTTGACGCCCTCAATTCCGCGGTTTTCTGCATAGATTCGCCAAATCGCGCCACAATTCCCCAGAATTCCCAGAATTCCTCGTCTCCCACCCCCCCAGGTCCTTTCTAGTACACCAGACCCTCCCGACCCACAATCTATTGAGCGGAAAGCGCCCGGAGCAGGCGGCTGCCACAATCCTTTGTGCAGAGGGCGTGAAAAACAGTCAAGTTTTGCGCTAAGTCGATGCTGACTAAGGAATTATTGTAGCAAGAAATGGGGGAATTGGCCTTGACAGCGGCCCTTGTTTGTGGCATTTTTACTGTGCAAATCAGGTGCGTTTAGCCGATTTTTGCCGCAACTGCTGTCACACGGGGAAAGGAATGCAACTATGAACGTGATGATCGTCTCTTCGGAAGCGGTGCCTTACGCGAAGACAGGCGGACTGGCCGACGTCGCCGGCGCCCTGCCCCAGTATCTCACCCGGACGGGCATCCACGCATCGCTCGTCATGCCGCTCTACCAGAGGGTGCCGCAGTGCGGCGTCAAGCTTCTGAAGCTCGAGCCGACGATCAAGGTGCCGATCGGCGACAAGGTCTTCACGGGCTCGATCTTCCAGGGCACGATGGCCGACGGGAAGACGCCGGTCTACTTCCTCGAGCAGAAGCAGCTCTTCGACCGCCCCGGGCTCTACGGCGATCCGAAGACGAACAAGGACTATCCGGACAACTGCACGCGCTTCATCTTCTACTGCCGCGGGACGCTGGAGCTGATCAAGGCGCTCGGGCTCAAGGTGGACGTGCTCCACGCCAACGACTGGCAGACGGGGCTCCTCCCCGTCTACCTCAAGACGGTCTACGCGTCCGACCCCGCGGTCAAGGACATCGCGACGCTCTACACCGTCCACAACCTCGCCTACCAGGGGCTCTTCTGGCACTGGGACATGCCGCTGACGGGCCTGCCCTGGGACTTCTTCAACTGGACGGAGCTGGAGTTCTACGGCAAGCTGAACTTCATGAAGGCCGGGCTCGTCTTCGCCGACGCGATCAGCACCGTCAGCAAACAGTACGCGAAGGAAATCCAGACCGAGGAATACGGCTGCGGTCTCGAAGGCGTCCTCACGCAGCGGCGCGACTCGCTCTTCGGCGTGGTCAACGGCGTCGACTATAACGTCTGGAACCCGGCGGTCGATTCGCTCATCCCGGCGAAGTACTCGCCCGAGGACCTCTCCGGCAAGGCGAAGTGCAAGGCGCAGCTCCAGCGCGAGCAGAAGCTGCCCGCGCGGCCGGACGTGCCGCTCCTGGGCCTCATTTCGCGCCTGGTCGACCAGAAGGGGTTCGACCTCCTCGCCGAGATCATGGACGACCTGATGGCGATCGACCTTCAGGTGGTCATCCTCGGCACGGGCGAGCCGAAGTACCACACGCTCCTGGAGGACATGGCGCGGAAGTACCCGGGCAAACTCGCGCTCAACGTCAAGTTCGACAACACGCTCGCCCACCTCATCGAGGCAGGCTCGGACCTCTACCTGATGCCGTCGCAGTATGAGCCGTGCGGGCTCAACCAGATCTACTCGCTTAAGTACGGCTCCGTGCCGGTCGTGCGCGAGACGGGCGGGCTCAAGGACACCATCGTCAACGTCGCCGACGAGTCCGTCAGGAACGGCACGGCGACGGGGTTCTCGTTCCGCGTCTACAAGTCCGCGGCGCTGCTGGAGGCCGTCAAGCGCGCGCTGGCGCTTTATTCCCGAAAGGCCGCGTGGGGCCAGATCGTCATCAACGGCATGAAGCAGGACTGGTCGTGGGAGCGCGCCGCCGGCGAGTACCGCAGCCTCTTCGACTGGACCCGCGAGCACCGCGGCAAGACCGGCAAGGCCGCCAAGGCGATCAAGGTCGCGTCGGCCTGAACGGTGAAAGGGACACGATGTCCAAGCGCGTCATGTTCGTCATGGGCCTGCATTCCCACCAGCCGGTGGGCAATTTCGATTTCATCTTCGAGCAGGCGACGAAGGATTGCTACCAGCCGTTCCTCGAAACGCTCGCGCGCTACCCCGGCATCAAGCTGAGCCTGCACTATTCCGGCGTGCTCCTGGAGTGGCTGAGGGTGCACAGGCCGGACACGTTCGCGCTTCTCGTCCGCCTGGTCGAGGCGGGGCAGGCCGAGATGATGGGCGGCGGCTTCGACGAGCCCATCCTCGCGATGCTGCCCGAGCGCGACCAGATCGGGCAGATGCGGATGCAGTCCGATTACCTCGCCGAGCATTTCGGCGCGAAGCCCGAAGGCCTGTGGCTCACCGAGCGCGTCTGGGAGCAGTCGCTCGTGAAGCCCATCGCCGACGCGGGACTGCGCTACACCGCGCTCGACGACACGCACTTCCGATTCGCCGGGCTACCCGCCGACCACATGGCGGGATACTTCCTCACCGAGGACCAGGGGCGGCTCCTGAACCTCTTCCCGATGGACGAACTCCTGCGCTACACCATCCCGTTCCAGCCCGTCGAGAAGACCATCGACTACCTGCGGAGCTTCGCGACGGAGTCCGGCACGAACGTCTGCACCTACGCCGACGACGGCGAGAAGTTCGGCTCGTGGCCCGAGACGCACAAGCACGTCTACACCGACGGGTGGCTCGACCGCTTCTTCCGCGCCCTCGTCGACAACGCCGACGGCATCGAACTCGTCACCTTCTCCGAGGCCCTCAAGCGCGTGCCGCCCAGGGGCCAGGTGTGGCTGCCGGACGCCTCCTACCGCGAGATGATGGAGTGGGTGCTCCCGGTGAAGACGCAGCACGCCTACAGGGACTTCGAGAAGGACCTGAAGGACCGCGGCCAGTGGGATCGCGCCAAGTTCTTCGTCAAGGGCGGCTTCTGGCGCTCCTTCCGCGCGAAGTACACCGAGGCCAACGAGATGTACTCCAAGATGTGGCTCGTCAGCGAGAAGGTCGCCGCACTTCCCGAGTCGAGCGAGCGGCGCGCCCAGGCCACGGAGGAGCTTTACCAGGGCCAGTGCAACTGCCCCTACTGGCACGGGGTCTTCGGCGGGCTCTATCTGCCGCACCTGCGCTATGCCATCTACCAGCACCTCATCCGCGCGGAGAACCTGGCCGACGAAGAGTTGAAGGGCAAGCGCGCGTGGTGCGATTCGCAAGTCCGAGATTATAACTTCGACGGGCGCGACGAGGCGCTCTTGGTCTCGCCGCACCTGTCGCTCTACCTCGTCCCCCACCGCGGCGGGCATCTCGCGGAGCTGGACATCCGCTCGAAGGCGTTCAACCCGCTGGGCGTGCTGACGCGGCGCGAGGAGGCGTATCACCGCAAGGTGCTCCGGCAGAATGCGCCGCCCGCGGGGTCGGACCAGGTCGCGAGCATCCACGATAAGGTGACCTTCAAGACCGAAGGCCTGGACCGGATGCTCCAGTACGACCCTTACAAGCGCGAAGGGCTCATCGACCATGTGCTGGCGCTCGACACGACGCCGGAGAAGTTTTCCCGAGTGGAACATGCGGAGCTGGGCGATTTCGTCGAGGGCGAATACGCGTTCGAGATCTCCAAGCGCCGGAACCTCCAGCGCGTGCAGCTCGTGCGCAGCGGCTTCGTGAACCTCGGCTTCGACCGCGTGCCGGTGACGATCCGCAAGGACGTGTCGCTGGGCGCCACGCAGCCGGCGTTCACCGTCGAATACGAACTCACCGGCCCCGCCGACCGCGCGATCACGGTCCTCTTCGGCGTCGAAATGGCCTACGCAATGCTCGCCGCGCACGCGGACGACCGGTGGTATTACTCGGACCGCCGCGAGACGAAGCTGGGACAGCTTGCGACGCGGCTCGACATCCCCGCGACGACGCGCTTCGGCCTCGTCGACGGCTGGCAGCAGCTCGACATCGCGCTCGGGTTCTCGCAACCCGCGCGCATCTGGACCTTCCCGCTCGAAACCGTGTCTCAATCCGAAGGCGGCTTCGAGGCGGTTTATCAAGGCTCCATCGTCCTCGCCCTCTGGCAGGCCACCCTCGACAAGGGCGAGCCGTGGAAGGTGACGTTCGATGAGGCGCATTTGGGGATGTGAGGCAAGGCCGAAGGCTGAAGGTCTAAGGCCGAGGGCAAGACTCGGCGTTCGGCTGTTCTTGGCTGTTGTTGAAGCCCCCGCAGGGGGCGACGGAACCGGCCGTCGCAAGGTTCAATCGCCCTCTTCGAGGGCTCAGAAAGAGAATGAGAGATGGGCGTCGGGCACCACGGGCTTGCGCCCGAGGCTACCACCAGACGCCCCGATGAATCGGGGCTAAGACCGGCCCCCCCGGCGAATCGGGACTGACGAATCGAGATCCGGCTGTCTTTCATTCGGCCTTGGGCATTAGGCCTTCGGCCTTTCTGTGCGGAATGGACATGGCGACACCCGACATCTACGTGACGATACACGGGCACTTCTACCAGCCGCCGAGGGAGAATCCGTGGCTGGGGGTGATCGAGCGTCAGCCGAGCGCGTATCCGTACCACGACTGGAACGAGAAGATCGCGACGTCGTGCTACACGCCCAACACGGTGAGCCGCATCCTGGACGACCAGGGGCGCATCGACCACATCACCAACAACTTCTCGTGGATGAGCTTCAACATCGGCCCGACGCTCTTCCAGTGGATGGCGAAGCGCCTGCCGAAGACCGCCGAGCGCATCGTCGAGGGCGACCAGGAGAGCCGCGCGCGCAACAACGGCCACGGCAACGCCATCGCCCAGGTCTATAACCACGTCATCATGCCCCTGGCCACCCGCCGCGAAAAGGAGCTGGAGGTCCGCTGGGCCATCGCCGATTTCCGCAAGACCTTCGGCCGCGACCCGGAAGGCATGTGGCTGGCCGAGACCGCGTGCAACCACGAGACGCTCGAAGTGCTGATCGAGCACGGGATCAAGTTCACGATCCTCGCCCCGAGCCAGGCCGACCGCATCCGGCCGCTCAAGACCAACCCGCTCGCCGCCGCGCACAAGGGCAAACAGGACAAGGAGGCGTGGCTCGACGTCTCCGACAACTCCATCGACACGCGCCAGCCGTACCGCGCGTTCCTCGTCGATTCCCAGGGCCGAACGGACCCGGATCGGTTCATCGACCTCTTCTTCTTCGACAAGCCGCTTTCGACCGACGTGAGCTTCGCGCACCTCTTGACGAACTCCGAGGACTTCGCGAGGCGCCTTATCGCCGCGTCGAAGGCGGGTTTCGCCGGGCCGCAGCTCGTCAACGTCGCCACCGACGGCGAGACGTTCGGCTGGCACGAGGCGTTCGCGGACATGTGCCTGGCGTACTTCTTCGAAAACAGCTCCCGGCAGTTCGGCCTGAAGCCGGTGAACTACGCGCGCTACCTGGAGATCCAGCCGCCCGCGTGGGAGGTGCAGCTCAAGCCGGGCCGCAACGGCGAAGGGACGAGCTGGTCGTGCATGCACGGGGTCGACCGGTGGAAGGAAGACTGCGGCTGCACAACGGACTCGCCGGGATGGTGGAACCAGAAATGGCGCCGGCCGCTGCGCGACGCGTTCGACGCGCTGCGCGACCGGGTGGAGGCGATCTACAAGCTGGAGTGCGCGGGCGTCTTGAAGGACATCGAGGAGGCGCGCGACCGCTACGTGGAGATCGCGGCCGACCGCCGGACGCCCGGCGTCGAGGCGTGGCTCGAACGGCACGCGAAGGAAGAGGCGCCCCGCAGGGACCGGCTGAAGGCGCTGAGGCTGCTGGAGGCGCTGCACAACATGCTGCTCACCTACACGTCGTGCGCGTGGTTCTTCGGGGAGCTGTCGCGCCTGGAGCCGGTGCAGAACCTGAAGTACGCGCTGCGGGCCGTCGAGCTGGCGCAGCCCTACACGAAGGAGGACCTCAAGCAGGCGCTCCTCGACCGGCTGAAGGAGGCCCAGAGCAACATCCCCGAGATGGGCTCGGGCAAGCGGGTCTTTCAGACGCTCGTGGAGCCGGCGCTCTACGACATGCCGAAGGTGGCGAACTCGTACGCGATCTGCCTGTTGACCATCGGCCGCGCGACGCTGCCGGCGCCCAACTACAAGGTGGAGACTCTCGACAGCGCGAACCTGCCGGATCGCTACGAGAGCCGGTGCGGCCTCCTGAAGGTCCTCGACCGCGTGACGCTCGACGAGAAGCTCTTCGCCTTCCACGCGACGAAGTTCACCGTGAAGGACGTGCGGTGCTACCTGAAGGTGGTGGCGAACAAGGCGGAGTACGAGTCGCTGATCGAGTCGCTGGAGGGCCACGACCTGGCGCAGCTTCCGCACTTCTTCGGCTCGCACTACCTGAGCTGGGCGGACATGCTGCCGGAGGTGGGCGGCGAGATCATGCGGACGCTCTTCGACCACAACCTGCGCGACCTGCGGGAGAAATTCGACCAGATGTTCGACGACCACCGGGACCTGTTCGACGCCTATGTGACGGCGGGCCTGGAATTGCCGACGGAGGTGAAGGGGCTGGTGAGTTTCTCCTTGAGCCGCGCGTTCACCGACGTTATAATCAAGCGCCGGGGCCGCTGGGAAATTAACGACTATCAGCGAGCCGTCGAACTTCAGGCGATGGCCAGGCAGTACGGGGTTGCGCTGGACACGCGCGATGTCGAGCCGCTCATGACCGAGGACCTCCTCGCCGAGGCCCAGGGTCTCAAGCAGGACCTCACTCCCCACCGCCTGGCGAACATCCACAACATCCTGGAGATCGGCCGCACGCTCGGACTCAACCTCCGGCGCGACCTGGCCGAGAACATCGTCCTCGAGGTGCTGGAGGAGCAGGTGATGCCGAAGATCGAGGTCCTCGCCGACCCGGCGCGCGACTTCGACGCCTACCGCTCGATCCTCGGCCTCCTCGACTGGGCGGAGAAACTCAACTTCTCGAAGCGGCGGTTCGAAGAGAAGCTGCAGCCGTTCGAGGAGAAGCTGGAGCGACGCGGATAGAGGCGGTTCGCGACCGCGCGGGATGGATTCGGGACAGGTTCAACGCGTACCATTATCGAGGAAACACATGTCGACGCGCGCCGAGCTGCAACGGATGTTCTACATCATGCCGGACGGGACGATCAAGCAGATCAACCCGTTTTCCCGGACGGAGGTCTGGACCGTCCCCGGACGCGGCAACAAGCCCATCACCAACGAGATCCCCAAGAACGCTCACCGCATCGAGCGACGGACGCCGGAGGACTACTGCAACTTCTGCGAGTCCCACTACTTCAACACCCCGCCCGAGAAGGCCCGGCTCGTCAAGACCGAGAAGGGCTTCGAGCTGCACGAACACCTTCCCGCCACGGAATACCGCGCCACCAAGGCAGCCTTCCGCCGCGTGCCGAACCTCTTCGAGATCGTCACGATGGACTACTGGCGGCTCAACCACGGCTACGAGCTGAGCCCGCGGAACCGCCGCTGGAAGCAGGATTACCTCGCCACCGAGGAAGGCTATAGCCACGTCAAGAACATCCTGTCGCTGAAGCTGCGCCTCTCGGGCTACAGCGAAGAGCGCCTGGCGTCGCTGACGCGCGAGGACGTCTACAACATGGCCGACCCGTTCTTCGGCGGCGGCCACGAGCTCGTCGTCGCGGGGCCCCATTACTCGCGCACCGCGGAGTACGACGTGCAGCTCTACTCCTCCGGCGAGATGACCCCGGCGGAGCACGCCGAGTATTTCCGCTTCACCATCCAGGCGATGCAGGACATCTACGCGAACAACCGCTACGTGCGCTACGTCAGCATCTTCCAGAACTGGCTGGCCCCGGCGGGCGCATCGTTCGACCACCTGCACAAGCAGCTCGTCGCGCTCGACGAGTGGGGCGTGTCCGTCGAGGAGGAGATTGACCTCGTCCGCGACAACCCGAACATCTACAACGAGCAGGTCGTCAACTTCGCGGCCTACTCGAACTTCACCTTCGCCGAAAACGACCACGCCATCGCGCTGGCCGACATCGGGCACCGCTACCCCACCGTCGCGGTCTACTCGAAAAGCACGCACACCCGCCCGGCCGAACACACGCCCGAGGAGATGCGCGGCTTCTCGGACATCGTCCACGCCGTCCACGCGGCGATGGGCTCGCAGATCGCCTGCAACGAGGAATGGTACTACACCCCGCGCGACGCGGTGGTCAAGATGCCGTGGCACATCCTCATCAAGTGGCGCACGAACAACCCCGCGGGATTCGAGGGCGGCACCAAGATCTACATCAACCCGATCTCGCCGATCGCGCTGAGGGACAAGCTGGTCCCGCGGCTTTACGAGCTTCGCAATTCGGGCAAAATCGCGCCCTTCCGCATCGCGGAGGAGTGCCAGTTGGTCCCGAACTGCCTCAAGTATTACCAGTTGTAGCGAGCTGTCCGTGCCGTCGCCGAGACGTCCGGAATAGGGTCGGGGGCCCGGGACACAGGTTTCTCGGGAACGTGGTGCGCGCGGCCGCCTGTGGGCCGCAACGATGCGTCGAGGGGCCGGTCCCCACGAAGGGCCCCGCGGCGGGAGCTAACAGCCATGGAACTCGCCAATCTGCGGAAGATGAAGCGTCCGGAGCTGATCGAGATCGCGGCGCACTTCAAGATGAAGAAGCGCCACCGGATGCGCAAGCGCGACCTCGTCAAGGCGCTCGAGAAGCGCCTGGCCGAGATCCCCGCGAAGTTCTCCGCGGCCCACCAGAAGCCGCGCACCGTCGAGACGTCGTCGAGGTTCGCCCCGACGCCGCCCCCACCGCAGCCGGCCTTCGTCGACCGCGGCGCGCCGATCCCGCTCCACTACGGGCAGGACCGCGTGACGCTCCTCGTGCGCGACCCGAACAGCCTCTTCGTCTTCTGGGAACTCGAAGGCCCGCGCCAGGAGGAGATCGCCCGCACCTACGGCGGCGACATCTTCCGCCGGGGCTCGTGGGTGGTGCGGATCCACAACGACGTCGACAGCGCGCCCCAGGATATCCCCGTCGTCCTGGACGGGTGCAACTGGTATCTCTCCGTCGCCGACGACCGCGGCTACGTCGTCGAGATCGGAGTGACGATGGACGGCCGCTTCACGGCGCTCGCGCGCTCGAACCACGTCCGCACCCCGCGGACGGGCGTCAGCCCCGACACGACGACGGAGTGGATGCTCGTCGAGGAGGACTTCCGCAAGGTGGTGAGGCTGAGCGCCGCCGAGGCCCCGAAGATGGGCGGCAAGTTCGCCGAGGCCCTCGCCGAGCGATTCCGCGTGCCGAACATGGGCACCCGTTTCCTCGGCGCCAGCGAGAAGCTCGGGGCCAGCGGCCGCGTCCCCGGCTCGGCGCACATGAAGCCGGCAAAACAATGACCCGCTCGGACCGGACGGAGGCGCGGCCTGCGTCCGGTTCGTTTTGTATGAGGATTGCCCTGTAGAAGCCTTGCGTTGCTGCTTCATCCCTCTCCTCCTCCAGGGGGAGAGGGTAGGGTGCGGGGGCCGTCGGCGGACAAAGAAGCGCCCCCTCACCTTTAATCCTTTCCCCCCGAAGACGGGAGGAGAGGGAATAACAGCGAGGAACTGAGGCGAACGAATGGCGCCGTCAACGGGAAAACGCAACGTGGAGAAGGGCTACCTCGCCTTCGTCCTGCACGCTCACCTGCCGTTTATCCGGCATCCGGAGTACGACGAGTTCCTCGAGGAGGACTGGCTTTTCGAGGCCATCACCGAGACCTACATCCCGCTCATCGACGTCTACGACGGAATGGTCGCCGACGGGGTGGACTTCCGCATCACCATGAGCGTCACCCCGCCGTTGTGCGAGATGCTCGTCGACCCGCTCCTGCAGGCGCGCTACCTCCGCCACCTCGGCAAGCTCATCGACCTGGCCAACCGCGAAGTGGAGCGCACGCGGCACGGCGACAAGGCGTATCACGAGGCGGCGCTGATGTACGCGGAGAAGTTCAACCGCGCGCGGCACGTCTTCGAGGACCGCTACCACCGCAACCTCGTCTCCGCGTTCAAGAAGTTCCAGGACCTCGGCGTCCTTGAAGTCATCACCTGCCCGGCGACGCACGCCTTCCTGCCCTTCTGCGTGACGGCCGAGGCGGTGCGCGCGCAGCTCTCGGCGGCGAAGAATAACTACGTCAAGCACTTCGGACGCCCGCCGAGGGGCATCTGGCTGGCCGAGTGCGCCTATTTCCCGGGGCTCGACGAGGAATTGCGCCGCCTAGGCATCCGCTACTTCTTCGTCGACACGCACGGCATCATCTGCGGCAATCCCCGTCCGGTCTACGACGTCTTCGCGCCGGTCTTCTGCCCATCGGGCGTCGCCGCGTTCGGCCGCGACATCGAAAGCTCGAAGCAGGTCTGGAGCTCGAAGGAAGGCTACCCGGGCGACGTCAACTACCGCGAGTTCTACCGCGACCTGGGCTACGACAGCCACTACGACTACATCCGTCCGTACCTCCACGGCGACGGGGTCCGGCGGAACATCGGCATCAAGTATCACAGGATCACCGGCGAGGTGGCGCTGGGCTCGAAGCAACCCTACAGCCCGCGCGCCGCGTGGGAGAAAGCCGCGGAGCACGCCGGCAACTTCATGTTCAACCGCCAGGTCCAGGCGAAGTGGCTGTGCGACCAGATGGGCAAGCCGCCGATGATCATCTCGCCCTATGACGCGGAACTCTTCGGCCACTGGTGGTTCGAGGGCCCGGACTTTCTCAACTTCGCCCTGCGCAAGTTCTCCTGCGACCAGAAGGACGTCCGCCTCATCACGCCCAGCGAGTACCTCCGCGAACACCCCGTCCACCAGGTCGTCACGCCGTCGTTCTCGAGCTGGGGCGACAAGGGCTACGCCGAGGTCTGGCTCAACGGGACGAACGACTGGATCTACCGCCACCTGCACCAGGCCGAGCGGTGGATGGTGAAGCTGGCCAACGACCACCCGCACGCCACGGGCCTGCTGCGCCGCGCCCTCAACCAGGCCGCCCGGGAGCTGATGCTGGCGGAGTCCTCCGACTGGGCCTTCATCATGACCACCGGCACCACCGTCCCCTACGCCGAAAAGCGCACCCGCGACCACCTCTCGCGCTTCTACGGCATCTACCTCCAGGTCACCGAGAACCGCCTCGAAGAGAAATGGATCGCCGAGCTCGAGTGGAAGGACTCCATCTTCTACGAGATGGATTACCGCGTGTACCGCTCTAGCTGACCGCCGGGCTGCTCACCTCCACGGCGACCGCACGGGCGGAACGTAACCGGCGTCGAGGAGCTTGCGCAATTCGCGGCGGGCTTCCGCCTTGCGCCGAGTGCCGAAGGCCTTGAAGCGGCGCTTCTGCTCCGGCGTCTCAGGGAAGGGAGTGTAGGTCATCTTCTCCGGATCGTAGTTGGCGATGATCTGGAGCGACGGCCACATGAACATCCGCTGCCCGCCGTTCCAGTCGTTGCGGCGCTGGTCCTGGGCGAGCTTCACCTCCTCGCTCTGACGGAGGTAGAGGTCGGGATTCCGCACGAGGTCCCAGTGCGACGCGAGGCGCCCGTCCGGCCAGAGGAAGTGCTTCCCGCGGATGTCGAAGTAGGCCCACGCCCCTTCCACAAACACCTCCGCGACGCCGTGGCCGGCCATAAACGTGATCTCCCGGTCGTTCTTGAAAACCGCGAAATGCCCCACGTAGCGCGACGCGAACCCCGCGATGCGGCACATGATCATGAACACGCGGTTCATCTCGTTGCACATGTTGCCGCCCTGGAAGGCGACAAGCTCCTCCGCCCCGCCCGCGTAATAGTCCTTGGTCTTCCGCCCGCGAATCGGGATGTCCCGGCACCAGAGCAGCATCTTCAGCACCCGCCGCCGGTCGCTGAGCTGCGCGCCGTCCGAGAGCAGCGAGTCCACCACGCGGTCGAGCTTCGGATACTCCCCCGCCTTCACGCGCATCCGCGTCGGCGTGAACTTCGAGTAGAGGAAGTCCGCCGTCGTCGCGTTGAGCGCCACCTGTTCGCGCACGATCGCCACGTCCGCGTCGGTCGGCTTCACATAATAGGCGGCGGTCAGGTCGCGGCTGGTCTCGAAGGAAATCCGCGTCCAAGGGTCGTCGATGCGGGGGTTCCGCCCGACGTAGGGCTGCACCTCTTTCGGAAACCGGCTCATGGCATTCTCCTTGGCGTCAACGGTCGGTCCATCGGGAATCACGGCACCACTATACCGCCCGGATGCGCCCGATTCAAGAGACCGCCGGCCGTCGCGGGTTTTGAGAGGTTCCAGCACTGGAACCTCCACTTCTCCAAAAAGGGGCCGAAAACGGCCGGAATACTGCAGGTTCCGGGGTTCCAGTAATTCCACCTCCAGAAGGGCCGGGGGACCGGAGGGAGTCAATTTGGTGTGCGAGGGGGCGGAAGACCACAACAGATGGGACCGCCGGTTAGCCCTGCTCCGCTGTCCGTACGTGGCGCGGGCCGCGCAAAGCGGTCCTTGGAACTCGCCTTGGAGAGGGCAGACCGTTTCGTGGAGGTCTTCAGTCGGCCTACTCGTAGTGTGCGGTCCAAGGGCCGCCCTGCGCGCCCCGCGCTCCGGCGCTCCAAATTGAAGAGACGCCGTTAACAATGGCAAACCGCGTGCCATTCGAACTGTAAAATCCATTCCACAGCCGCCGAACGCCGAAGGTCGTTGCGCGGCAAGGGGTTAGGACGGCCCCACCGGCAATGTTTAACGCAAAGAACACCGGGGCCACATGGGGGATGTTGGTTTTGCACAACATCGCGCGCCCCGATAGCCCCCATCAACGAACCCAACTCGTTTCAGCACAATGGGTTACGTCGCTGTTGTCCCAGCGCAACATGTCGTCCTTTCCCCCAGGCAACGAGCGACAGGCGCTGGCCGTCTTTTCGCCGCCCTGCCGGAGGCAAAAGTGCTTGACACGTTTTGGGGCCTTCCTATAATGGGCTGACTTGAGCGCGGGCCCGGAGCATCGCGGGGGGCGCGTCGGGACGATTCAGGACACATGGCCATCTATATAAGGTGACAGGACCATGAAGAGGCAAGCGTATCTCGCGGTGGCGCTGGCGGCGATGATGTTCGTGACGGTCGAAGCCCAGGGCGCAAGGACCTTCTGGACGCTCGACTTCCAGCACACCGACATGCGCTACGTCGTCTCGGGCGGCAAGACCTATGCCTACATGACCTACGAGGTGTCGAACAAGACCGGCGCCGAGCGCGCGATCGCCCCGATCTTCCGCGTGGAGACCGAGACCGGCCAGACGACCTACGCGATGCCCGCGGCGGCCGTCGCCAACGCCGTGAGCGCGAAGCAGGGGAAGAAGTACATCGACGTCAACCAGATCACCGGGAAGATCGCCGACGGCGAGACGAAGACCGGCGTCGCGGTGTTCATCAACCTCGACCCGAGCGCCCGTCACGTCAAGGTCTACGTCACCGGGTTCACCGACGCCTACCGCTACCAGGACGAGGACGCGCGGAAGGGCTTCCAGCGCATGGAGTACAAGATCGAGTGGTTCCGTCCCAGCGACGCCGAGAACCGCATGAAGACCCCGGTCGAGACGAAGGTGGACGAGTGGTACTGGGTGTCGACGGACACGGCCGGCACCGCCCCCGAGGGCGCCGCCGAGACGCCTGTGCGCGTGCCCGGCGAGCCGCCGCCTCCGCCGCCCGCCCCGGCCGCGGATAAGCCCGCCGCCCCCGAGAAGCCGGCGACCGACAAGCCCGCAGACGGCCCGGCCGCGGATAAGCCCGCCGCGGATGCCGCGAAGTAAGCCGCTGCCGATTCGAGAAACACCCCAGGGGCCCCGGAATCCGGGGCCCTTTTCATTTCGCGAGCCGGCGCAAACTCCTGCCAGAATTCCCCCGGCGCGCCTCACTAATAGCACGGAAGCAGTGCCCTTTCGGAGGCGGAACCATGCTCGGAAAGACTCCCGCGTTCGTGCTGGCGGCGATCATCCTGATCCTTCCCCTGGCGGCGGCCGAGGGACAGGAGATGACGCCCGAGGCGAAGGAGTGGATGAAGAAGTTCGCGCGGGGCAACGAGATCAACGTGCGCATCCAGGCCGTGGAGATGCTCGGGTACATCGGCGACCCGGCGACGCTGTCCGACCTGGCGGAGAGCGTCGGGGGGTATCCCGAGGAATGGCCCGGTCCCCTGTTCGAGGCGCTCGGACGCATGGGGGGACCGCGGGCGCTGCGCGTCCTCACCACGCTCGTCAACAACCGCTACCTGCTCCAGGGCTACCGGTGGGAGTCCTACCGCCGGCTCGGCGAGGCCGTCGGACGCATCGACCACAAGGACCGCACCGCCTACGACCTCATGCGCAACCGCTACGAGAAGGGCTGCCAGTACGCCGAGGGCAAGAGCGAGGACGCGATGCTCTTCTCGATGGCGTGGTACGGCGACGACAAGGCCGTCGGCGCGCTCGTCAACATGATGAAGACCTCGCCGCCCGAGCGGCAGCACCTCATCGCCGAGCGGCTCGGCGAACTCGGCAACAAGAAGTCCGACGAAGAGCTGTGCATGCTCGTCGATTACAGCGAGGACAAGAAGCTCAAGGCAATCGCCGCGACGTCGCTCGGCCGGCGTCACGCAAAACTGGCCGCGGAATCGCTGATGGACGCGCTGTCCAAGGGCCTGGAACTCGAGGCCTCGCAGGCGCTGGGGATGATCGGCAACAAGCAGGCCGTAAAGGAGCTGAAACCGCTGCTCCTGCACAAGACGCCCGCGGTGAAGTTGAACGCCGCGTTCGCGATGGCGCGCCTCGGCGACAAGTCCGGCGTCGATGCCGCCCGCGCGATGCTCGCCGACGCGAACGCCGTGACCGCCGCGAAGGCCGCCGCCACGCTCCTCGCCGCGGAGGAAGAGGACGGCCTCGCCAAGCTCAAGGCCGCCTGGGACAAGCTCAACGCGAAAGAGCGCTACTGGTTCATCAAGGACAACCTCGAAGGCGACGCCTGGGCCGTCCAGTTCCTCAAGGACGTAGCCCAGGGCGACAAGTTCCCCGGCATCAAGCGCGCCGCGGGCGAGGCGGTCGCGGGGAAGTGAAGGAGCCTCATGCCCCGGACGTCTTGTCGTAGAGGTTCTTCAGCGAATCCGGAATGCGCTGGATGTTGCCGTCGCGATCGACGCAGGCGAGGGTGGTCTCGGCCTCGGCGATCACGTCCCCGTTCGACTGGCGGATGACGCGGTAGGCATGGTCGATGCGCGTGTGGGTCATGCGCTGGATGGTCGTCTCGATCAGGAGCACGTCGTCGTAGTGCGCGGGCGACTTGAAGTGGCAGGCCAGCTTCGAAATCACCAGGAACCCGCCCTCGTCCTCCATCGTTCGGTAGCTCATCCCGTGCCGCCGAAGCATCTCCGTGCGCGCCAGCTCCAGCAGCACGAACATCCGCGAGTGGTGCAGCACGCCCATCCGGTCGACCTCGGCGTAGCGGACGCGGACCTCCAATGTGAACGTGTCGAGGGGACGAGGGGAGTCGGTCATCTGTCGGACCTCCTGGACTGGAAATGACCCATGATCAATAACCCATGACCCATGAAACGCCAATCATCAAACACCAATGACCCACGGCCCCCGGTCTTCATTGGTGTTTGGAGTTTCCTTGGTCATGGGTTATTGATCATGGGTCATTGTTGTTTGTCGCAACCCCATCACGGCACAGTGACCAGCTCATATTTCCGGCTCCCGAGTCCAAGCTGCTCGCCGTATTCGAGCTGGCGGAGGTAGCGGGTTTCGGGCTGGAGTTCCTGGAACAGGTCCTTCGCGCGGCCGGCGTTCAGGAGGTCCGCGGCGGCCTGGTCCACGGCGACCATGTCGTCGGACGCGACGATGCCGATGTCGGGGCAGACGGCGTCCTGCTTGAGGCCGAAGCAGTCGCACTGCTGCGTCACGTGGACCATGAAGTTGAAGTGGCACATCCGCCCTTCGTGCGTGAGCTTGACGGCGAGGGCGTGCTCGACCATCTTCTCGCACAGGTTCTGCGGCGTCTCGTCCCAGTGGAACCCCACGGCGCCGAACGGGCAGACGGCGAGGCATTCGCCGCAGCCGATGCACTTCGACTTGGCGATCACCGCGTGCTGGTCCACCTGGATCGCGCCCGACGGACAGAACTCGGCGCATCGGCCGCAGGCGGTGCACTTCTCCGGGTCGATGACGGGGATGTCGCCGTGGTGCTGGCTGAGCTTTCCGGCGCGGCTGGAGAGGCCCATCGCCACGTTCTTGATGCTCGCGCCCAGCCCGCCGGCCATGTGGCCGGTGACGTGCGTGAGGACGACGAACGCCCCCGCGTGGAAGGCGTCCGAGGCGATGGGCACCTTCGGGTAATGCTTGCCGTCGATCTTGACGAAGACCTGCGACGCCCCGACGAGTCCGTCGGCGATGATGACCGGGCAGCCGACCTTCTCGTGCGTGAAACCGTGCTCGGCGCACAGGTTCAGGTAATCGACCGCGGTGCCGCGGTGGCCCCGGTAGAGCGTGGTCGTGTCGGTGAGGAACGGCTTGGCGCCCGACTGCTTCACGCGCGCGGCGAACGCCTTCGCGATGGGCGGACGCAGCCAGCCCGTGCCGCCCTTCTCGCCGAAATGCTGCTTGATGCCGACGAGCTGCCCCTTCGCGAGCTGCGCGCCGAAGCCCGCCTTCTCATAGAGCGCGAGCGCCTTCTCGGCGAGCGACGCGTCCGACTCGCCCTCCTTCACGCGGATAAACCAGACCTTGCCGGGCATGTCTCACTCCGAACCTGTGGCGAAGAACGGGTTGTGCTTCTTCTCGTGCGCGATCGTCGTCGAGGGGCCGTGGCCCGGGTAGACGACGGTGTTTCCCGGGAGGACGAGCAGCTTCTCGCGGATGGACTTCACCAGCGCATCCTCGTCGCCGTCCGGGATATCCGTGCGGCCGACGGTCTCGCGAAAGAGCGTGTCGCCGCTGAAGAGCGCAGGCTTGCCGTCCATCTCCTCGGCGTAGAAACAGATGCTGCCCGGCCGGTGACCGGGCGTGTGGATGGCGCGGAATTTCACTCGGCCGATCTCGACGGTGTCGCCGTCGTCGAGCAGCCGGTCGGCCTTCGGGGCCGTCACCTTCATGCCGAAGAAGAAGGACGCGTTGATCATCGGGTTCGTGAGCGCCCGCGCGTCGTCCCGGCCGATGACGATCTTCGCCTCGCACCAGCGCCGGCGCACCGCCTCGATGCCGAAGATGTGATCGACGTGCCCGTGCGTCACGAGGATGGCCTCCGGCGCCAGCTTCTTCGACTCGATCCACCGTACCAGCGCCTCCGGATCAAGCCCCGCGTCGATGAGCACGCCGCGGCCCTCCCCGGCGTCGAGGAGGTAGCAGTTCGTCTGAACGTCGCCCAGCTTGATCGAGCCGACGAGCACGCTTAGTCCCCTACCGCGCAGAAATAATCGGAGACGAGGTCGGGGATGAGCGACTCGTCCTTGTCCAGAAGTCCGATGATGCGGCGCTCACGGATGGAGTTCTCGACCGAGTCCGACGCGTGCGCGGCGTTGCGCATGAGGTCGCGGCCGAAGGCCGAGCGCACCGTGCCGGGGGCGGCCTTGCCGGGGTCGGTGGCGCCCAGGCGCTCGCGGATCTTCGCCACGGCGTTCTCGCCGCGATAGAGCAGCGCCATGCAGCGCACCTTGCCGAGCTTCGCCTTGTCGGCCGGGTCCTTCACGTCGGCGGGATTCACGCCGGTCATGTATTCCACGATGCGGTTGAACTCGTGCCGCGCGTTCACGTCGGCGAGCAGGTCCACCATCTTCTCAACCGTCGCGTCCTCCACCTCGAACTCGAACGCCTTCGACACCGCGTCGCGCAGCTTGCCGGCCACGACGCCGCGGAGCTTTCGACGGAAGACGTCGACGAGCGGGCCGTAGAACTCCTCGCCCTGCGCGACGGACATGGAGATGAGCTTCATGCCCACGATGCGCAGGCCCGTGCGGCTGAAGATGTCGATGATGTTCCCCGGCCGCGTCGACTTGCGCGAGAAGTTGTCCGGCTTCAGGAGCACCAGCGTCGTCTCCGGCTTCGCCGACGCCGGGAACTTCACCACGCGCTCGAGGATGCCGCCGTCGGTGTCGGCGAACTCGGCCAGGAGCTTGAGGTGCTTGATGTTGGTCTCGGGGTCCGGGGCGACGAGGACGGCCGGCTCGAAGTACTTGATGCGCCCGTCGGCGTCGAGGATGCAGTCGCCGTAGGCCCCGCGGATGGTGTCGCCGGAGGGCTCGTCGACGGCCGAGCCGACGGCGTGCTTCTTGAGCACCTCGACGACGCTTTCGCCGCGGAAGAAGAGGACGACGCAGCGGTTGCCCGCCGGGTTGAGGGTGTTGGGGCGCAGGTTCTCGTCGATGTAGCGGGCGAAGGCCTCCTTCACGTCGGGCTTCATGGCCATCTCGCGGATCGTCGCGATGTAGCGGTCGACGAAGGCGTCGCTCGGGGCGTACATCCGCACCGCGGCCAGCTCCAGGTCCTCGGCCAGCGTCAGCAGGCGGCTGATGATCGCGCCGGTGCGGCTCTTGGAGAGGGAATACGGCGTGATGAGGGTATAGGTCAGTTCTTGCGCCATGGTCTTCCTCCGTTTCGGGATGCCTGTCGTTTGGGACCGATCGGCCGGTAGGAGACGTGGCCGGCGCCGAGGAGCGCCGCGACCTCCGCCTCGAACGAGTCGTCGGGGGTGACGGAAAATGCGGAATCGGCCCGGACGAGCGTCGGCTTCTCGCCGGTGCCCTGGATCTCGAGGAATACGCCGCAATGCCCGCGGTGGCGGGTGAGCGCGGCGCGGAGCTGCTCCATCGCCTCGGGCGACTGCTGCCGATCGTCGAGGCGCAGCACGACGCTCTCGGCGAGCTTCTGGCGCGCCTCGCCGGTGCCGATGGGGATGATGCTGTTGACGGCGACGCTCGGGGGCTCGCGGCGGAGGTTGAGCTTGCCGCGGACGAAGACCTTGGTCTTGTCCTTGATGAGCCGCTCGTTGGCCACGAACGCCTCGGGGAAGGCCACGCAGTCGCACTTGCCCTTGAGGCCGTTGAGCGACATGATGGCCATCCGTTCGCCCCGCGACTGGCCGTTGCGCGTCTGCGTGTAGCGGATGTCGGAGATCCAGCCGCCGAGCGTCAACTCGATGCCGTCCTCCATCGTGCCGACGTCGCGCGGGTCGGCGTTGGCGAAGCACTCGATCTCGCCGCGGTCGCGGTCGAGCGGGTGGCTCGTGAGATGGAGCCCGAGCGTCTTCTCCTCGGCCTCGAGCACCTGGTCCTGGGTCCACTCGGGAGCGTCGGGCAGGGACTCGCGCACCTCGTCGGCGTCCGAGGCGCCGGCGGCTTCGAAGAAGGACGTCTGCCCGGAGAGCTTGTCGGCGCGGGCCCGCTGGCCGGCGGAGATCGCGCGGTCGACCACGGCGGCGTACTGCGCGCGCCGGCCGCCGAGAGGCTCGAACGCGCCGGCCGAGATCAGCGCCTCGAGCACGGCCTTATTCACCACGCGCAGGTCCACGCGGCTCGTCAGGTCGTAGAGGCTCGTGAACTTGCCTTTCTCGCGCGCCTCGACGATGCTCTCCACCGCGCGCTCCCCCACCCCCTTCACCCCGGCCATGCCGAAGCGGATGCCGTCCTCCATCACCGTGAACCCCGCCTCGCTCTCGTTGACGCTCGGCGGCAGGATCTTGAGGTTCATCGTCTGCCGGCACTCGTCGACGTACACCTTGAGCTTGTCCGTGTCCGACATTTCGTAGGTCATCAGCGCCGCCATGAACTCCGAGGGGTAATGCGTCTTGAGGTAAGCGGTGCGGAAGGCGATGAGCGCGTAGGCCGTGGAGTGCGCTTGATTGAAACCGTAGCCGCCGAAGAACTTGATCTGGTCGAAGAGGCTTTCCGCGCGCTTCTGCTCGAACCCGTTCTTCACCGAGCCCTCGATGAACCTCTCGCGCGCCGAGTCGATGACCTCCTGCTTCTTCTTGCTGATCGCCTTCACCAGCGAATAACAGTCCGTCAGCGGCAGGCCCCCCAGGCGGTTCACAATCTTCATCACCTGTTCCTGGTAGACCATGACGCCATAGGTGGAGCCGAGGACCTCTTCGAGCACCGGGTGCTGGAAGGTATACGGCTGCCGCCCATGCTTGCGGTCGACGTAATCGTCCACCATGCCGCCGCCCAGCGGACCCGGGCGATAGAGCGCGACGAGGGCGATGACGTCGGCGAAACGGTCGGGCTTCATGCGCTTCAGGAGATCGCGGAAGCCGCCGGATTCGAACTGGAACACCCCCATGCTCTCGCCGCGGTCCAGCATCTCGTAGGTCTGACGGTCCTCCAGGTCCAGGTTCTCAAGATCGATGGTGACGCCGTGCCGGGCCTTGATCGTCCGCACGGCGCGGTCGAGGACGGAGAGCGTCTTGAGGCCCAGGAAATCGATCTTGACGAGGCCGATCTTTTCGAGCGACTCCATCGAGTACTGCGTGGTGATCTCGTCGCTGACGCGGGCCAGCGGCACGTACTCGACCAGCGGCTTATCGGCCAGCACCATGCCCGCCGCGTGAACGGAGGCATGGCGCGCCAGGCCTTCCAGGCGCTTGCCGATGTCGATGATGCGCTTGACCTGCGCGTCGTCGCGATAGGCCTTGGCAAGCTCGGGCGCGTCCTGCAGCGCGGTTTCGAGCGTGATGTTGAGCGCCGCGGGCACCATCTTCGCCAGGAGGTCGGTCCGGTCGAGCGGATAGCGCAGCACGCGCGCGACGTCGCGGATGACGCCGCGGGCGGCCATGGTGCCGAAGGTGATGATCTGGGCGACGTTCTCGCGGCCGTACTTGTCGCGGACATAGTTGAGGATCCGTTCGCGGCGCTCCTGGCAGAAGTCGATGTCGATGTCGGGCGCCTCGCCGCGCCTCTCGTCCATGAGACGCTCGAACATCAGCCCGTACTTGATCGGGTCGACGTTGGTGATCTTGAGGCAGTAGCTCACGAGCGCCCCGGCGGCGCTTCCGCGGCCCGGGCCGACGGGCACATCCAGCTCGCGCGACATCCGGATGAGGTCCCAGGCCACGAGGAAGAGCGACACGAAGCCCATCCGGCGGATGATGCCCGTCTCGTGTTCGAGGCGGTCGGAGACCTCCTTCGGCGGCGGGTCGCCGAACCGGTCGAGCATTCCCTCGCGGCAGAGCTTGAGGAAGAACGTGTCGTTGTCCATGTCCGCGGCGGCGACGAACGTGGGGAGGTGCTTCTTCTTGAAGGAGAGTTCGAGGTTGCACATGTCGGCGATGACGCGGGTGTTGGAGATCGCCTCGGGCAGCGCCTTGAACCGCTCGGCCATCTCCGCGGGGGCTTTGAAGTAGTACTCCGCCTCGGAGAAGCTCAGCCGCTTCTCGTCGTCGAAGAACTTGCCCGTGTTGATCGCCAGCAGCACCTCGTGCGCCTCGAAGTCTTCCTTGGTGAGGTAGTGGCAGTCGTTCGTGGCGACGAGCCTCACGCCCATCTCGCGGCCGAGCGCGATGAGGGTCTCGGTCACCTTCTTCTGTTCGGGGAGGCCGTTGTCCATCACCTCGAAGAAATAGTTCTCGGGGGTGAAGAGGTCGCGGTAGAACGCCGCGGCCTTGCGCGCCTCGTCCATCCGGTCCTGGAGGATATACTGCGCCACCTCGCCGCCGAGGCAGCCCGAGAGCGCGACGACGCCCTTCGAGTGCTGGGTGAGGAGGTTCTTGTCGACGCGGGGCTTGTAGTAGAAGCCCTCCAGGTAGGCCGAGGTCGCCAGCTTGATGAGGTTGTGATAGCCCTCGTCATCCTTGGCGAGAAGAGTGACGTGGTGGAACGCGCCTTCCGCCTGGGCGGAGCCCGACTCGCGGTCGAACCGGCTGGCGGGGGCGACGTAGGCCTCGAAGCCGACGATGGGCTTGACGGTCGCAGCCAGGGCCGCGCGGTAGAACTCGATGGCGCCGAACATGTTGCCGTGGTCGGTCAGCGCCAGCGCCGTCATGCCGTAGGTCTTCGCCAGATCCACGAGCTTGTCGAGGCGGCATGCGCCGTCGAGCAGGCTGTAGTCGGAGTGAACGTGAAGATGGACGAAATCGCTCGGCTGCATCGAAAAACTCCGTGAAGGGACTGTCCCGCCGTCCGGGACTGTCCCTCTCTGTCGGCGTGGAAACCATCATCCCGGCGGGGGAAGCCTGGGGCGTGAGGATATCCGGACGGGGGCGGACTGTCAATCCAAAACCGAAGCGGGAACCCGCCCGTCGGCAGGTTCCCGCTTCTTTTCCACTTCCATCCGGAATCCGGCGTCGGAAGCCGCTACAACCACCCGCGCAGCTTCACCGCCTCGACGACGCGTCCGACGGCCACGACGTAGGCCGCGTGGCGCATATTGATCTTCTTCTCGCGCGAGGCGTAGAGCACGGAGTGATAGGCCTGGGTCATCTTCTTGTCCAGCTTCTCGTGGACCTCCTCCTCGCTCCAGTAGTAGAGCGCCCGGTTCTGGACCATCTCGAAATAAGAGACGGTGACGCCGCCGGCGTTGCAGAGGAAGTCGGGAAGGACATGGATGCCCTTCTTGTAGAGGACGGCGTCGGCCTCGGGCGTCGTCGGCCCGTTGGCCAGCTCGGCGAGGATCTTGCACCGGATGCGCGCGGCGTTCGCGGCCGTGATGACGTTCTCGAGCGCCGAGGGGCAGAGCACGTCGACCTTGAGCTCGAGCAGCGCCTCGTTGGAGATCGGCTCCGCCTTGGCGAAGCCCACGACGGACCCGGTCTTTTTCTTGTGCGCCTGGACGGCCTCCGGGTCGAGGCCCTTGGCATTATGGATGCCGCCTTTCGAATCGCTGACGGCGACGACCCTCGCCCCGAACAGCTCCTTCGCCAGCTTCGCCGCATAGTAGCCGGCGTTGCCGTACCCCTGGATGGCCACGGCGGCCTTGGAGAGGTCCACGCCGACCTCGGACGCCGCTTCGCGGACGGTGTACCACCCGCCACGCGCCGTCGCGTCGCCGCGGCCCTTCGACCCGCCCAGGCCGAGAGGCTTGCCGGTCACCACGCCGATCTGACTCGTGCCCGCGAGGACCGAGTATTCGTCGGCCATCCACGCCATCACCTGCGGATCGGTGTAGACGTCGGGCGCGGGAACGTCCTCCTCCGGGCCGATGTACTTCCAGATGCTGCGGATGTAGGCCCGGCTCAGCCGCTCCAGCTCGCCTTTCGAGAGCTTCTTGGTGTCGCAGATGACCCCGCCCTTGCCTCCGCCCAGCGGCAGGCCCAGCAGCGAGCACTTCCAAGTCATCCACGCCGCCAGCGCCCGCACGGTGTCGATGGTCTCGTCGGGGTGGAAGCGGATGCCTCCCTTGGCCGGGCCCAGCGCGTCATTGTACTGAACGCGGAAGCCCTGGAAGATCCTCACCGTGCCGTCGTCCATGCGCACGGGGAAAGAGACGTGCATCTCGCGACGCGGGATCCGGAGCAGCGCGTGGACGTCCGCGGCCAGCCCCATGATTTTCGCGCATTCGTCAAGCTGCTGTTGAGCCACTTCGAACGGATTCCGTCCAGTCATCGATTTCCCTCCCGAGTGTTCGAGATGCGCCCGGAAAGGCCTTTCCCATTGCCGGGCGCTGACGACTATAGTAGAGCAAGTTATTCTATAATTGTCAAGCTCGACGACTTCGCGCCGAAAACTCATTTGAACTTGAACGCCCTCGAAGGGGGTGATATCATGCCGATCACAACATCACGGCGCCTGCGTCGGGCCTGAAAAGGAGGATTTCCGATGTCGATCCGCAAGGTCGTGGTTCCCGTGGCGGGATTCGGGACGAGGCTCCTGCCGGTGACGAAGAGCCAGCCGAAGGAGATGCTGCCGGTGGGCCGAAAGCCGGTGGTGCAGTACGTGGTGGAGGAGGCGCAGCGCGCGGGCCTCAAGCAGATCTGCTTCGTCACCGGGCGCGACAAGCTGGCCATCGAGAACCACTTCGACCGCGACCCCGACCTCATCCAGAAGCTCCAGCAGTCCGGCAAGCGCGAACTGCTGGCGGAGCTCGACTACGAGGAGATGGGCGTCAGCTTCTGCTACGTCCGCCAGAGCGAACAGAAGGGCCTGGCCCACGCCATCAGCATGGGCGAGGACTTCGTCGGCGACGAGCATTTCGTCGTGTCGCTGGGCGACTCGATCATCTGGCATGACGAGGAAGGCTCGTTCCTCGAACGCATGGTCGAGATCCACGCGCGCGAAGGGGCCGTGGCGACCATCGCGGTCGAGACCGTGGAACCCGCCCAGGTGCATCGCTACGGCATCGTGAAGCCGAAGCGCGAGGCGGCGGGCGAGTTCTTCGAGATCGACGGGCTCGTCGAGAAACCCGCGCCCGAGCAGGCCCCGTCCCATTTCGCCATCGCCGCGCGCTACGTCTTCGCCCCCGAGATCTTCGACGCCGTCCGCCGAACCGTTCCCGACTCCGCCGGCGAGATGCAGATCACCGACTCCATCCGCAACCTCGTCAACCAGGGCAAGAAGGTCCTCGCCGTGCCGCTGGCCGCCGGCGAGCGCCGATACGACATCGGCAACTTCGAGAGCTACTTCCGCGCCTTCGTCGATTTTGCGATGAACGACGAGAAATACGGCTACACCCTCCGGCAATACCTGACGAAAAAGATGTCGGGAGAGACCTGATGCGGATCGAGGCGTCGGCCCCGGGCCGCTGCGGGATCCTCGGCAACCCCACGGACGGCTATGGCGGCTGCGTCATCTCGTGCTCGCTGAAACAGCGCGCCCGCGTCGTGCTCACGACGCCCTCGGATGCGCTCACCGCCACCGTCGCCGGCAAGACCGCGACGCTCCGCGACCGCGCCGATTTCACGCTCAAGGACGACTACTTCGACTGCGTCCGCGCCGTCATCTCCTACCTCCGCCGATATGACCTCAGGTTCCACGTCGACGTCTCCACCGAGGTGCCCGTCAACGCGGGCCTCGCCGGCTCAACGGCGGTGCTCGTGTCGCTCCTCACGGCGGCGCTCAAGCTGCTCGGCCGCGAGCACCACCGGCACTACCTGGCGGAGATGCTGCGCACGATCGAGCTCAATTACCTCAAGATCCAGTGCGGCTACCAGGACCAGTACATGAGCGTGTTCGGCGGGCTCAACTATATGGACTTCCGCGGGAAGGAACTCTACCGCGACCTGGAAGGCGAGCTGTACGCGACGGTCGAGCCACTGGGGGCGTTCGTGAAGGAGCTGCCGTTCGTCGTGGTGCACACCGGGGTCAAGCGCGTCTCGGGGGCGATCCTGAGGCCCATCCGCGAGCGATGGGAGGAAGGCGACCGCGAGGTGCGCGAGGGCTACGACCGCATCGCGCGCCTGGCGCAGCGGGGCAAGCGCGCGATCCTCGACGGGGACTGGCCCACCGTCGCCCGCCTCATGAACGAGAACCACCGCATTCAGCAGCGCCTGGGCGCATCAGGCATCGAGAACGACCGGCTCATAGACGTGGCGCTCCGCAACGGCGCCCTCGCCGCCAAACTCGCCGGCGCCGGCGGAGGCGGCACCATCCTCGCCCTCACCTTCGATCCCGACCGCGCCATTTCCGCCCTCAAGGCCGAAGGCGCCGCCGAGGTCATCCACCCCATCCCCTCCCCCGGCGTCACCTGCGAAGTCGTCGAGCCGTAGGCTTCGCCGAAACAGCAACGCTGCTATTAAAGAAACCCGCCCCTCCGGGTTCGGTCGGAGGGGCGAGTGGATCATCCCGCAACTCGTGTGTGTGCTCGTCGAAAATCAGATCAGCCTGCGACGGCGGATGTAGCCCGTCACTCCCAACGCGGCGGTGCCGAGGAGCAGCATCGAGGTCGGCTCGGGAACCGCAGCCGCCGGGTTCATGTCGAGCTCGAAGAACATGCCGCCGGCGTTCGTGGAGATCAGCTTGCCGCCCACGGCGGCCAGGCCGTTGTCGGCCAACTGGAGCATATACAGGTTATACAGCGCGCCGGTGCCGTCGGCGTTGCCGGCGGTGAAGAGCAGGTACTTGCCGCTCGCGTCCTTGAAGTACTCCACGTCGCACATGCGCGTGACAATCGTGATGCCGAAGTCGCCGTTCTTCCACAACTCCTTGACCGTTTCGGTCGAGGGATCGACGGAGCCGCTCAGGTCACTGTCCACCAGCGCGAAGATCCCGGCGGCGCTCGTGGTGTCGGCCGCGGCCATGTAGACGATGTCCTGCTGGCTGTTGGTGGCGCCCACGGCAATGGCGTCAACATAGGCATAGGTTGATGCGACGGGGTTGCCGGTGCCGCCGGAGGTGAAGAAGGTCGTGCTCGTGAGGGCCTTGGTGGTCGTGTTCAAAGTGACCCGCGCGATCTTGGCCGTGGAGAAGCTGCCGCCGCTGGAGGAGACATACATCGCTTTCGACGGACCGACCTCCACGTCGTAGACCGTCGAGGCGGACGCGATGCTGCCCGATGCGCCGTACTCCGCGGGAGTATTGTCCGCATACCCGTTCGCATCGGCGTCGTAGCGGTAGGACCATCCGGTGTTGGCCCCGCCCAGGATGATTCCGGTCGGAGCGGCGACGCTGTCGCCGGGCCACCGCACGTAGCCGAGGGGTCTGCCCGTGCCCGGCCAACCGTAGTTCGCGTAACCAACGAGGAGAACATTTCCCTGGGCCGTGCTGAACGACTTGTTCTTTGTGGGGTCCGTCGCGCTCACCTTCACGATGTCCCAGGGGTAAGATTCACTCCCCTTCGCCACAGCGGAGTTCGACAGTTCCGTCGCCATCAACGACAGGTTGCCGCTGCCGCCCTGGCTTCGCGGGTCCCACACCTGCAATGCGTTCCACACCGCATTGCTGGACGTGTAGGTCGTCGACGCCATCCCGTTCAGGGTGATGCAGTCAAAGTTGGTCGAGGTCTCAGTCGGAGTCCACGCGGTGTTGAGCGTCGTGCGGTAGAGCTTCTCCGACGTCCAGTACCCGGACGTCGAGGCCGGGTAGTCCCAGTAGACGTACCCGCCCGGCCCGGTCGATATTGCCGACGCCGTGCTCGCCAGGAGAGCCACAGCCGCCATGCACGCCACGCACGCCAATGCCCTTTTCATCGTGAGTCCTCCAGAATTCCGTGGGTCCCAATGACCTGAGAGAATGAGTCCAAAAGAGACATTTCGATCCAGGCAACCATCGCCGTTCTGGATGACACAATAGCAAATGGCGTGCCAAAACTCCGTCTCTATGGTAGAGTTGAATGCGCTCAACGTCCCTACACGCGCTCTGAGGGCCGATTCCGGGCACGAAAATGGCGAGAAATTCCTTGCATTCATCGTGTCTATGGTAGATGAAATGGTGGAGAAACGCATCAAAGGCTGTCGAGAGAGAGGCCATAACAGAACGTCGTCCGGCGCAGGGGCGTCTCCGGAAGCGTCGAATCACAGTGAAGTGGGGCATCCGCCATGAAAGAGGGCAAGTATCGCGCCATCACGAAACTGCTGAGGTTGCGCATCCTGCGGGGCGTCTACGAGGAGCGCATCCCCGCGGAGGTGAAACTGGCGAAGGAACTGGGTGTCAGCCCCGTCACTCTCGCCCAGGCCCTGGTGCAACTGGAGGCGATGGGGCTGGTCCAGAGGAAGTGGCGAAGCGGGACGTTCATCGTCCCGAGGGAGGAGCGATCCAGGGCACTCGCGCCGGTGTCTGTCCTGCTGAGCGAGGCGGCGTACGGACCCCGTCCCGTCCAGTCGGAGTTCACCAACGGCTTTCAACAGGTGGCCCAGGCGAAGGGGCTTCACATCATCCTGGTGACGCATCTGAAGACGGAGACCGACGCGGCCGTCGATGAGGCGGTCAACTATCTGAAAGGCCTGGCGTGCATCGGGGCCTGCATGTACGGCTACGCGATGAACGCCGCCCGTGCCCTGCGCCTGACCGCCACACCCGGTTCCGCCGTCGTCGCCGACTGCGAGACGCCCGACCTGATCCTGCCCACCGTCAACCACGACAACCGCGAGGCCGGGCGCCTGCCGGCCGCACACCTGCTCCGGCTGGGACACCGCCGCATCGTCCTCGTTGATCCGCTGATGCCTTCTCCCGAGCGGACGGTGAGGGCCAATGCAATGGCCGAACTGGTGCGCCAGGCCGGCGGCACGTTCCGATATCTTCAGGGGCCGGACTTCACGTGGGGCGTGCCGCCCTGCGTCGCGCTCCTTCAGGCGCCCGAGCGTCCCACCGCGGTCGTCTGCGGGGACCAGTCGACCGCCATCGACATGGCGAAGGCGGCCTCTTCCCTCGGAATGAGCGTGCCTGGGGACATCAGCATCCTGTGCAAGGGCAGCATCAACCCCGAGCAGAAGTCGGGGTCATTTACGAACGTCGAGTTCGACGAATACGCGCTGGGCGCAGGGGCTTTCGATCTCTTCCTCGGCAGCGAGCCCGGCAAGGAACCGCGACAGGTCATCATCCCCGTCCGCCTGCACGACCGCGGCACCACGGCGCCGCCCAGAGAACAGGAATGACGCGGGTCGTTGGGGCTGATGCTTAAGAAGGCTCGCCCCTCCGGTTGCCGCCGGAGGGGCGATTGTCTCATCCCGCAACTCGCGTGCGCCCGTCGAAGATCAGATCATCCTGCGCCGACGGACGTAGCCCATCACTCCCAACGCGGCGGTGCCCATCAGCAGCAGCGTCGCAGGCTCGGGAACCGACGCCGCGATCTGGTCCATCTTCAGGTAGACGTAGTCGGTGTTGCTCGGCGCGAGACCGGTCGTGAACAGTGTGCCCTTGTTGGCAGCGTCGATCAAGCCGTTGTCAAACAGGCTGACGTACTTCACCACCATGTTCTTGTCGAGGTAGACGATCATGGAATGCTTCCCGTCCTGCACGAGTTGCACGTCGCGGGCGTCCGCTCCAAGGGACACCTTGTCGATGTACTCAGAGGACGAGAAGACCCCGTCGCTGTTGCTGTCCTCCCAGTGCCCGAGGGTGTAGCTGTAGGTTCCGCTGCTGTAGCCCTCCTGGGCATAGAGGTCGGTCTTGCCGTCGCCGTCGGGGTCGCCCAGGGTCAGGAACTGCGGGCCCTCCGCGCTCAGCCCGGCGGTGGGCCAGGAGGACCGGTCCGCCGCGATGTTGCCGCTGATGCCGGGCAGCGCCTGGACCCGGGTGATGAAGTGGTCGTTCGACCAGACCTCGCCGATGGTGAAGTACATCCAGCCGTTGTAGAACTCGGCGTCCTGGCGCTCGCCGGCATCGTGGCCGACGCTGTTCCAGAGGCTCACGGAAAGCCCCGTCATAAGCGTCTTCTCGCCGGCATCGTTGTAGTCGCCGTCATGGTTGTCGTCGTGCATGTAAACGGCTGACTTGTTCTTGGCTGAGGTGATGTAGATGTTGCCCGTCGAAGCGTCTACGGCGAAGTTGTTCGAACTGCCATAGTCGCCGCCCGTCCCCGCAAGCACCTGCGTGCCGACACCCGTCGCGCCGCTCACCTTCCACACGTCCGGATAGTAGCTGCCCCGGGTATGCACGAGCAGGTACAGGTTGTGATTGGCGAGGTCGAAGTTGGAGTAGTCGGTCCCTGCGTTGGCGGTGCTGAAGAAATTGGCATTCAGCACGCCCGCGGTGCCCGCCGTGAAAGGCAGACTCGCCACCCTGGAATTAGTGCCGTCATATCCGGGCATGCACAGGTAAAGGTTCCCGTTGAGGCTTACCGAGGGGACCGCCTGCGCCGAGCCCGAGAACGCGAACAACGCCACCGCTGCTACGCACACCAATGCCCTTTTCATCTTGAAGTCCTCCATGAGTTTCCGGGCCTCTCGATGAGGCCAAAGAATGGCATCCCGCACTGAGCAAGACCGCCCTTCCAATAAGCAAACGGCGTGCCAAATCGTTCTACCTATAGTAGCGTTGAAGTGGATAAAGACCATTTCCCGCATTTATGCTCTGATTACCCGGAGGAAAAACCGACATAGTACCTGCACGGTTACTACATATAGTAGATGACTTGTTGCAAAAACTCACCAAACCGTGTGGGAAATGGGCATCTTCTCTCGGAGGGTTCACAGGCCATGCGCGAGGCGAAGCACAACACCGTCATGCGACTGCTCCGCTCGCGCATCCTGCGCGGGGTCTATAAGGATCGTCTGCCGGGGGAGGTGGATCTCGCCAGAGAGATGGGCGTCAGCACGGTGACGCTGGGTCACGCGCTGATGCGCCTGGAGGCCATCGGCCTGATTCAGAGGCGGTGGCGAAGCGGGACGTTCGTAGTGCCCCCGGAGGAGCGCGCGGGGATGTCCGCGCCGGTGACGGTCCTCCTGAGCCTGTCCGCCGCCGCGGAGCCCGGCACAGTGTCGCACGCCTTCGGGAAGGCGGCGCAGGCCCACGGCATGGAGATGACCATCGCGCTTCACCCGGACGCGGAGATGGACCGGATGATCCACGACGTCCTCGCACGGCTCCGAACCGTGAACTGCGTGGGGGCCGCCGTCATGGACCACCGGCTCGACTCGGCGCACGCGCTGCGCCTGGCCTCGGCGGCGGGGCCGGCGGTGCTGGTCGACTGGGAGACGCCCGACCTGGTGCTGCCCACGATCACGTTCGACGACCTCGAGGCCGGGCACATGGCAGCGGCGCACCTCCTCAAGCTGGGGCACCGGCGCATCGCCTTTGTCGATCCCATCCTGCCCGACCCGATCCGGACGGCGCGCAGCAACGGCGTCGCGGAGCTGGTGCGGCGGACCGGGGGCTGGTTCCACGAGAGGCGCGCCCCGGATTTCGTCTTTGGCGTGCCGGTCTGCATCGACCTCCTTCGTCCGCAGGACCGCCCCACCGCGGTCGTCTGCGGCGCTTCTCTGACGGCCCTGGACATGGCCAAGGCCGCCGAGTCACTGGGGCTGAGCGTGCCGGGAGACCTGAGCCTCGTCTCCATGGGCAACCAGGGATTCTCGAAAGAGTGGAGAACCTTCACGCACATCGTTTTCGACGAGGAGGCGCTCGGCGCCCAGGCGCTTGAGCTTCTCCTCGACAGCGCCCCGGGCGGCGAGCCGCGCCGCGTGCGCGTGCCCGGACAATTCATCGACCGCGGCACCACGGCGCCGCCCAGAGAACAGAAATGACGCGGATCGTTGGAGGCGTTGAGGAATTCAGAAACGAGGTGTGTTTGCCCTGATCGCCCCCGGGGCGCCATCATGCGCCCCGGGGGGACAGGATCGTCAGTGGCTACGGAGTCGTGGCGTGGTCCTCGTTGGAGTAAGACGAGTTCACCCCGGCGTTCGTGCGCGAACGGACGCGGTAATAATAAGTCGTCGCGCTCGAACACGTGGTGTCGGAATACGTCGTCACATTGGAGCTGACCGTGCCGATTTCCGAATAGGTCCCGCCCGAGCCGATCTTGCGCTCGATGCGGAACGTGCTCTCGTCACTCGAGTAATCCAGCCAGG
>JBBIVY010000007.1:51475-57235 GCA_037439485.1 Planctomycetota bacterium | reverse complement strand
TTGCCCGCAGCTTCATCCGCGCCGAAGTCATCGGCGTCGAAGATGTTAAGAAGCTTGGCTCCATCAAAGACGTCCGCACCCGCGGCAAAGAACGCCTCGAAGGAAAGACGGGGCCGATCCTGGACGGGGACCTGATCCACTTCCGATTCTCGGTGTGAGTTGTAAGGCTGAGGAGGGGGGCCGGGAAGAGGATATGGGTGTCCCTGCACGGTTATGGGTGTCCCCGGAATTCCCAGAATCTGTCCAACCACAACTCATTTCCCATGGGATAACGATATTATTTCTTATTTTTGTGCTTGGCATCCGTTGGTGGCGCAAATACCATAGTAGATGAATCAGCGCGCATACACTGCGTGTGTCGAACAGTAATGTGGCCAGCGTCCTGCATAACGTGAGAATTAAGTTTCTTCTTGGTTCTGTCGGTAAATAGAAGGAGGCCAAGAAATGGGTGCTCATAGAGCGAATGGGGTTTCGCGAGCGATGAATTGGTCTTTGTTGCCGACTATAGCAGGAATTCTGCTGGGCATTTCATTTTCCTGTTTCGCCAACGACCACTGCGGGCATTGCCCTCCTCCAGGGGATCCGCCTAATTGGGCAGCCAATGATTGGATAGACACTGGTAACTACCGTGAGCACCAGTGCATTATCTGCCCGACAACGTATCCAGAGAAATACCGAATAAGGCCCTATTGCTCTGCCAATTGTTTCCATTTCATGGCAGAAAAGTACCGTGATCCCACACCGCCATGGGGCGGAATCTACGAAGAGAAGGGCGAAGTGGGGTACTGTCTCTTCAGTGGGGGCGATAATCAAAATGCGGGCTCCTCTGAAACGCAGTATTGCCATCAAAACATAAACAGGACATACGCCAGTTGCTCAAATGTTGATAAATTCTGCTATACTTGGACATGTGCCGTAAACAGGTTGACGCGAAGAACAATGTGTCACGACCAGACCAAGAAGGTGCCAGAACAGCCTTGGTCCCCAGCGCCCCAATGGACGGGAAACCCCAGTTCCTTGAGTGCTTCGGGTTGGGATATCTGTAATAACCAATGTAAGTAATACCGGTTTTCCCTATGGGGTTATGTAGGAAACTGGCAAGGCCGATGCGGAGGTCTGATGATGAAGCGTGGCGTTATTGTTGTGCTAATAGCCATTCTGGTGTGTGCAGACTCTGTGGGGCAACCCACGAGAAGGCCACCATATTCCGCCATTTCCGAAGAGATACTTTCCACAACAAGCGCCGCTTTCCTGAAAGAGCAAGTGGGGCTCGATGCGGCATCTGTTGGTAATCGCATCGAAGTAAAGGCGGTATTGGCAGATTCCCCGGCTGCACGGGCCGGGGTGAAGCCGGGCGACCTTGTCGTGGCCATGCTTGTTGGTGTTGCCAAGACTCGCTACGAAGTTGAAGGATCTTCCATTCGTCTGGCAGGGATGATAGAAGAAGATGCTTTTCGCGGCATCGCCGAATGTCCACTTATCGTGAAGCGAGCCGGGGTTGAGATCATCCTTAACCTTCAAACCAAGGGACTCCGGGGACGGGAACTTTGGCCTGGAAGAACGAACCCTATCCAGAAGGCAGCCAATGAAGACCAATTGATCGAGTTTGTTTGTGCGGTGCGTGTGGGCCAAGCCGTCTTGGGAGTTGGAAGCGATGACTCCCCTCAGAACAACCAGTTCCCCCGAGGCCCCATAGTTATTAAAAATATCGTTGCAGGCGACTTCGCCGACAAAGCCGGACTGAAGGCGGGAGATGAGATCGTACGGATCAAGCAGATATTCCTCGGCGACACGGATCGTACCTATATCTCGACGCCTCCCTTCTTGAGGGAGGGGTTTGTTGGAATGGGAAGAGAGTTTTTGCGGCCCTTTGAACTGGCGGTAACGCAACCCATGGTGGACAGATTTGCGGATCGGTGTAGATTTGTTCTTGAGGGCCGTCGGGACACGGGATCGTTCGATTTCGTGATCGACCTCTTGCCAAAGATCGCCATAAGGACAAGTCTTCAGGCGAAACTGAGAGAACTACCTGGCGAACTGAGTGATGAAGAAGTCGTGCCCGATATGAATGTAGACGATGCACCTAGCTTAAGGTTGGCGCTTCTTGTTGATTCATATAAGAAACTGACGTCAGAGTCCCATGGCGCAATACGGTGGGCACCTTGGCTGCATGACGAAGGGAGGTCCGCCGCCGGCCTAAAACTGTTGACAGAATTAGAGCAATTCATTGGCGCCAATGGGCAGAAAATGACGTCCCGCCAAAACGCGATGGGGTTGCGGATTGCTGCGCTGGTCGCCGCTCGCACGGAACAGGATTGCAAGCCAAGGATTTCCAAATGGCTTCGGGCGGAGTTCCTTGCACGGGCCGGCGAGAAGCCGGTGTTTATTCAGCAAGTCACCCGTTGGATTGGGGCAGGTGCTGGTCCGTCAGCGCTTGCAATCCCGACTCCGCGTCGCGATTTGGCGGCGAGCAAGGATGTGACATCCGATCTTGAGAGAATAACCCGCTTGGCAGAACAAAGAGGTCACGCTCGTGATGAGATCGACTACTTAGTGGCGCGGGCTGAATTCCTGGATGAGGCAGATAAGTTCCGGGCCAGATTGCTAAAACTCGGAACGGAAACCGAGCAGTCGCGGAAAGACTGGCTGACGCTATACGAACTATGGCTCTTCTGCAGCAGGTCCGCCGCCATGGGGTCGCAAGATCAGTTTATCTCCACTCAGATTCTTCCCGAAGACGCCGACGTCGACTCCGCCCCTCCCGGCCACGTGATGTTTTCAGAACTCGTGGTTTCAGCAGCAAGGGACGCTACGGGGGTCGGCATTCGTGAATATCCCGAATTGGATTACGCGGAATCCTGTCGGCTATATGCAGACCCTGATGCCTCTTGGCCTTCACGATCCACTTATCTGCATTGCACGGATGCTCTTGTTCTTGGAAATCCCGGAACAGCGTTAGCATATCGAGCCACCGCGAATGAGACGGTCTTTCTCACTTTGTGTGAGCGCGCCACTGAGGATGATTGCGATAGACTCATGGCTGGCGCTGAAAACGCACAAGGACTGAACGGGAAGGAAAGAGATGCTATGCGTGCCATTGCAGCGTTTGCGATGGCGAGCATGGCTGCCGAAGAGGAGGAGAAGGAGCCGGAAAAATCGCTGCAGGCAAAGAACAGGGCTAAGCGTATCGTAGACTCGATCCAGTGGCCGCCGATGAAGCGGATCGCCGAGTATTACCTTGACCTGTAAGAGGGAGGAGCGAACAATGTTCACAAGGATCAGCGGCTGGCTACTTGGCGTTGTTGTTAGTGGCGGTGTCGCATTTGCTGTTTCTGTGTGTTGGGGAGATCAACCGGTGTCGGAAGGGGGATGCAATGATTGTGCTGCGGACCCTGTCTTCATGCAGAGAGACGAGCGGCAGCCAGACGCTATTGCGATGGAGAAGGCGCGAAGGGCGTTCCTCAAAGCGTTGGACGCTTACCTGGCGGGTCGGCACGAAAGAGTAATGCCCAAGTCCTGAAACACGCCGTCTGAGATGCATCGTGTAATTCCTGAGGGCAGTTCTTGGGTATTTCCGGGGGTGCCCACAACCTTGGAAGTCAACGGACTTCCGCCGGGGGCGATTGCTGAAGACGCGACCTATGCCTGTCTTGTTGCGCGCATTGCAGACACCCATGCGTCCCGACCCATCCGGACAGAAGATGGTCCGAAGGTGCTCTGCCCAATCATCCATTCAACCCTCTTCCACCTCCGAAAAAACGCGATAATTCCCTGACGCGAGATTGACAGAAGCGTTAGTTTGGTGTATAATATCGCCGGGACTCCAGTAACAGTGCGAATTCACAGCCCTATCAGATAGCGAGGAAGGAGGGTCAGAAACCGGGGTCGGACAGAGGGCTGAGAAAAAAGTCTACCTATCGTGGGTATTTTGCATAGGTATACACAACAGCTAGGGATTTTGTCGAGTCGCGCCCGAAAACAGTGGAAAGTTGGCCAAGTTGAGAAGCAGAACCGCGTTCTTTGGCAGATAATGGGGGTGCTCAAAAGGGTCGAGAAAAATCTCTAGGGATTGGGTATACCTGATGCGGTAGGTACACAATAACTAGACTTTTTGTCGAGTCGCGCCCGATGCGTGAATTCCTTTTGAAGCGAAGAAGGCTTGAGGCTTGAGGTACGGCAAGACCTTGACCTTTTCGGTTTGATTTGCCGTGGCGCGGGCGTATCATGGTTCCCCATCATTCCTACCAGGTTTGAAGGGGAGAACCATGCCGCAGAGTTCTCGTGAGGTCGTCCGCCGGGCGGTGCATTTCGAGGGGCCGGACAGGCTGCCGGTGCTCTTCGAGGCGTTGGGCGCGACGGACGCGACGTGGCTTTCGTGGAACCAGATCGGCACCGGCGACCGGACGCTTCGGGAGACGGTGGACGAGTGGGGCTGCACCTGGTGTCGCACCGAGATGAGCAACATGGGCCAGGCGAAGGGGCATCCGCTCGCCGACGATGCGGCGTGGGCGACCTTCCAGTGGCCGGACGGAGACGACCCGAAGTTCTACGCAGGCGTCACGGATCGCTTCCCGAAGGACCGCGATAAGTATTGCCATATGGGCATCTTCATGCTCATCTTCGAGCGGATGCACACGCTCGTCGGGTTCGAGAAGGTGCTTGAAGGGCTCTACCTCGACCGCGAGCGCATGGAAGGCCTGGCCGACCGCATCGTGGACTTCGACCTCAAGGTCATCCGCAACATGTCGCGCCTGGCGAAGGACCGCATCGACGGGTTCTCCTTCACCGACGACTGGGGCACCGAGTGCGCGCTCTTCATCCGCCCCGAGCTCTGGCGGGAGTTCTTCAAGCCGCGCTACAGAAAGATCTTCGACGCCTGCCACGCGCAGGGCTGGGACGTCTGGATGCACTCCTGCGGCAAGATCAACGCGATCCTCGGCGACCTCGCCGAGATCGGCTGCGACGTCATCAACCTCCAGCAGCCGCGCGCGCTCGGCATCGAGGAGATCGGCCGGGATTTCGCCGGCAAGATCTGCTTCCAGTCGCTCTGCGACATCCAGGCCACGCTGCCGTTCAAGTCGCACGCGGAGATCCGCGCCGAGGCGAAGCTCCTCCTCGACAAGTGGGGCACCGCCAAGGGCGGCTTCATCCTCTCCGACTACGGCGACGGCGCCGCCATCGGCGTGCCCGACGCGACGAAGCGGGTGATGTTCGACGCGTTCATGGAGTATGACCGCTGGCGCAGCAGGTAGGGGCATGGCATGCCGTGCCCGCAAGGTGATCTAATGACGCCCGACCCGCGGATCATCGAGGAGGACTCCAAGCCCGAGCGTATTCACTGGCTTGCGTGGGCGCTCGTCGCGGCGGGCGCGGCGGCGCTCGTGGCCTTTGCCATCGTGCCGGGGGTGAGGCTCAAGGTCCGCGACGCGGCGTTCCTGAAGATCCGCCCCAACGACCCCGAGTCGCGCGTCGTCGAGCTGATGGGCCCGGCGGACGCCGAGTCGGAGGCGGCTTGCGCAGACCTCCACCGCTGGTGGGGCGATGAGACCCAGCTCTCCGTCGAGCCGCAGGCCGTCGCGCGCGTCCTCACCTGGCGCGTCTGGTTTCCCACCGGCGCCGTCGCCTGGCAGGTCGGTCTTGACAACCAGCACCGGGCGGTCGCCAGGCACCGGTATGACTGACAACTGACACGTAACAACTGACAAGCAACGGCGAAGACCCGAGACCAGGGCCTCTTCGCTTTCACGTGTCAGTTGTCAC
>JBBIVY010000007.1:17323-51375 GCA_037439485.1 Planctomycetota bacterium | reverse complement strand
TCACGTGTCAGTTGTCACTTGATTTCGCGGGATCGTCTCGTTACACTACTTGCGCTCAGAATTCCCACCGCACGAAAACGAAGGAGAAGGTCATGGACAAGGTCGTTCTCGCCTATTCCGGCGGACTGGACACGTCCGTCTGCGTCAAGTGGCTGAAGGTGGTGAAGGGTCTGGAGGTCGTCACGATGTGCGCCGACCTCGGACAGGAAGAGGACCTGGAGCCGCTGGGCGGCCGCGCGACCGCCGCCGGGGCGTCGGGCTGCCATGTCATCGACGTCAAGGACAAGTTCGTCACGCAATACTGCTGGCGCGCCGTCAAGGCGAACGCGGCCTACGAGAACGGCTACCTGCTGGCCACCGCGCTTGGGCGTCCGCTCATCGCCAGCGAACTCGTCCGCATCGCGCACGAGGAAGGAGCGAAGTACATCGCCCACGGCTGCACCGGCAAGGGCAACGACCAGGTGCGGTTTGAATGCACGGTCGCCGCGCTCGATCCGAGCCTGAAGAACATCGCCCCCGTCCGCGAGTGGGACCTCAAGAGCCGCGACGAGGAGGTGCAGTGGGCCAAGGACAATGACGTCCCGCTGCCGCCTCCGAAGGTGACGCAGTATTCCTATGATCTGAACCTCTGGGGCGTCTCCGTCGAGTGCGGCGCGCTGGAGGACCCGTGGACGGCGCCGCCGAAGGATGCCTACGTGATGTCGAAGGACCCGCTGGATGCGCCGGAGAAGCCGGAGTTCGTGGAGATCGGCTTCGAGAAGGGCATTCCGGTGACGGTGAACGGCCGCAAGATGCCGCCGGTGAAGCTGGTGCAGACGCTGAACAAGCTCGCCGGCGCCCACGGCGTCGGCCGCAGCGACTTGGTCGAGGACCGGCTGGTGGGCATCAAGAGTCGCGAGGTCTACGAGGCCCCGGGCGCCACGGTCATCATGAACGCCCACCGCGCGCTGGAGGCGGTGACGCTCTCGCGCGACGTGATCCTCTTCAAGGAGCCGCTCACGCAGATGTACTCGCGGATGGTCTACGAGGGCAAGTGGTTCACGGACCTCCGCCATGCGCTCGACGCCTTCTTCGACAAGGTGAACGAGGTCGTGACGGGCACCGTGCGCGTGCGGCTCTACAAAGGCCAGGCGATTGTCGAGGGCCGCAAGTCGCCGAACTCGCTCTACTCCAAGGAACTCGCGACCTATTCCGCCGAGGACGTTTTCGACCACACGATGGCCAAGGGCTTCATCGGCGTCTGGTCGCTGCCGATGCGCGCGGAGGGGAAGCGGCGGGAGAAGTAGGTCGGACATTCCTGTCTGACATCTCTTGGGACTATGGCGGGCCAGGCATTCGTGTCTGGCCCGCACGCATCATGAGGGAGCAGCATGCTTCGCGCGGAAATCATCACCGTCGGCAGCGAGCTCGTCCGCGGGCTCATCGTCGACACGAACTCGGCGTGGATGTCGAAGCGCCTGGCGACCATCGGCATTCCCGTCGACTATCACACGTCGGTCGCCGACGACCCGGAGCGGATGATGTGCGCCATCGGCCTCGCGGCGTCGCGTTCGGACGTGGTCATGGTGGCGGGGGGGCTGGGTCCCACGGCCGACGACCTCACGCGCGAGATCATGGCGAAGGCGGGCGGCAAGCGGCTCGTCCTGCACCCGCCGTCGCTCGACGTCATCGCGGAAATGTTCAAGCGATTCGGCCGGCCGATGACGGAGAACAACCGGTCGCAGGCGACGCTGCCCGAAGGTGCCGAGGTCATCCCCAACCATAACGGCACCGCCCCCGGCATCTGCATGAGGCTCGGCCGCGCGGAGTTCCACGTCTTTCCGGGCGTGCCGCACGAGCTGTACGCGATGTTCGACGAGTTCACGATTCCCCGCCTGCGCGGAATGCGCACCGAGCCGGGCGTCATCAAGACGCGCCGCCTCAAGTGCTTCGGCGTCGGCGAGTCGATGGTGGACGCCGAGGTCCGGCACCTCATGGCGCACGATCGTAATCCCAACATCGGCCTCCTCGTCCACGACTTCGTGATCACCGTCGAGATCACCGCTCGCGCCGCGGATGAGAAGGCCGCCGACGATCTTATCGGGAAGGACGAGGCGGAGATCCGGCGGCTGCTCGCGCCGCTGGGCGACATCGTCTTTGGCGTCGACGACGAGACGCTGGCCTCGGCTACGGTGCGCGACCTCATCGCCCGCAAGAAGAAGGTCGCGCTTGCCGAAAGCTGCACCGGCGGGCTCATCGCGAGCCTCCTCACCGACGTGCCGGGCGTCTCCGAGACGTTCCTTGCGGGTGTCGTCAGCTATTCGAATGAGTCGAAGCAGAAGCTGCTCGGAGTTCCACAGGAGTTCATCCTGGAGCACGGAGCCGTAAGCAAGATAGTCGCGTGCCGGATGGCTTACGGAGTGCGCAAGGCGACCGGCGCGGATGTCGCCATTGGCATCACCGGCATCGCCGGGCCCTCGGGGGGCACGCCTGAGAAGCCCGTCGGCCTCGTCTATATCGCCCTGGACGCTGGCGGTGACGTCGAGTGCCGCGAGTGCCGCTTCCTCGGCCTCCGCGACCGCGTCCGCATGAGGGCCGCCGTCACGGCGTTCGACATGATCCGGCGGTGGACCCTGTCGCAATAGAAGCAGGATCTCATGCGCTCCGAACTCCTGAAGAAACTCGGCTCTCGGGTGAAGCTCGACGAGCCGCTCGCGAAGCACACCACCTTCCACCTCGGCGGCCCGGCCGACGCGTTTGTCGAGGTGGAGAATCCCGACGAGCTGCGATTTGTCCTTGACCTCGCCCGCCGCGGGGAGGCGAAGCTCTACCTCATCGGCGGCGGCTCCAATCTCCTCGTCCGCGACGCGGGGGTGAGGGGAATCGTCGTGAAGCTCACCGGGCAGTTTCGCTCTCTTTCTTATGTAACCCAGCCGCCCTCGGCTGGAGTTTCTTCTGTTGATGTGGCGCACCCGTCCTCGGGTGCGGCTGTTTCTTCTTCTGCACAGGCGAGGGCGCCTATGTCACATGAAGCTATCTATGCCGGCGCCGGCGCCGTGCTCTCCGACCTCTCGGACGAGTCGATCCGCCGCGGGTTCAACAATTTCTGCTGGGCCGGAGGCATTCCCGGCACGCTCGGTGGGGCGATCCTCGGCAACGCGGGGGCGTGGGGGCACGATATCGGCGAGTTCGTCGTGGGCGTTTCGGTGATGACGCGCTCGGGCGAGGTGAAGGACATTCGTCCCGTGTTCGATTACCGCCGAACGACGATGCCCGAGCCCGGCCTCATCATCCTCGGCGCGACGCTGCGGCTTGCGATCATCGACGCGCCCATCGCCGACGCGAAGCTGCTGTGCCGCGATTACATCGAGCGCAAGCGCCGGACGCAGCCCCTCGACCATCCCTCGGCGGGCAGCGTCTTCAAGAACCCCGCGCCGGACAAGCCCGCCGCGCTGCTCATCGACCGCGCGGGGCTCAAAGGCCTCCGCGTCGAAGGCGCCTGCGTCTCGCCCAAGCACGCCAATTTCATCGTCAACGACCGCCATGCCTCCGCGACCGACGTCGTTCAGCTCATCGAGCAGGTCCGCGCCGCCGTGAAGGCCCAGTCGGGCGTCGACCTCGATCTCGAAATTCAGGTCTGGTAGCCGCAACGAAAGCGCTTGACATCCCTGCGCCCGCAGGCATGATATATCCCGGCGGCTGAAGGACGCCTCCTGGTCTCGGGGAAGGATCGAATCCACCTTCGTGGGTGCGGTGTATCTGCGCCTTCTTTCCGTTCCGAGCTTCGAGACCCCGGACGAATTATGGAAAGGAGGCCCTCGTGGCCCGTATTCTGCCCTCCAAGCCGAGTGAGCGTTATCTTCGCGAAGAAGCCAAGGATCTGCTCAAGTCGTTCCGTCGGGGCGACGCGTCCGCCTGTGCGGCGCTGCGGCTTCATCATCGCTTCCGGGGCGCGTCCGATAAGCAGATTCTCGCCGCGGACGTCTCGCTTCAGGAAATGCAGCACGCCCTCGCGCTCGACTACGGCTTCACATCGTGGCGTGAGTTGACGACGCGTGCGGGTCCTACTCCGGCGGCGGTGGATGTGATCGCCGAGTTCCGCGAGCACGGCAACAAGGCCGCCGAGCGGGTGGCGGACGCTGCGGCCGAAGACGATGCGGCGCTTGAAAGCGTCCTATCGGCTCTTGCGTCGCGCGAGAAGAAGGTGAAGAACGCCGCCGCGAGCGCGTTGCGCTTTCTTGGGGAGAAGCACGCCGAACGCGTTCGAGGGCGCACCGACCTTCTGGCCGGGCTCCTCGACGGCAGCGACAATATTCTCAAGTGGAACGCCGCGCGCGTTGCGGGCTGCGTCGTGGCGGCCGGTCCCGGGCCGGACGACCGGCTGGTCGAGCGGCTGCTGCGGCTTTCGGGGGATGCGATGATGATCACCGCGGGCAACGCCGTGGCGGCGCTTGGCGTGATGGCCGCCGGCCGGCCGGACCTCCGCAGGACGATTACCGAGACGCTGCTGCGCGTCGATCTAGTCGAGCGGAACCCGGAGTGCCGCAACATCCTGATCGGCATAACCATCGAGGCGCTGGGCCGCTACGCGGGCGAGATCGAAGACCCGGCCGCGGTGGTCGAGTTTGTGAATCGTCACAAGGACAACCGTCGCAATTCCACCCGGAAGAGGGCGGAGCGGTTCCTCCGCGATCTTGGCAAGCGGGCGCGCCTGACGCACTGATGTTGCTGCGCCGAAGCCCGGGGACTGCGGTTTCCGGGCTTCCTCTATTCACGCGCCAATTGTGCACATGCCGGCTGAACAGGTCTTCTCCTTGCACCCTCCGGATTTTCACCGAACCTTCCCGATTCAACCCGCGCTCTCCATGGCAGGACGAAGGTCTATCCAAACCGAAGGGGGACGCATGAAAGCGGCGATTCTGAGCGTTGCGGCGGGGTTGATATTGGCGGCGGGTTCGGTAGTCCAGGCGCAGGGCACGCCTCCGGCGGACCTCGAATCGAAGGCGAAGGCATCCTGCGATCGCGGGCTGAAGTTCATCGCGGAGAAGATCCAGCCGGACGGCGCGTACAGCAAGAATCCTGGGATTACGGGGATCGCGACGCTGGCCCTTCTCGATTCCCCGAGCGGCTACAGCGAGAAGGACGACTTCGTCAAGAAGCCTGTCGAGTATCTCCTGAAGCTCCAGAAGCCCGATGGCGGCATCTACGAACGCCAGATCGCGAATTACACCACGGCCATCGCCGTGCAGGTGCTGGTGGCGACGAAGAACCCGGCCTACAAGGACGTGCTTGCGAAGGCGCAGAAGTATCTCCTCGGCGCGCAGATGGGCGAGGGCAACGGGCATCCGGAGTCGGACCCGGTCAACGGCGGCTACGACTACGGCGGCGGCGGGCGGGGCGCGGGCCGGGCGGACCTCTCCAACACGCAGATGGTCGCTGCGACGCTGCGCGACCTCGAAAAGTCCGGCCTTCCGCGCGACTCCGAGGCCTGGAAGCGCATCGCCGCTTTCGCCTCGCGCTGTCAGAACAAGAGCGAGACGAACAAGGACATCAAGGATTGGGAGGTGACCAACGACGGCGGCGCCACGTATACGCCGCTGCCTAACCAGCAATACGAGGTTGTCCTTCCCGATGGGAAGAAAGGCCTGCGCTCCTACGGCTCCATGACCTATGCCTTCATGATGACGATGGTCTACGCGGACGTGAAGAAGGACGACCCGCGCGTTCAGTCCGCGGTGGAGTGGATTCGGAAGAACTACACGCTCGACGAGAACCCGGGCGTCGGCCAGGCAGGGCTCTTCTACTATTACCATACGATGGCCAAGGCCCTCAAGGCGATGGGCGAGAAGACCGTCACCGACTCCAAGGGCGTCGTTCACGACTGGCGCGCGGAACTGATGCAGAAGGTGATCTCGCTCCAAAACGCCGACGGCTCGTGGGTCAATAAGAACGACCGCTGGTTCGAATCCGACCCCGTCCTCGTTACAGCCTACGGCTCGCTGATCCTCGAGGAACTGCTCGAAAAGTAACAGGAGACGGAAAGAGGGGGGACACATAGGTCCCCCCCTACAAAAGAGAGAAGCAAGCCCCTCCGGGACCGTCCGCTCGTGCGGATGGTCCCTCCTGACCAGGCGCCGCGCTCCGGATCATCGGGCGCGGCGCCGGATTTTCTCGCGTTCCGACCCTTGTGGGTTTTCGTGCCCCTCGCCTTTGCCTGTGTGCGAATGCGGGCAAGAACGGTTGTAAGCCCCCGAAATCACTTGACTTGGGGCAGGGAGGGTGACGATTTAATACGGAAAGGCCGCAGGGCGGCCGGAGAAGCCTGATACGGGGAACGTGCTTGAAGAGCAAGCTCTTCACTATCCTGCGCATCGTCGTCAGCGTCGGGCTCATCTTCTGGGTCTGCACCAAGATTCAGCTCAATGACGCGCTTGTCAAGGCCGACGGCACGCGAATCACCGGCAGGCTCATCGCTGGTCAGACTGGCCCCGAGGTCTTTGGGCTTACGACGCCGGACGGCGGCACCGTCACGCTCGATTCGTCACAACTCCAGAAGGACAAAGAGAATAGGCTCACCGGTGTGCAGCGCGGGCTGATTACCGTCTTCCGCGACCTCAACCTTCTCTGGTTCATCCCCACCTTCCTCGTCATGGGCATCATACCCGTCATCGGCGCGGTGCGGTTCCGGTGGCTCCTGGCGGTACAGGGGGTGCATATCTCGCTGGGGCGGTCGTTGTCGCTCACGTTTATGGGCTTCTTCTTCAGCAACTTCATGCTGGGGCTCACCGGCGGGGACGTCGTCAAGGCGTATCTCATCGCCCGCGAGACGCACAAGCGCACCGAGGCGATCGTCACCGTGTTCCTCGACCGGATAGTGGGCCTGCTGGCGCTGGCGCTGTTGGCGGCGCTCATGGTGGGGATCAACTTTCGCGACCCGAGATTCGCCCACGCCGCGATATACGTCTGGGTGTTCCTCATCGGGGCGATCTTCGTCACCCTGACGCTCTATTCAAGCGTCCTCAGGCGGAAGGTCTATTACACGATTTTCGGCGTGGTGGCCCTCGGAGGCGGATTCCTGCTGATGTGGCGCGCCCATGAGGCGCACTGGGACTGGACAGCGGTCAGGCTCGAAACGGCGGCGTACATCATCGGCCTGGTTGGGGTTGGGTTCTTCGCTTTCATCCGCCCGCTCAGGCTCCTTTTCAGGATGGACCGAATCCGCATCTGGTTGGCGGGCAACAAGTTAGTGCGGGAGATGGACGCGACCTTCTCGACCCTTTCCCGTGAGCCGCGCACGAGCGTGCTGTCGCTCCTCGTCTCGTTCGCCTGCCACCTCACTACCATCCTCGGGGTCTACGGCTTTGCGAGGTCGCTCGGGATTCATGTTGCGCCCCATTACTTCTTCGTGTTCATCCCCGTGATCGTCATGATCGCCGCAATCCCTGTCTCAGTATCGGGTTGGGGCGTCCAGGAAGCGGTCTTCCAGGTCTTCTTCGGCACCGTCGGCGTCAGCGCAACCGAGGCCGTTACCCTGAGTTTCGTATACCGCCTCGGGTTCGCCATACTCTGGAGCCTGCCGGGTGGCCTGGCGTTGATGTTGAGCAAGGACCGCGCCTCCGCCAAGGAGGCCGAGAAGGCGCTCGCCCAGCCCGAAGGCGAGGCATAGACGACGATCCCGAGGCAGTATTCCCGCCATGGGATGTAACCCATTGCCTTCCAACACGTTGCGGCACAAGATAATTCCCGTTTTTGCCCATCTCTTTGCCTCCTTGACCCGTATTAATAGACGGTTGTTCGGGGAGTATGCCAGTAGTCTGCCTTAACGGGGTGCTTTGGTCCTTGCTGTTTTCTTGACCCGTTGGCGTTCGCAGATAGAATGAAGGCATTGCGCCGCAAGGAGTTCCGTCAAGAGGCGAAGACTTCGTCGCCCCCCGGGATCGAACGGAATGGAATCCTCCGAGCGTGTGCAACCGGCCTTCCTGAGGGGGCATTCCTAGGTGGATCTCCGCCGTGCTATCGTGACTTTCTCGGCCGCCCTATGTGCAGTGTTGCTCTGCACTTATGGGGTCTCCTCCGCCGTTGCGGCGCTGGGGGTCGACAAGGTGGCGGTTGTCGCCCAGCCCGCGGACGGGGACGTCCCTGTCGCGAAGCCCGGCGTCAGGGCTGTCAAGGTCGTTGCAGCGCCTGCTGTTGCAGTGCCCGCCGTCGCGAAGAAGGAAGACTCCGGCAAGAAAGACGACGCGAAGAAGGACGAAAGCTCAGGCGTGAGCTCGGTGTATTTCCACGTCGAGCGCGACATCGGCGCGCGGCTGCGGAAGGCTGCGCAGCTTGTGGAGCAGAAGAAGCTGGATGCGGCGTTCGACCTCTACCTCTACGTGCTTGAGAATGATGCGGACGGGCTTTTCCAGTTCGACGACAACCGGTATCAGGGTGTGCGGGATTACTGCCTGCGGAGCATTGCGGCAATGCCGACGGAATTGCTGGCCGAGTATCGGATGCGCGTGGACGGCGAGGTGGCCAGGTCGATCGAGACGGCGCTCTCGAAGCCGGACGCGGAGGACCTGGAGAAGCAGGGGACGAAGTACTTCCTCGCGACGTCGGGGCCGGAACTTCTGGACCTGGCGGGCGACGCGTGGGCCGGGCGGGGCGAGTGGGGCCGGGCCGTGTCGTGCTGGCAGCGCGTGCTGCGCTGGAGCGACGCCGGCCTGCCGGGCCGGCGGATGATCGAGACGAAGTGCGCGCTCGGACTCGGACGCATGGGCCAGGCCCGCGAAGCCCGGGAGATCCTTGCCTCGATACGCGCCGGCGACCCGGAAGCCTCGTCGCTTCTGGGCGGCAAGCCGTTGTTCCTCGTCGATTTCCTCGACGCCGAGCTGCCGAGGAGCGCAACGACGGCCGTTGCGACGGCGAGCCGGTCCTCCTGGCCGCAGTTCGGCGGCGCCCCATCGCACGCGGCGCGGATGAGCGACGTCTTCCAGTGCGATGTGAAGGTGGCCGAGTTGGCGATTCCGGGGGCGGATCGCAAGGTGACGCAGCAAGAGCAGGTCTACTTCAACGGCATGAAGCCTCTGAACCCGAACGCGGCCTCCTGCCCGTTCATGCCGGTCTATGCCGACGGGCGCGTGTTCATCCACGACGACACGGGCATCATGGCGTTCCGGCTCGGGGCGATCAGCGCGGAGTGGGTCGTCGGCGAGTTCGGCGGCGCGCCCAAGCGCACCCCGAAGAACACGCAGCAGATGATGGCGATGGGCATTCCGCCTTCGCAGATCGAGCCCCGCGCGTTTGCGTGCGCCGTGGCCGACGGTTTGGTCTACGCTTCGCTCAACGGGGCGACGACGGGCGCGCCCGAGGTCTGGGCCGCCACCACCCGCGGCAAGGTTGTCTGGCGCGCCACGAAGGACCGCGTCGGCCACGAGTGGCTTGCCGAGATGGATGAGATCGCCGACCCCGTCTTCTCCGAGGGACGGCTTTACCTCCTCGCCTGGGGCGACGACCAGTACCGCCGCGAATGCTATCTTGTCTGCCTCGACGCCTCCGACGGGGCGTTGCGCTGGAAGCGGTTCCTCTGCTCGGGCGTCCGCACGCGCAATATGTATTACATGTACGGGATCATGCAGCGGCAACTCCCGGTGCTTACGCTTCCGGCCGTCGAGGGCGGAGTCGTGGTCGTCTGCTCCAACGTCGGCGGCATCGTCGGCGTCGATGCCCGCTCGGGCGACGTGCTGTGGGGGTATGCCTACGACCAGTACGCCGTCAATCCGACGATGATGATGATGAACTCCGACGGCTCTCGACGCAACATGTCGGCGGCCTCCGTCGACGGCACGCCGACGGTCCGGGCGGGCGTGGCCTACATCATGCCGAACGACTCGGACCGGCTCTACGCCATCGACACGGCGGCGGGCCGGTGCCTCTGGCGCGTGTCGCGAGGCGACAACGTGCAGAAGGTGGGCCTCGCCGGCGACACGCTCATCTGCTCGGGCAAGCACGTCGACGCCCTGGCGACGGCCGACGGCTCCGAGCGGTGGAGCTTCGACAAGGAAGAGGTGGGCGGCGCCGGGCAGGGGTTCATTACGGGCGACTCGGTCTACGTGCCGGGGCTGAAGTCGATCTTCCGGCTCGACCCATCGAGCGGGGCGCTGCTTTCGCGCGTCAACGTCTCGCGCAAGGAGGACGAATACGGCAACCTGCTCCTCGCCGAAGAGGCGATGGTCCAGGTGGGCAAGAAGGCGCACTTCTACGGCCTCTGGGACAAGGTCTTCGCGGGGATCAAGTCGGACATGCTCCGCGACCCCAGGGACTCGGAGCCGTTCCGCAAGATGGGCGACCTCTACGCCCGCCGGGACGACAGCGCGAACGCCATCGGCTCCTATGAGAAGAGCTTGATCCTGATGACCGGCGTGGACGACGACGCCCGCGCCCGCCTGCGTGCCGAGGTCCGGTTGAGGCTCTACTCCCTCTTCTCGCTCGAAACGAAGCGCGCCGTCGAGGCCGACAAGAACGACGCCGCGCTCTTCGACGCCGAACGGTCGCTCGTCTACGCTTCCGGCGACGCGCAGCGCACCGAGGCCGTGGCCCGCGTCGTTTCCGTGCGCGAACGCCGAGGCGAATGGGCCGAGGTGGTGAGGAACTGGCAGTCGCTCGTCGAGGACCCGCCGAAGAGCGCGTACTCGTTCGACGGCAGTTCGTCAATGATGCCCGGTCTTTACGCCGAGATCCGGATCCGCGAGGTCCTCAAGGGGCACGGCGCCTCCGCCTACGCGGCGTTCGAGGCCGAGGCGGAGAAGTGCGCGTCGAAGGGGACGAAGGCCGACTTCGAGCGGGTGCTGACGCGCTATCCGAACTCCTCGTGTGCGCTGCGGTCGATGCTGCGGCTGGGCGAGATCGAGGCCGCGGACGGCCAGTATCACCGGGCCACGCGCTATCTCAACGATTACCTGCGCTCCGCCGGGGCCGAGGCGCCGGACGCGACGCAGGTGCGGTGGCGGCTGGCGAACTACCAGGAGCGCGACGGGCAGTTCGCCGCGGCGCGACGGACCCTGATGCGCCTGGTGAAGGACGCTCCCGACGCGATGGTGGGGCAGGGCGAGGACCGCCGGACGCTGAAGGAGGTCGTGGAGGCGAAGCTGTCGGAGAAGCAGTACGCGGGCGGCATGCGCGAGGCGGACACCGCGGCGTTCGGCGTGCCGCTCCGGGAGCGGGTCAAGGTGCCGACGGGCGGCTCGGGCATCATGGGCCGGCGCGGCGACTCGATCATCCTGACCGATCCGATGGGCAAGCTGCGGTGCATTGACGGCACCACGGGCAAGATGGTATGGAGCGTGGGCCTGCCGCCGAATGGGGTCAACGTCCTCCTTGTCAAGGGCGACCGCATCGTCGTCGCGGGCCAGGGATACGTCAAGGCCGTGGACGCCGAGCGCGGGACCACGCTGTGGACCTTCCAGCCAGGCGGCAAGGAGGGGGTCGACGTCAATCTGAACAACAACTCCTTCGCCGGCGGCGACATGAACGACGAGGTTGTCGCTCTGACCCTGGTCGGCCAGGCCCCCGCAGCCTTCGCGCTCGACGCGCGGACCGGGAAGGTTCTGTGGAAGACGAGCCTGCCGGGCCATCCGATGTGGCCCCCCATGGTCGTCGAGGACCGCGTCGTTATCGCCACCAACGTCGGCTTCGGCGTCTACGATGCGCAGAGCGGCCGCAAGGTGCTCAACGTCAACGACAACCGTCAGAACGGCGCGCCGGTGCTCGTCGACGCCGACCGCCTTATCATCAGCGAGATGGGCCGGACCGTCTGCTACGACCTCGTCAAGGGCGAGTCCCTTTGGAGCGTCAACATCCAGGGATTCTTGCCGAACCCGCAGCACTCGACCCGCCTCCTGAGCGTCGGCGGCCGCCTCTGCTACATTACTCCCACCGCCGACCGCCGCGTCGTGTGCATCGATACCGAGAACGGCCGCACCCTCTGGTCGCAGACGGCCGGAGGCGCCAACGAGCAGGTCTGCGGCGTCACCGCGGAGGGCGATACGGTGTTCGCGATGATGTCTAAGCAGGTCGGGAACGATCGCTCGTCGCGGTGCGCGGCCGTCGACGCGAAGACCGGCCGGCAGATGTGGATGAGCCCGCTGTTCGAAGGGGCCTACCCGCAGGACTGGGTGTTGGGCAAGGACTACGTCGCGATCCTGGGCCAGATCAATAAGCTCCAGCAGGTGGGCAACGGCATGCAGATGACCCAGGGGACGCAGATCTACGTCCTGGACCGCAACACCGGCCAGCTCGCCCAGACGCTCACGATGGGCAACGGCGACCCGAACAACTTCGCGTCGCGTCCGTTCCGCATCGACGCGGTCGATGAGAACCTGTGGGCGGTGTTCTACGACAAGCTTGTCGCCTACAGGGCTTCGAAGTGATTTTGGATTTTAGGTTTTGGGTTTTGGATTACAGATCTCGGATTCGAGGGTTCCCTCGCGTGCCTCGGATCCTTCAGAATAGGTTGCTTCCAGAGTGTGGCGCGCTGGCAAGAGGGGGTTCTCGAATCGGGTGTCTGTAATCCAAAACCCAAAATCCAAAACCCAAAATCAAGGGAGGAGTGAAATGAGCGAAAACACGCCGCAGTTGTCGGCAACGGACCTGGCGTCCGTAACGAAGCTGAAGGAGGCGCACGCGCTGATCCGCAAGGAAATGTCGCGGACCATCGTGGGGCAGGATGAGGTCATCGACCAGTTGCTGATCTCCATCTTCTCGCGAGGACACTGCCTGCTCGTGGGCGTCCCCGGCCTGGCGAAGACCCTCATGATCCACGCGCTGGCCGACACGCTGTCGCTGTCGTTCAACCGCATTCAGTTCACCCCCGACCTGATGCCGGCCGACATCACGGGGACGGAAGTCATCCAGGAGGACCCGGACACGCACGAGCGGCGGTTCAAGTTCCTGCGCGGGCCGGTCTTTGCGAACGTGATCCTGGCCGACGAGATCAACCGGACGCCTCCGAAGACGCAGGCGGCGCTGCTGGAGGCGATGCAGGAGCACAAGGTGTCGGCGGGCGGCACGCGCTACACGCTGGAGGAGCCGTTCTTCGTCCTCGCGACGCAGAACCCCATCGAGCAGGAAGGCACGTATCCTCTGCCCGAGGCACAACTCGACCGGTTCATGTTCATGATCTTCGTGGACTACCCGAAGGAAGAGGAGGAGTTCGAGATCGTCCGCAAGACGACGGCTCGCTTTGACATGAAGCTGGAGAAGATGATGTCGGGCGCGGACATCGTGCGCTTGCAGCAGATCGTGCGCGACGTGCCGGTGTCGGACCACGTGATCCGCTACGCGATGCGCATCGCGCGGTGGAGCCGCCCGACGAACCCCGAGAGCCCGTCGTTCGTGAAGGACTGGGTGTCGTGGGGCGCCGGGCCGCGCGCCTCGCAGTACCTCATCCTTGGCGGCAAGGCCCGCGCCGTGCTCGACGGCCGCTACTACGTGTCGTGCGAAGATGTGCGCGCCGTCGCTCACCCGGTGTTGCGCCACCGCGTCATCACCAACTTCAACGCCGAGGCGGAAGGCGTGAAGCCGGACAATCTCGTCGACAAGCTGCTGGGCGTCGTTCCCGAAAAACAAACGGAAACCCCGACCGATGAACGAGCTGCAGCGGTACCTGGACCCCAAGACGCTCGTTAAGATCGGGCGGCTGGACCTCGTCGCCCGACGCGTCGTCGAAGGCTATATCTCCGGCCTCCACCGAAGCCCGTACCACGGCTTCAGCGTGGAGTTCGCCGACCACCGGGAATATGTCCCCGGCGACGACATCAAGCACCTCGACTGGCGCACGCTCGCCAAGACCGACCGGTACTACATCAAGGAGTACGAGGAGGAGACGAACCTGCGGTCCACCATCCTCCTCGACACCTCCGAGTCGATGAAATACGGGTCCGGCGAGGTGACGAAGCAGGCGTACGGGTGCTTCGTCGCGGCGAGCCTCGCCTACATGCTTACGCAGCAGCAGGATTCCGTGGGCCTGGCGATGTTCGACAGCGGCGTGCACCGCTTCGTGCCGCCGAAATCGAACGCGGCGCACCTGCGGCTCATCCTGCACGAGCTCAACCAGATCGTGCCGAAGGCGAAGACGAAGATGGACCTCATCTTCCACGACGTGGCCGAACGCGTTCACAAGCGCGGGCTGATCGTCGTCATCTCGGACCTCTTCGACGACCCCGAGACGATCCTGATGGGGCTGAGGCATTTCCGCCACAACCGGCACGAGGTGGTGGTCTTCCACGTGCTCGACGAGTACGAGACGACCTTCCCGTTCGACGAGACGACGCTCTTCGACGGGCTGGAAGGCTACGGCGAGGTGCTGACGGAGCCGCGGGGCCTGCGCGACACGTACCTCGAAGAGGCGAACAAGTTCATCCTCGCGATGAAGCGCGGCTGCCGGCATCACGAGATCGATTACGTGCAGCTTTCAACCGCGACGCCGCTCGACGTGGCGCTCTCGGCGTATCTGGCAAGCCGGGCGAAGCGGACGAAGTAGCCCCCTGTTCTTTTCCCTCCCCCTCCGGGGGAGGGGCGGGGTGAGGGCGAGAAGCAGCACGGCACGAAAGGACGACAAACGGAATGTTCGGCGCTCCCTGGTGGCTGCTCGGCGTTGCGGCCGGCGCAGCCCCGATCATCATCCACCTGCTGAACCGCCAGCGCTTCAAGCGCGTGACGTGGGCGGCGATGGACTGGCTGCTGAAGGCGCTCGAGCGCAACCGCCGCCGGATGCGCGTCGAGAACCTCGTCCTGCTCATCCTCCGCGTGCTCATCGTGGTGCTCGTGGCGCTGGCGCTGTCGCGGCCCATCCTGGAGTCGAGCCCGGCCGCGGCGCTCGTGGGCGGGGCGAGGGTCTGCCGCATCTTCGTCATCGATAACTCCTACAGCATGGGTGTGAAGATCGCGGCGACGAGCCCGCTCGAACGCGCGAAACGCTCGGCGATGGACCAGCTCATCTCCTCGCAGGGCGGCGACGTCGCGTCGCTCGTGATCAGCGGCGGCGAGTCGGCCGAGGTGACGCCCGAGCCGACGGGGGACGTGGCGCGGCTGACCAGGCAGATCGAGGAGCTGGAGATCTCGCACCGCGAGGCGAACCTTCCGGCGATTCTGTCGAAGGTGCTCGCCAAGGCGCAGGGCCTGCCGCATCCGAAGATCCGGGTCTACGTCTTCACCGACATGCAGCGGTTCACCTGGGTGGGCGAAGGCAAGCTGCGCGACCCGGGCCTCGTCGACGCTCTTCGGAAGGCGCGCGGCAAGATGGGTCTCTTTCTCGTCGATTGCGGCCGCGAGTCGCCGAACACCGTCGTGGAGAACGTTGTCGTCAGCGCCGACGAGACCGGCGAGGCGCAGGGCCTGGTGGCGGTGGACGTGCCGGTGACGGTGCGCGCGACGCTGGAGCACTTCGCCTCCGAGCCGCGCGGCGACGTGACGGTCAAGCTGCTCGTCGACGGCCGGCCCGAGGGCGAGAAGAAGGTCGCTCTCGAAGCCCGCAAGCCCACGGTCGTCCTCTTCCCGGGCGTCGCCTTCCAGACCCCCGGGCCGCACGTCCTCACCGTGGCCGCCGACGCCGACGCGCTCGCCCTCGACGACAAACGGAACCTCGCCGTGGACGTCGAGCGCGAGGTGAAGGTCCTGTGCGTCAACGGCTCGCCCTCGAGCGACCTGGTGAGCAACGAGAGCTATTACCTGGAGCGCGCGCTGGCGCCGCAGCAGTTCGAGTTCGCCGCGGGCCTGTCGGTCTTCTCCGTCGAGACCGCGACCGACGTCGACTTCGTCACGCGCAACCTCAACGATTACCGGCTGATCGTGATGGCGAACCTGTTCCAGGTGCCGCCCGAGAAGGCCCCGCAGCTCGAAGCCTTCGTGCGCCGGGGCGGCGGGCTCATCATCTTCCTGGGCGACCGCACCGAGGCTTCGGCGTGGAACGACGTGATGTGGCAGGGGGGCAAGGGCCTGCTGCCGGCGCGCATCCTGGAGCGCAAGAGCCTTCCGGCCGCGGAGTCCGCCGGGCAGCACTTTGACACCCGGCGCTCGACGCACGAGATCGTCCGGACGCTCGCCGATCGCTCGGTCGGCCTCAAGTACGCGCGCGTCAACGACTACTACTATCTCGATGCTCGCGAGGACTCGCCCGACGTGCGGGTGCTCTTCCGCTACGACAACCCCGAGTCAAGCCCGGCCGCCGTGGAGAAGGTCTACGGCCAGGGCCGCGTGATCCTCATCAGCACGTCGGCCGCGGCGCGCTGGAGCACGTTCCCGCTGTCGCCGACGTTCGCCCCGTTCATGCAGGAGTTGGGGGCCTACGCCGCGCGCGGCTCGACGGGCCGGAGGAACCTGCTCGTGGGCGAGCCGATCCTCACGATGCTCTTCCCCAACGAGTTCGGCGCGACGGTCACCGTGTCGACGCCCCGCGGGGAGAAGCTGGATCACCAGCCGGCGCCCGAGCAGAACGCCTTCCGCTTCGAGTTCTCCGATACGCGCACGGTCGGCGTCTACACCGTCGCCTTCGGCGGCTCGCGCGGCAACTGCGACTGGTGCGTGTCGCTCGACACCCGCGAGAGCGACCTGGAGCGGCTCTCCAAGGCCGACTTCGACAAGCTGGTGCCGGACCATCCGTTCGTGTTCGTCGACGACCCCGACAACCTCCGCGCCGCGTCCGGCCGCGTCGAAAGCGGGGCGCAGCTCTGGAAGACGCTCATTTACGTCGCGCTGGGATTGATGCTGCTGGAGCTCTTCCTCGCGCGCTACTTCGGCACTCAGCGCGGCATCGTGAAGAAAGGCTAGAACGTGTGGTGGCGTCTCTTCGGACTTGATCCTGAGCTGGCTAAGGAAGCGAGCGGCTGGACGTTCCAGTGGTCCGCCCTCTGGCCCGTCTGGGCCGTGGCCCTCGCCGCGGCCGTGCTGATCGCCTACGCGTGGAACGTCTATCGCCGAGAGGCCTCGCCGCTCCTCGGCGTCGACACTGCCGCGCTTACGGCGATGCGCATCGTCGCCGTTGCGGTGCTCTTCATCATGATCTTCGAGCCCGTCGTCGTGTGGGACATCCCCGTCGAAAAGGACGCGACGCTCCTCGTCCTGGTGGACGACTCGCAGAGCATGAGCGTGGCGGATCGCTACGAAGGCTCGCAGGGGGCGAAGCTTGCGCGGGTGCTCTATCCCGACGAGACGAAGGACTGGGCCGGCAACAACGCCGCGGACCTGCCGTCCGCCGCGGCCGAGCCGATGAAGAAGCTGAGCCGCGCCGGGATCGTCAATCGCCTCTTCGAGCGCCCGGCCTCGAACCCGCTCGTGAGCGTCAGCGAGATGTTCAACGTGCGCGTCGAGACGTTCTCCGAGGATCTGAAGCCCGCCGCTTCCGGATTCCGCAAGGCCGGCGACCCGCTCACATCGGGCGTCGCCGCGGACCTGACGAAGGTGAAGGTCGAGCCCGAGGGACAACTCACGCGCGCCGGCGATCTTTTGCGCAAGGCCGCTTCCGTCAGCAAGGAGCGCATCGCCGGGGCCGTCCTCATCACCGATGGGGCCTCCAACGTCGGCGAGGACCTCGACACCACCGCGCGTTACCTGCGCGACCGCGGCATCCCGGTCTATCCCGTCGGCGTCGGCAATCCCAAGGCCCTGCGCGACGTCGCGCTGTCGAACGTCGCCGCCAACCGCATCGTCATGCTCAACGACCTCGTCGCCGTCGACTTCGACCTTGAGTGCCAGGGTTACGGCGCCGACTGCGTGCCGGTGAAGGTGAGGCTCTACTGGGGCGACACGCCCGTCGAGATGATCCAGGACGGCCGCCGCGTGGACACGGCGGTGTTCGACATCGGCGAGCGCAAGGCCGAGAAGGACGGCGTCGAGGTCTCGCTGCCGACCAGTTGCCGCATCGCCTTCCAGGCCGGCGAGATCGGGGACTTCAACTACCGCCTCGTTGCCGAGCCTCGGCCCGAGGAACTCATCGCGCTGAACAACGCCTCCACGTTCCCTGTGCGCGTCATCAAGAACCAGATCAAGGTGCTCTTCATCGACGGCGTGCCGCGGTGGGAGTACCAGTACCTCAAGAACGCGCTCATGCGCGATGAGACGATGAAGGTCTCGTGCTTCCTCGCGTCGGCCGACTTTGACTTCCCTCAGGAGGGCACGCTGCCGCTGGCGATCCTGCCGACGAAGGAAGAGGAGCTTGCGGTCTACGACGTGGTGATCATCGGCGACGTGCCGAAGAAGCTCTTCAGCGACCAGCAGCTCGAACTTTTCCACCGGTTCGTGGAGCGGCTGGGGGGCGGGCTTCTGATGGAGGCGGGGCCGTTCTTCGCGCCGCGCGAGTATCGCGGCACGGTCATGGAGAAGATGCTTCCCGCCGACATCTCCGGCCCGGGCGCCTCGCCGCAGGGGACCTCGGCTGAGTGGAAGCCGGTGCTGACGCCCGAGGGCGACAGCCACGCGATGACGCGCTTCGACGCCAATGCCGAGGCCAACCGCAAGATATGGGACGGCCTCGCCGGGTTCTACTGGCACTACCCGATCGACCGCGCGAAGCCGGGCGCGCAGGTGCTCCTGACGCACCCGACCGACCGCTCGCAGTGGGGCCCCAGGCCGCTCCTGATGACGCAGTTCTACGGCAGCGGCAAGACCGCGTTTCTCGCGGTGGACTCGACGTGGCTCTGGCGCGGGCGCATCGGCGACCGCTGGTTCGCGAAGTTCTGGGGCCAGGTCATCCGCGACCTCAGCCAGGGTAAGTTCATCGGCACCTCCAAGCGATTCCGCGTGGCCACCGATCGCAGCGAGTACCGCGCGGGCGAGAAGGTGACGCTCACTGCCCGCGTGCTCGACAAGGACTTCGAGCCGTCGCGCCAGGGCGAGATCCGCGCCCGCGTCGAGGCCGAGGGGCAGGCCCCGTTCACCGTCAAGCTGGACGCCGTCGCCGGCGATCCGGGGAGCTACCGTGGCCGGCTCACCACTTCGCTGCCGGGTTCGTACAAGGTGACGCTCGACCTCGCCGAGCCGGGGCTTGACGATGCGGCCATCTCGCACCAGTTCATCGTGTCGCCGTCGCACCTGGAGTTTGTGGATCCGCACCTGCGCCGTGACGACCTGAAGCGCCTCTCCGAGGCGACGGGCGGCAAGTACATGGACATCCAGGACATCGGCGACCTTCCGCCCGCGATCTTTGGTCTCAAGCAGTCGACGCTCCGCGAGGCTCCCGACGAAATGTGGAACGCCCCGATCCTGTTCGCGATCTTCTGCTTCGCGTTCTTCTCCGAACTCGTCTATCGCAAGATGAGGAAGCTGCTATGAGGAGCCTGGCCATGAAGACTACACTGCCGGCCGCGTCCGTCCTGCTCGCCCTGTGCGGACTCGCTTTCGCGGACGATCCCGCCGGGCTCGCGTCGAAGGCGCCCGAGGAGATTACGCCCCAGGCGCAGGCCGCGATCGACAAGGGGCTCTCGTACCTCGCGTCGATCCAGGGAAGCGACGGCAGTTACTCGCTCGAAGGCAGCGGCGGCAATCCGGGCATTACGGGCTTGGCGGGCCTCGCGTTCCTGGCGGGCGGCAACGTCCCCGGCCGCGGCAAGTACGGAACGAACGTGCAGAAGTGCCTCGATTACGTCATCAAGAACGTCCGCAAGGACGGATTCATCACCGCAGGCACGTCGCGGATGTACGAGCACGGCTTCGCCACGCTGTTCCTGGCCGAGGCCTACGGCATGAGCGGCGACCCGACGGTGAAGGAGAAGCTCGGTGCGGCGGTTCGGCTCATCGAGGGAACGCAGAACCCCGAAGGCGGCTGGCGGTACAATCCCGTGCCGATGGACGCGGACATCTCGGTGACGATTTGCCAGATCATGGCCCTGCGCGCGGCGCGCAATTCGGGCATCCAGGTGACGAAGCGCGTCATCGACAACGGCGTGAAATACGTCAAGAAGTGCCAGAACGCCGACGGCGGATTCAGCTATATCGCGGGAAGCTCCGGCTCGGGCTTCGCGCGGACCGCGGCGGGCGTCTGCTCGCTCTACTACGCGGGCGAGTACGACAGCAAGGAGCTGCAGAAGGGGGTCGATTACCTCTTCCGCACGATGAAGGGGGCCACGACGGGCGACGCCGAGGGGCACTGGCATTACGCGCACTATTACGCGGTGCAGGCGATGTTCCAGGCTGGCGGGAAGTACTGGGACGGCTACTATCCGGCCGTCCGCGACTTCCTCGTGCGCAAGCAGAACCCCAACGGCTCCTGGTCCGGCATAGGCTACTCGCCGGGCAACGCCTACTCGAACGCCATGTCGCTTATCATCCTGCAGGTGCCTTACCGGTACCTGCCGGTCTTGCAGCGGTAGTTGCTTTTCTTATGTAGGGGCACGGTCCCGACGCGTCGGGATGCCCGTCTTCTTGCTGCGAGAGAAACAAGGAGAAGTCCATGAACGCGACCGATCCATTGCGCGGAAAGATCCGTGACCTTCGCGCCTACCTGAAGCGTCTGTTCGCCGTCGACGGCCTGGCGCGGGCGCTCGTTGTCGCGGTGGCGGCGGTCATGGCCGCGGTGCTGCTCGACTGGCTCCTCGACCTGCCCCAGGCGGCGCGCGTCGTGCTCCTTGCGGCCGCGGTGGCGCTGACGGGGTTCGTTGTCGCGCGGCACCTCGTCCGTCCCCTGGCGCAGCACATGAGCGACGAGGACCTCGCGGTCTCCGTCGAGCACCGATATCCGGGGCTCCGCGACGCCCTTATCAGCACCGTGGAGTTCACCCGCGATAACCAGGACAAGTCCTACTTCGGCTCGCCGGTGATGGTGGAGGCGGTCATCGACGATACGCACCGCCGGGCCGATGCGCTCGACTTCCGCGGCGGCATCTCGACGACGGCCGTGAAGCGCATGGTGCTCGTGGCTCTGCTCCTCGCCGCGGGTCTTGCTTCCGCGCTCGCGTTTTCGAACGAAATCCGCATCGGGGCGAAGCGCCTGCTCATGCCGCTGGCCGACATTCGCTGGCCGCAGCGCACGTTCATCGTCGGCGTGACCCCCGGCACCACGCGCGTGCCCAGGGGCGAGGACGTGACGGTCGCCGTGACCTTCCGCGGCGACGTGCCGTCGCGGGCCTACGTGGATTTCCAGACGAGCGGCATCGGCGACGTCCAGAACCGCCGCCTGACGCAGGGCAAGGACGGCGTCTTCCGCGCGGTTTTCCGGACGCTGGCCGACAACGTCACCTACAGCATCCGCGCGACGCGCGCCGACGAGAGCGAGAAGTACAGGATCGCCGTCCTCGACCGCATCCGCATCTCCGACCGTGTGCTCGTCTACCAGTATCGTCCTTACACGCGTCTCAAGGACAAGGTGCAGGATGGCGCCGGCGGGACGATCCGCGCGCCCATCGGGACGCTGGTGAAGTTCCGCGCCTCGACCAACAAGCCCATCTTCGACCTCGGCGTGATGCTCTACGGCAAGCCGTCGGACTTCATCCGGAAGACCGGCGGCAACGGCCTGGAGGGGCAACTGGCGCTTGCGAAGCCGGCCCCGAAGGAGCCGCAGACCTACACCGTGGCGCTGCGCGATTGTGACAACCTGACGAATCGCGGCGACGAGAACTTCTCCATCCAGGTGGAGGAGGACCGCGTGCCGACCGCGCGCATCGAGCAGCCCGTCGAGCGCAACCTCGTCGTCACCACGGGCGCCCTCGTGCCGCTCAAGGCGGCGTTCGAGGACAACTTCGGCCTGCAGGACGGCGCGCTCAAGTGGCGCCTCCTGCGCGAAGGCAAGGACGCCGGCGAGGACCGCAAGGTGCTCTTCAAGGCCGACGGCACGGTGCCCTTCGGCCGCAACGCCGAGAGCTCAAGCGTCGACTGGGACCTGACCGACCTCAACTTGAAGGTCGGGGACATGCTCGTCTATCGCGCCGAGGCGCGCGATTACTGCGACGTGCCGTCGCCGGGCGTGGGGTTGTCCGAGGAGTTCACGCTCCGCGTCGTCAGCCCGGAGGATTACCAGCAGGACGTTCAGACCAAGGTGCGCGAACTGGTGACCGGCGAGCTGGAGCGGGCCAAGGAGACCCAGGACAAGAACGTCCAGGCCACCGAGGAGGTGAAGGCCGACGTCGCGAAGGACAAGGCCCTGTCGCCGGCGAACGCCGCAAAGCTGCTGGCGGCGGAGATGTCGCAGAAGCAGGTGTCGCAGCGGTCTTCCCGTGCGGCGGACGCGGCCCGGGCGCTCAAGCAGAACCTCGCGAATAACCGCCTGGGCCAGACGGGCCTGGCGCAGCAGCTCGCCTCGACGGCGGGCACGCTCGACTCGATGGCGGCGGAGTCGCTGCCGACGGCCGAGAAGGACCTCACCGGCGCGCGGAATTCCTCCGACGCGGATCGCCCGGCAAAGATCGAGAAGTCGGTGGGCTCGCAAAACGCGGTGAAGGGGCAGCTCGAGGAACTGCTCAGCAAGCTCCACCAGTGGAAGAGCCTCGCCGAGCTTCGCGCGCGGGCGCAGGCGCTCCTCAAGAAGCAGCAGGACCTCAACCGCGAGACGCTCGACATCTACCGCAAGGTCTTCCAGCGCGATCCCACGGCGGACGAGAAGAACGCCATGAACGACAAGGGCACGTTCCAGCGCGAGCTGAAGGGCGAGCTGACGGCGCTCTTGGACGACATGGCGAAGTCGGCCACGGAGCTTCAGACCCGCGCGCCGGAGCAGGCGAAGACCATCGCCTACGCCGGCGTCGAGGCCCGCCGGATGGAGATCGACGTCAAGATGCTCGCGGCCTCCAAGGACCTCACCGAGGCGCACCTCGGCAACGCGACCGAGACGCAGGACGAGATCGAGAAGGGCCTCGCGCAGCTCGTGAAGAACCTGGACGCCGCAGCCGAACTCGACCGCAAGAAGGAAGAGCTTAATAAGAAGATGGGCGACATCTCCAAGCAGCTCGACCAGGCCATCAACGCCGAGAAGAACATCCTCGGCGGCACGGAGAACGCGACCGGGCTCAAGAACATGCTCGACCGCATCAACAAGGCGATGGAGGAGTTGAAGGGCATTCAGGCCGGGCAGAACACCACCGGCGAAGGCACCGACAAGGCTCACGAGCAGGGCGGCGATCCGGGCAAGGAGTCGATGGGTAAGCTGTCCGAGGACCAGAAGGCCCTCGAGAAGCGATCGGAGAACCTGAAGAACGACATCAATGATGTCAACAGCAACTCGCCGCCGACGACCCCGGACGCGGCGAAGAAGTCGCTCGACGGCGCCAAGGCGTCGATGGGCGAGGCCGAGAAGAGCATGGGCCAGGCCTCGGCGAGCATGTCGCAGGCGTCGCAGTCGAAGTCGGGCTCACCGGCCCAGTCGAGCGCGGGCAAACAGGCCCAGGGCTCGCAGCAGGAGGCGAAGAAGAACCTCGACGACGCTTCGAAGCAGCTCGCCGACGCGAAGAAGGCCGTCGAGGACGCGCTCCAGCGCGAGCTCGACCGGCTCCAGCGCGAGCAGGACAAGAACAAGGAGCTGGCCCAGAAGATCGGCGAGCAGCTCGCGCAGATGAACCGCGACAACCCGTCGGGCAAGACGGCCGCCGCCGAGCAGAAGACCGCCGATGCGTCGAAGAACATGCAGGACGCGTCGAGCAAGCTGAGTCCGCCGAGTTCGTCCAGTTCGTCTTCGAGCAGTAGCTCTTCGTCGAGTTCGCAGCAACAGCAGCAGTCGCAGCCGCAGCAGGCGCAGGAAGACCAGAAGCAGGCCATCCAGAACCTGCAGCAGGCCAAGCAGAACGTCCAGCAGCAGCAGGACGATTTCAAGAACAAGGACGACGAAGAGAAGCTCTTCGAGATCGAGCAGGAACTGCGCGAGATGCTCAAGGTGCAGGAGCAGGTGAACGCGGTGACGCGCGATCTGGACAAGGTGGTCGTCGCCAAGCGCGACTTCACGCGCAAGGAAGACCTCGACCTCAAGGCGGCCGCCGAAGGGCAGAACCTGGTCTCCGAGCGCGCGGTGCAGGTGAAGGCCAAGCTCGACGAGGCGAACATTCCGGTCTACTCCTGGGCCGTCGGCGAGGTGGCCAGGGACTGTAGCGCCCTCAGCGCGCGCCTCAACGGCCGGGAGACCGGCCTCGTCACGCAGAAGATGCAGGACACCGTAGTCGAGACGCTGAAAGACCTCATCGACTCGCTTCAGCGCGAGCGCCGGAAGAAGCAGCAGGGCGGCGGCGGTGGCGGCGGTGGTGGCGGTGGTCAGAAAGCGCGTCTGGTGCCCGCGGTGGCCGAGCTGAAGATGGTCAACACGATGCACAAGCGCGTGTCGGCCGAGACGCGCGATTTCAACGATCTCGTCGAGCAGAAGGCCGTGACCCCGGACGCCGTGAAGTCGCGCGTTGAGGACCTGGCGGCCAGAGAGAAGCACATCGGCAAGCTGCTGAGTGATCTGATGGACGCGCTCTCGAATCCTCCCGACCCGAACAAGCAGTGAAAGGAGATGTCATGCGCGCGCTGATCCTGATCCTGGTGGGCTCGATGGCGCTCTCCGCGGTGCTCCGGGCGGAGGACACGCCCCCGGCGCCGGCTCCGGCCGTCGCTCCCGCCCCCGCGGCGGACGCTGCCAAGCCGGAGGCTCCCGCGGCCGACGCGCCCAAAGAAGCGGCGGGCGAGCCAGAGGGGTTCGACCTCGCCAAGCTCACGGCGAGGGTCGCGGACTTCGACCAGTCGCTCTACGCCACGCAGCAGGACAAGATCGCCTCCGAGATCACGGGGCGTCTCGTCATGCAGATGGAGGACCTGATGGCCGCGTGGCGCGCGGCGAAAGACCCGTCGAGCGACCTCATCCGGCTGATGGGCTTCGCCAAGACGGACGAGACGAAAGATGAGGTGAAGAAGCTCCTCGATTCGCCGGACGCGACGAAGCGCGCGGCCGCCGCCTTCGCGGCGGGCGTGGCGCAGGACTCCTCGGCGCTTGCGAAGCTGACGGCGATGCTGGACGACGCCGACGCGAAGGTCGCGCGCCAGGCCGCGATGGCCGTCGGGCGCATGCGCGATAAGAGCAGCTACGACGCGATCGAGAAGCGCCTCGACTCGAAGGACCCGCTCATGCGCCTCGCCGCAATCAAGGCTCTGGGCCTTTTGGGCGAGCCCAAGGGCCAGGCGCGGCTCGAGGACTACCTCCGCACGCACGACGACGCCATCGAGACCGTGGCCGTCCTCGACGCGCTGAACCTCATCGCCGGCGACAATCTCTTCCGCATCATCGACCAACTCGACCGGATCTCGAACGCCCTCCAGCAGCAAGGCACCGGCCGGCAGACGCAGATCGCACAGGCCGCCGTCACCGACGCGCTGGAGCGGGTGATCGAGAAGGCCCAGAACCAGAAGAGCGGCAGCGGGAGCGGCAGCGGCAAGAAGCGCCAGACCTCGCAGCAACAGCAGCCATCGAGCGGATCGAGCAAGTCCCAGGGCGGCGCATCGCCCGCGCAGGAATCGCACAATAACCCCGCCCCGCAGATGGAAGGCACGCTTGCCGACATCCATCGTTCCGGCGGCGCCGTGTGGGGAAACCTGCCTCCGGCCGTTCAGGAGGAAATCACCGCCGCGCTTAAGCAGGAGCTTCCCGAGCGATACCAGCAGCTCCTGAAGGTCTACTACAAGATCCTGGCGGAAGGAAAGTGACCATGCGTCCGGTGCCAGCGGCGGTGATAGGGACGGCGTTTCTTCTTGTCGCGGCGTTCGCCGCCGCGGACACGGTCATTCGCGTCGATGACGGGATCGTCGTCGGCAAGGTGACGCAGGTGGATTCCTCGAGCGTCGTCGTTCAGCCCGCGGGAAACGTTCCCGCCGTGTCGATACCGGCGGGGGAGGTGCTTTCGGTGCAGTTCGACGCGAAGCCGGCGGAGCCGAAGGGCGACGTCGTCATTCCGTCGAGCGGCGAGCGGTTTCACGTGATCGCCGACGCGGCCGGTGCGGACGTTGTGCCCGGCACGCTCGTCTGCCGCGGGGCCGGGTCGCTGGCGGGCGCCAACAAGATTCCCTTCGCCGATCTCCGCGCGTGGTTCCCCACGGCGGGCCCCGGCGAAAAGTCCGTCTCCGAAGTCCTTTCCCTTGAAAACGAGCGCGACATCGTCTTCCTCGCCTCGGGCGACCGGATCACCGGCGTTGTCGAATCCGTCAACCCCGCCGAGGCGCGCATCACCGCAAAGCTCGGCGCCGTGGGCGTCAAGCGCGACGCGATCAAGTCCGTCGCCTTCTCCAAGACCCTCAAACCCTGGCGCGAGCCGGTGCGGCTCCTGGCCGAAGCGCGGCTGGTCGACGGCTCCATTGTCATCGGCGAGGTCACAGGCCCGAAGGACGGCATCTGGACGCTCAAGTCCGTCTCCGGCCCGCAGTGGACCGCGGCGGCGGACCAGATGCTCGAACTTCGCTTTCGCGGCGGCAAGCTGCTGTGGCTTTCCGACCTCACGCCGGTGAAGGCCGAGACGACGCCTTTCTTCAACCGCGCGTGGCCGTGGCGCAAGGATCTTTCGGTCTGGGGCAACCCGCTCAAGGCCGGGGGTGTCACTTACGAACGCGGCATCGGCACGCACTCGCGCACCGAGCTGACCTACGACCTCGCCGCGCAGTTCGCCACGTTCCTCGTGGAGCTTGCCATCGACGATGAGACGAAGGGCGCGGGCTCCGCCGTCGTTTCCGTCACCGCCGACGGCCGCGCGCTGCTGGCACCCACGACCGTCTCCGGCGGCGAAAAGCCCCGCCGCATCAAGCTCGACGTCACGGGCGTGCGGCAGATCACGCTTCTCGTGGACTTCGGCAAGGACCAGGACTCCGGCGACCACCTCGACTGGCTCGCCGCGCGGGTGATCCGGAAGTAAGTTCTCCGCGACCGATTTTCTCTTTCCCCGGCCGTCCGCCGGCCTTATGATTCGTATCCGTCATTCTACGCGTTCCGAGCATCAGGGTTGTTGGAGGGAGGTCGATCGTGACCGAGCCGTCGCAGGGCCGATGGACCATCTTCTGGGCGGGCGTCAAGGCCGCGGCGCTGATCCTCATTCTGGCCGCCGCGACGCTGGCCGTTTTCCATTACCGCGAGCAGATCTGGCGGCTCTTCACGCACTTCGACGCCCTCAAGGAGCGCATCGTCTCGTGGGGTCCGTGGGGGCCCGTGGCCTTCATCGCCCTGCAGGTTGCGCAGATCGTCATCTTCTTCATCCCCGGCGAGGTCACCCAGGCCGCCGGCGGGGCGGTGTTCGGCCCGTGGCTGGGCACGCTCTACGGATTCATCGGCGCCTTCCTCGGCACGGCGCTCGCGTTTCTCCTGGCCGACTGGCTGGGCCGGCCGCTCGTCAAGGCGCTCCTCAAACCCGAGACCTTCGACAAGGTGGAGAAGTTGCTGAATGCGCGCAAGGGATTTGTCAGCGTCTTCCTGCTCTTCCTTATCCCCGGCATGCCCAAGGACTCGCTCTGCTACGTCGCGGGGCTCACGCCGATTCACTTCGGCTGGTTCGTCCTCGTCAGTTCCCTCGCGCGGATACCGGGAATCCTCCTCAGCGCCTACCTCGGCTCCAGCCTCCTCCAGCAGCGCACCGGCGAGTTCCTCATCCTCTGCGGGGTAGGCCTGGTCGCGCTCATCCTCGGCCTCGTCTTCCGCAAGCGGCTCCATGACTGGATGACCGGCGGGGCGTAGCTCCTCGCAGGCATGAGAGAGGCGTCACGACGCGACGATGTTCACCAACCGTCCCGGCACAACGATCACCTTGCGGACGGACTTGCCTTCGAGTGAGCCCTTGACCGAGTCGTCGGCGAGGGCCTGGGCCTCGACTTCCTTGGGCGTGGCGCCTGAGGAGACCTGGATGCGACCGCGGACCTTGCCGTTGACCTGGATGGCCACCTCGATCACGTCTTCCTTCGCCTGCGCCGGGTCGAACTTCGGCCAGGGCTGCGTTGAGACGAGATCCTTGTGGCCGAGCTTGCTCCAAAGTTCCTCGGCGACGTGCGGTGCGAAGGGGAAGAGCATCACGAGGAACTTCTCCCACGCGGCGCTCGGGATGGCGTCGAGTGTGCCGAAGTGGTTGCCCAGCGTCATGAGCGACGCCACGGCGGTGTTGAACTTCATGCTCTCGATGCGTTCGCCGACGTCGCGGATGGTCTGGTGCATCAGGCGGTTCGTCGCGGCGTCGAGCGCGGCCTTCGCGGAGACTTTCTCCTGCATGTCCCACACGCGCTGAATGAAGCGCGACATACCGACGAGGCCGTTCGTCGACCACGGGATGGGCTGGTCGAAGGCCCCCATGAAGAGCTCATAGAGCCGGAAGGCGTCGGCGCCGAAGTCGCGCACCATGTCGTCCGGGTTCACGACGTTGCCGCGGGCCTTGGACATCTTCTCCCCGTTCTCGCCGAGGATCAGCCCGTGCGACGTGCGCTTCTTGTACGGCTCCGAAGTCGGCGCGATGCCGATGTCGAAGAGGAACTTGTGCCAGAAGCGCGAGTAGAGCAGGTGGAGTGTCGTGTGCTCCATGCCGCCGTTGTACCAGTCGACGGGCGTCCAGTACTTGAGCTTCTCGGGCGACGCCAGGGCCTTGTCGTTCTTCGGGTCGATGTAGCGGAGGAAATACCAGGATGACCCGGCCCAGTTGGGCATCGTGTCGGTCTCCCGCTTCGCAGGCCCGCCGCACTTGGGGCAGGGGACGTTGACCCAGTCGGCGATGAGCGAAAGCGGCGACTCGCCGGTGCCGGTGGTCTGGTATCGCTCGACCTCGGGCAGCCGGAGCGGCAACTGGTCCTCGGGGACCGGCACCCAGCCGCACGCGGGGCAGTGGACCATCGGGATGGGCTCGCCCCAGTATTTCTGCCGCGAGAAGATCCAGTCGCGCAGGCGGTACTGCGTCGTCGCGTGGCCGTATCCGGCTTTCTCGACGAGCTCGGTCATGCGCTTGATCGCGACGTCGGGTTTGAGGCCGTCGAGCGGGCCGGAGTTGACGAGCGTGCCCTTGTCGATGTCGGTGAACGCGGCCTCGTCGACGTTGCCGCCCGAGATGACCTCGACGACGGGGAGGCCGAACTTGCGCGCGAAACGCCAGTCGCGCTCGTCGTGCCCGGGCACGGCCATGATGGCGCCGGTGCCGTAGGAGATGAGGACGTAATCGGCGACCCAGATGGGGATTTCCTTTCCCGACGCGGGGTTGAGCGCGCGGACGCCCTTCATTTCGATGCCGGTGACTTCCTTCACGACCTCCGTGCGCTCGAAGTCGGTCTTCCTCGCGGCGGCCTCGACGTAGGCCTTGACCTCGGCCGGGTTCGAGCACGAGGCCGTGAGTTCGCCGACGAGCGGGTGCTCCGGGGCGAGGACCATGTAAGTGACGCCGAAGAGCGTGTCGGGCCTCGTGGTGAAGATGCGCATCCGTTTGTCCGCGTGCCCTGCGATGCGGAAATCGACCTCGGCGCCGGTGGAGCGGCCGATCCAGTTGGCCTGCTGCGTCTTGATCTTGGGGAGGTAGTCGACCGTGTCGAGGTCGTTGAGGAGCCGCTCGGCGTACTTCGTGATGCGCAGCATCCACTGGCTTCGCACGCGCCGGACGACGGGGGCGCCGCAACGCTCGCACGTGCCCTCCTTGACTTCCTCGAGGGCCAGGCCGATCTTGCACGAGTCGCACCAGTTGATCGGCATCTCGTTCTTGTAGGCGAGGCCGTGCTCCCAGAGTTTCAGGAAGATCCACTGCGTCCAGCGGTAGTAGTTCGGGTCGGTGGTGTCGATCTCGCGGGACCAGTCGAACGAGAACCCGATGCGCTTGAGTTGGCGCCGGAAGTTGTCGGTGTTGCGCCGGGTGACGGCGATGGGGTGCTGCCCGGTCTTGATGGCGAAGTTCTCCGTCGGCAGGCCGAAGGCGTCCCATCCGATGGGGTAGAGGACGTTGAACCCCTCCATTCGGCGCTTGCGCGCGACGACGTCAAGCGCGGTGTAGCTTCGCGGGTGGCCGACGTGCAGGCCCTGGCCGGAGGGGTAGGGGAACTCGATCAGGACATAATACTTGGGTTTCGAGAGGTCGTCGGAGGCGTGGAAGACGCCCTTTTCCTCCCAGACCTGTTGCCAGCGGGGCTCGATTTCGGCAAAATCGTAGGTGGTTTTGGCCATTCGTTCCTCAATTCCAGCGTCGTCGGCGGGCAATCCCGCCCGTCGCAAGTCCATTTATAGCAGACGGTTGCTGCAATTCAACGAAAAAAACGGCTTGACACGGCGGGGCGGTTGTGGTAGAAATAATCATCCAACGAAGAGCAGTCCGCGGCAGGCGAGCGTGGGGGATTAGCTCAGTTGGGAGAGCGACAGGCTGGCAGTCTGTAGGTCAGGGGTTCGAACCCCCTATCCTCCACCATTTTTCTTCTCGTGGTCTTGCGCGGACGATGCCTGCCACGGTGCCGCCGGTTCGGACGCGTTTTGTTCGGACGTCGGCGGTTTATTCCCTCCTTTGCGTCCCGTCGGTCTCGGGGAGATCATGAGGCGCATCATCCTTCTGACGGCGATGGCGGCTCTTCTCTTCGCGTCCGGCGCTATGTCCGCGCAGGCGGACAACGACACCGTCGACGCCATCAAGGCCCGCATTCAGACGCGCCTGGATGCCGTGGCCGCCAAGCCTTCGCCCCGAGTGCTCGTGATCCCCATCCGCGAGGCCATCGACTTGTCCACCGCCGTCTATGTCGAACGCGAGATGGAGCGCGCCCCGGAGGAGAAGATCGACCTCGTCGTCGTGGACATGGACACCCCCGGCGGCCGATCCGACGCCTCCGAACGCATCTGCAACGCGTTCCTCCAGAACCAGCTTCCCGCCGATCGGCGCATCCCGGTGGTCTCGTTCGTGAACACGGATGCCTACTCGGCCGGGGCGATGATCTCCATGGCCTGCGACCGCATCTACATCGCCACCAACGGGAAGATCGGCGCCCTGACGGGATGGATCCCGGGGCCGGACGGGATGCCGGTGACGCTGCCGGAGGACGTCCAGGAGAAATTCCTTTCCGCCGAGCGCGCCCAGATCGCGGCGCTTGCCCAGCAGAAGGGCTATCCGACCTCCATCGCCGTGGCGATGGTGGACCGCTCGTTCGGGCTGGTGAGGTGTGAGGAGAACGGGGCGGTGCAGTACCTGAACCTCAACGGAGAAGGCCTGGACTCCTGGGAGAACCGCAAGCAGGAGATGATCCGCCGCGGGATGACGAGGGCCGAGGCCATGAGCCATATGACGGTCCTCTTGCAGCAGGGCCGGCTCCTCACGCTGACCTACCGGCTGGCGAAGGACTATGGCCTCGCCGCGGACGTCTGCAACACGAAGGAGGATGTCTTCAAGGATCTCGGGGTCAAGGCTCCGGTCCTGATGTCGGCCGAGCACAACTGGTCCGAATACGTCTTCGGCTACCTCGCCTCGCCCGCGGTGCGGGGGATTCTGCTGATCGTCGGCCTTGCGGGGATCTACCTCGAGTTCAAGTCGCCCGGCCTCATCCTCCCGGCGTTTGTGGGGGCCGTGTTCCTGGCGCTATTCTTCTTCAGCCAGTATTTCATGGGCCTGGCGGGCTACACCGGCATCCTCCTGTTCCTCATCGGCCTCGGCCTGGTGATGGTGGAGCTGTTCCTCATTCCGGGATTCGGCATCCCGGGCATCCTCGGCGTGCTCCTCATGATCGCGGGGCTCTTCCTGGGCATGCAACTTCCGGAGCTTCCCGATTTCCACAACCCCTTCAGCGTTCACCTCTTCCTCGTCAACGTCGTCGTGATGAGCGTCGCGCTGGTCGCGCTGGCGGTCTTCGCGGTGGTGCTGGCGAAACTGCTGCCGTCGATGCCTTTCCTGCACCGGCTCATCCTCACCTCGACCGGGCCGGCGGGGGAGCTTCGCTCGTCGGGGACGCTGGAGGAGCAGGACCGGCTCCTTGACGGGACGACCGGGACGTCGCTGTCTCAGTTGCGCCCGGCGGGCCGTGCGGAGTTCGGAGGACGCGTCCTCGACGTCGTCACGCGCGGGGAGTTCATCGAGGGCGGCGCCGCGATCGTCGTCATCAAGGTGGAAGGCAATCGGGTCGTCGTCCGCAAGGCGGAGTGAACCATGATCGATTGGCTGACGCAGTTCCCGGCTCTGGCGGCCGAGGCGGGCGGGTGGAGCACCTCTCCCTTCGTCGCCGCGGCGCTGATCGTGATGGGGTTCGTGTTCATCGTGGCCGAGATTTTCACGATGAGCTTCGGGTTCTTCACGCTCTGCACCATCGCATCGTTCGTATCGGGCATCTGGGTCGCGTTCAACATCGGCCCGGTGTGGGGCTGGGGGGCCGTCGCCGTGGTGTTCATCGGGGGCCCGGCGTTTATCGTGGTGATGATCAAGTCGCTGCCGCACACGCGCCTCGGGCGCAAGCTCATTCCCGAGAACCCGAAGCAGGAGGACGTGACGGCCGCCGGCGCGGACGGCACGCTCCCGGCGCTCCTCGGCAAGGAAGGCGTGACGCTCGGCATGTGCCGCCCGGTGGGCGTCGCCGAGATCGAGGGGCAGCGATACGACGTCATCGCCGAGGGAATGGCCGTCAACCCGGGCGTACGCATCCGGGTCGTGCTGGTCGAAGGGAACCGTGTCGTCGTGCGTGAAATCCAGTGAACGAGACGAAATCCATCGTTACGGAATAAGGGGGAAGGGACATGCAGATGCTTCTGGCGGACATTCAGTGGAGCCCGATGCTCATCCTGCTGGTGGTCGTCGCGGCGATCGTCGTGATCGTGGCGATCGCCGTCATCGGCAAGTACTTCGGGTTGTGGATTCGCTGCTATGCGACGAAGACGAGGATCGGCTTTCTGAACCTCATCGGGATGACGCTGCGGAAGGTGGACGCCGGGGTGATCGTGCAGGCGCAGATCACGGCGGGGAAGGCGGGGCTGACCATCGATACGGACGCTCTTGAAGCGCACTACCTCGCGGGCGGCCGCGTGCCGAACGTGGTGAAGGCGCTCATCGCCGCGAACCGCGCGGGCATCTCGCTCGACTTCCGCCGCGCGACGGCCATCGACCTCGCCGGGCGCGACGTCCTCGAAGCGGTCGCCATGTCCGTGTCGCCGCGCGTCATCGACTGTCCCGATCCGGCGAAAGGCCGCACCACGATCGACGCCGTGGCGATGGACGGCATTCAGCTCAAGGCCCGCGCGCGCGTGACCGTGCGCACGAACATCGACCGGCTTATCGGCGGCGCCACCGCCGAGACGATCATCGCGCGCGTCGGCGAGGGCATCGTCACCACCATCGGCTCGGCCACGAGCTTCAAGAAGGTGCTCGAAAGCCCCGACCTCATCTCCCAGACCGTGCTGAAAAAGGGCCTCGACGCAGGCACCGCGTATGAGATCCTTTCCGTCGACATCGCCGACGTGGACGTGGGCGAGAACGTGGGCGCCCGCCTCCAGGCCGAGCAGGCCGAGGCCGACAAGCGCGTCGCCCAGGCCAAGGCCGAGGAGCGCCGCGCCATGGCCGCCGCGCGCGAGGCCGAAATGAAGGCCCTCACCCAGGAAAACCGCGCCAAGGTCGTGCTGGCCGAGGCCGAAATTCCGCAGGCCATCGCTTTCGCCTTCCGCGAAGGCCGCCTTGGGATCATGGATTACTACTCGCTCAGGAACATTCAGGCCGACACGTCGATGCGCGAATCCATCGGCGGCGGCGAGCCGAAGGGCGAGCAGAAGAAGTAGGCCCCGGCTTTCTCACCTCCTCGCCCGGTGGGAGAGGGGGAACGGTTTCCATCGGGAGCGGCGAAGCGTGGACAGCAAGGACCTCGGCACCCTGATATTCTGGCTGGCCGTCGCGGCCATCGCCATCGTCAGCGGGTGGATCAAGACCCGCCGCGAGGCGAAGGAACGCGAGGAGCGCGAGCGCCGCAGGCTCGAGGCCCGCGCATCCGTCGCCGGCGGGGTCTCGTCGGCGCCTGCGTCGGCAGGGCAGGGCCAGGATGCCGAGCTGGAGCCGGAAGAGGCGCCGAAGCGTGAGCCTGAGCCCGCCGAGAGCCGTTCGCCGCTCGAGGAGTTCCGCCGGATGGTGCGCGAGGCTCAGGAGCGCGAGCGTAAGGCCCGCGAGGGCCAGGGCCAGCCCGCTCCCGCGGCCGCGGCGCCGCCTCCGCCG
>JBBIVY010000007.1:0-17223 GCA_037439485.1 Planctomycetota bacterium | reverse complement strand
GGCCCGCGAGGGCCAGGGCCAGCCCGCTCCCGCGGCCGCGGCGCCGCCTCCGCCGTCCGCGCCGCGGAGGCTTGAACCCCCTGCTCCCGTCGTGCCGGCATCCGAGGCTGCCCCCGCGCCCGCTACGAGGATCGAGCGAGTGCTGGCGGCGAACGACCGTCTCCGGGAGGCGAAGCAGACTGCGGCTTCGCCGAACGTCGCGCCGCCGTCGGCGTCGCCGGAATACGAGCGCCCGGTGGTGAAGCTCTCCGACATCTTCGGTTCCGACCGCAGCGATCTCGCCAAGGCCATCATCTTCCGCGAGGTGCTCGGTCCCCCGGTCGCCTTCCGCCGCCGCGTCGGGCCGCCGGTTAGAAACTGACGCAGCGCCTCGTCGAGCATCCTCCGGGCGGGCCCTCGGGTCCGCCCTGTTTCTTAGAGGAGCGATCGTGATTCCTCGTCCCGACCTGCTGGAGCCCGCGAGCCCCGGCGGCATCGAGGTCTTCCAGTTGACGGGCGAATCGGCGCCGTCGTGCCACGTCTACATGGAGGCGCCCATCTTCGCGCCCGATTCGTCGCGCTTCGTGCTCCATCGCTCGGCGCACGCGCACGGCAGCGACCGGCTCGACCCGCAGCACCGCTACGTTCTCGTGAGCGTCGCCGACGGCTCGATGACGCCGTTGACGAGCGAGGTCGGGGCGACGGGGCCCGTCGTGTTGCCGGACGGGAAGTCCTTCTACTATGTCGTCTTCGACGGCGTTCGCGTGACGCTGAGGCGCGTCGGGCTCGACGGGGCCGACCGGCGGGACGTTGCCGCCTTTGACGCCGCGCCTGGAGAGAAGCGGTTCCGGCCGACGGGCGTCTATCCCATCGCCTCGATCCGATCCGACGGGCGTCGGTACGCGGTGCCTGTCTATTTTCGCGATTCGGCCTCGGATGTGCGGATGAACGCGCTGATCGTCTTCGACCTCGACACGGGCGTCGCGGCCAATATCCTGGAAGGGCCGTCCTGGTGCAACATCCACCCGCAGTTCTGCCGCTCGACGGACCCGAAGCTCTGCCGTGACATCATGGTGCAGGAGAACCACGGGAACGAGACCGACGCCCGGGGGAAGGTCGTGAAGCTCAGCGGGGGCGCCGGGGCCGATATCCACCTCCTCCGCGACGACGGGGCCGGCTTCCGCGATTTTCCGTGGGGACGCGACGGGAACGAGTTCTGCCAGGGGCATCAGTGCTGGCGAGGCCGCACGGCGTGGGCGATCACGAGCACGATGAACCTCAAGCCGGACGAAGCCCGGCTGATCGAGGGCCTTCCGGCCGTCTCGGCGAACCACGCCGGGATCAAGACGCCGGGCGGGGTGAGGAACGACCTGTCGGCGTCGTTTGTCCATCCGGCTTTCAATCACTTCGGCACCGACGCTGAAGGCTCGCGGATGATCTCGGACGCCGCGCGGTGGGACGAGGGAGGCAAGCTTTACTTCATCCAGCTCGACGCGCCGGGCCGCGCTCCCGCGAAGCGGTTCGTCTACCTCTTCTCGCCGCGATGCTCATGCACGAGCGACCACCATATTCACCCGTTCCTTTCGCCCGACGGCCGGACGGGGTTCTTCAACTCGGACGAGTCGGGCGTGCTTCAGGCGTACCTGATACGCGGGCTGGAGTCGTTGTGATTCTTCCGTAGGGGCGGACCTGCGTGTCCGCCCGTGTTTCTTCCCGTCTTGCGGGTCAAAGAAGAAGAGCGGGGCCACACGCAGGCGGCCCCCTACAAGAGAGGCCGGAGCAGACAAATGAAATACAAGCTTGCCGCGCTGGGCGTTCGTCACGGACACTGCTGGGCCATCCTCAAGGGACTCCTCGAGACCGGCAAGGCCGAACTCATCGCCATTTCCGAGGACCATCCCGCGATGCGGGCGAAGGCCGTCGAGCGATACCCGGGCGTGCCGCTCTACCGCGACTGGCGGAAGTGCCTGGACGAGGCCAGGCCGGACGTCGCGGCGCTGACGACGCGGAACTTCGAGAAGCAGCGCGTGCTGGTGGAATGCTTCAAGCGCGGGGTCGGCATCATCGCGGACAAGCCGCTCTTTACCGAGAGGAAGTGGCTGGAGAAGGCCGAGCGGATGTGGACGCGCGCGCGGAGAAAGCCCGCGATGTCCGTCGCGTTCCTCAACCGCACGAACCCGGCCAGCTTCGCGCTGAAGCATCTCGTCGACAAGGGCGAACTGGGCGAGATCGCGTCGATCTACAAGTGCCGCCCGCACCGGCTGAGCCCCGAGGCGCGGAATCCCTGGGAACTGAGCCGCCGGCAGAACGGCGGGCCGCTTATGGACCTCGCCTCGCACGACGTGGACTTCGCCGGATGGCTCATCGGCTCGCGGCCCGTTGAGGTGACGGCCTACGCAAAGATGAGCCGGTTCAAGGGCCTCAAGGGGTTCTACGACAACGGGCAGATGATGGTGCGCTACGAAAGCGGGGCGGTGCTCATGGTCGAGGCGGACTGGCTGACTCCCGACAAGAGCGTGTATCACGGCGATTGCCGGTCGCTGGTCACGGGGTCGCTGGGGTTCGCGGAGGACTTCGAGCACCTGCAGGTGCTCCACGTAACGACCTGCCGCCGGCCCGCGCGGCAGGTGAAACTTCCGAAGCGCACGTGCAACCTCTACGAGGACTTCTTCGCCCAACTCACCGGCCGAGCCCAGTGGCTCACGCCCGAGGAGATCTTCATGACCCACCGCGTGCTGATCGCCGCGGACGAGTCCGCTCGGAAGGGCGGGGCGAAGGTGAGGGTGTAGGCCTTGCTCCCTCACTTGAACAGCTTGAGCTGCACCTCGCGGAAGCTGGCGTCGCAGTTCCACACGCCGATGGTGACCTGTCCGGCGGGGAGGATGTCCTTCGGGTCGACCTTGATCTCGCAGACCGACTTGCCGTTGATGTAGGCGAGCATCATGCTCTCGGAGATGCCGAACTGGACCATGTGCCAGTCGTCGGGGGCCGGTTCGGCCTGGAACTGCTTGAGGTTGAAGGCCTTCTTCAGCCGGTTGTCCCACTTGGCGATGGTGCCGTTCCTGCCGTCGAAGAAGACGTAATAGGTCCCGTCCTCGCCGTCGCGCACGGTGATCTTGACGCCCCCGCCCGGCCCGGTGGTCTTGTTGATCTTGACCGACGCGGCGACGATGCAGTTCTTGATGTCGTCCGGGCTCAGGTACTTGGCCCCCGCGTCGCCGATGAGGTGGATCGTCTTGTCCTCGACCTTGCGCGTCCCGGAGCCCCAGGTGCTCCAGTTGGACAGGTCCTTGCCGTTGAAGATGTCGATCCACACGTCGGTCTTCAGCGCGCCGTTGGCCGGCTGGGCGGAGGCCGTGCCGGTCTCGTCGAGGACGGCCTTCGCCGACTTCACCGTGTCCCGGTCCACGCGGAACGCGCCCACCTTGCTCTGAATCTCCAGCGTCGCCGTGGAGAGCTTCCCCTGGAGCGTCATCTCGCGCGTGACGATCTTGTCGGGGTCGCCGAACTCCACCGAGATGATGTCCTTGACCGGGACCTTCAGCGTCCCGTAGGCCGTCTCCACGTCCAGCAGCATCACGTCGAGCGTGCCGACCAGGAGCGAGGCGTCGGCCATGGTCAGCTCCAGCTCGGGCGTCTTGGCGCTCTTGAGCGGCGGATAAACCGGCGGGTCCCCCGCGGGCTGCACCTTGCCCGCGCCGATCTGCACGAGCTGGATCGCCAGCGGCAGGAACGATTGCTTGCCGAATGCTCCCTCGACGTGGATGCGCTCGATCTGGAGCGACCCGCGTAACTCCATGCCCTTCGTCATGAGCACGCCGATGCCGTTGGAAGGCACCTTGGCGCCCGTCGGCCAGATCTCCTTCAGCACCGCCGAGGCTTCCTTGGCCAGCTTCTTGTCCGTGCCCTCCGTCGCCGACTGGAGTTGCGGAACGCACACCCGGCCCATCGCCTTCAGCTCCGTCGCCGCGGCGTTGCGGTTCGCGGTTGACAGCTTCTGCACGAGCTGGTCGATGCGCTTGCGCGACATGTCGCTGACGAGCACGCCCGGGTAAGCCGCCGTCACCTCGGCCATCGGCACCGTCACCGTGCCGTAGTCGGTCTTCATGGCGACCGTGGGGTCGGTGATGGTGCCCACGAGCTTCTGCCCGTCGACGGTGTAAACCGTGCCCGCCACGCCTGCCGCCCCGGGCGTTCCGGCAGCCAGGGCCGCCGCCGTGAGAGACAGGGCGCACGCCGCCGCGATCGAGAGTCTTCGGGTCATGGCCGGCCTCCTTGAAGGTCCAACGCCCTGCCTCATAGGTGCATACGCCTTCGCAAGCTATTTCATCAAAAAAACATATCCTGCCGCCGCTTCGGCGTCCGGCGCGGCGGGGGGCTCCTACTTGAGCGCGGCGATCATCTCCTTCACGGCGTCGGCCGACTTGACGAGCGCGGCCTGTTCAGGCGGCGAGAGCTTCATCTGGATGACTCGCTCGACGCCCTTGCGCCCGAGCACCACGGGCAGGCCGACGAACGTGTCGCGGATGCCGTATTCGCCCTGGGCCCAGATGGAGGCCGGGACGAGGCGCTTGACGTCCTTGACGATCGCCTCGACCATGACGTAGGCCGACGCGCCGGGCGCATAGAAGGCCGAGCCCCTGCCGAGGAGCTTCACGATCTCGGCGCCGCCGCTCCGGGTTCGGTCGACGATCTCGGCGAGTCGGTCCTTGGCGATGATCTGCTCGACGGGCACTCCGCCGGCGGTCGTCGCGGAGAGGAGGGGCACCATCGTGTCGCCGTGGCCGCCGAGGACCATGGCGGAGATGTCCTTGGGCTTGACGCCGATCTCGGCGGCGAGGAAGGCCTGGAAGCGCGCGGAGTCGAGCACGCCCGCCATGCCGATGACGCGTTCGCGCGGGAAGCCGGTTTCCTTCATCGCGACGTAGGCCATCACGTCGAGGGGATTGGTGACCATGATGATGATGGAGGAGGGGGCGTGCTTCTTGATCTCCCTCGCGGCGCCTGCCACGACTTCGCGGTTGGCGGCGACCAGGTCGTCGCGGCTCATGCCCGGCTTGCGGGGGAATCCCGCCGTCACGACGACGACGTCGGCGCCCTCGATGTCCTCATAGCGCGTGGTGCCCGTGACCTTCACGCCGAAGTCGAGCACCGCGGCCGACTGCGCCAGGTCGAGGGCCTTGCCCTGGGGCACCCCGTCGACGACGTCCAGCATCACCACGTCCGCGAGGTTCGATTCGACGATGTTCTGGGCGACGGTCGCCCCGACGTTTCCGGCTCCGATGACGGCTACCTTCATCTTCTTCTCCTGTTTTCCTTCGTTCTTGCCTTACGCTGTCATGCTGAGTCCCGATTCATCGGGACTCAAGATGACAGCAAGAGGCGGTTGCGGGTCACGTTATCGCCAGCATCCGCTCGAGCGCCAGCCGCGCCTTGGCGACGACCTCCTCCGGCACGGTGACCTCGAACTGCATGTCCTCCAGGCTCCAGAGCACCTTCTCCAGCGTTACGAGCTTCATGTTCGGGCAATCGCAGAGCGCCGAAACCTCGTGGAACGTCTTCCCCGGGTTCTCGCGGCGCAGGCGGTGGAGGATGCCGACCTCCGTGCCGATGATGAACTCCTTCGCGCTCGACTCGCGGCAGAACTTCAGGATCCCCGTCGTCGACGCGACGTGGTCGGCGAGCTCAATCGTCTCTCGCATGCACTCGGGGTGAACGACGACGAGTGCGCCCGGGTGCTCGCGCTTCATCTTCGCGACGAACTCCGGCAATATGCGCTGATGCGTCGGGCAATAGCCGTCCCAGAGGATGAGCTTCCGCCCGAGCTGGTCTTCGACGTAAGCCCCGAGGTTCCTGTCGGGCACGAACATCACTTCCTTGTCCTTCGGGATGGACGCCACGACCTTCACCGCGTTGGCGGAGGTGCAGCAGACGTCGCTTTCGGCCTTCACCGCGGCGGAGGAGTTGACGTAGGTGACGACGACGGCGCCGGGATGCTGCTTCTTCGCCTCGCGCAGCTCGCGCACGGTGACCATGTTCGCCATCGGGCAGCCCGCGTTCGGGTCCGGGATGAGCACGAGCTTCCTCGGCGAGACGATCTTCGCCGTCTCGGCCATGAAGTGGACGCCGCAGAAGACGATCACGTCCGCGTTTGTCGCCGCGGCCTGCTGCGAGAGGCCGAGCGAATCGCCGACGAAATCGCCGATGTCCTGCACCTCGCCGCGCTGGTAGTTGTGGACGAGGATGACGGCATTGCGCTTCCTCTTGAGTTCGGCGATGCGTTCCGTGATGGTCATGTCTTCTCCCCGGCTGTGAGCGGGCACTATTATAAACGAGTGCGGCCCGTCCTTCAAGGGCGGTCATTTTCCTTGACCGTTAGCCTTCGCGGCGATAGCATCTCGGCGCACAGAATGCGTCTTTTGCCGCGCTTTCGCGAACGGGGAGAGAGGATTGAGCCTGCTCGGCATTCACGTGGGCGCCGAGGCCGTGACGGCGGTCGTCTACGACATCGAAGGCCGTCCGCTCGGGCGCGGGGTGTCGGCCTACAAGGCCGAAGCGTCGGAATCCGGCGTCCCGGAACTCTGGATGGATGCGGTGTGGGACTGCCTCCGCGAGGCGGTCCTTCGCGCGTGCCGGGGGGCCCAGGAGCCGGTGACGGCAATGTCGCTGGCGGTGCGCGGCGACGCCTTCGTGGCCATCGATGCGGACGGCGGCTCGCTCGGGGCCTCGTCCCTTCCCGAGGACCGGCAGGCCGACGCGGTGGCGCAGGAATATCACGAGCGCATCTCGCCCATCGAGGTGATGCGCCTGACCGGCATGCCCCCGGCGTCCAACCCGGCGCTCGTCCGGCTCCTCTGGCTCAAGTCATCGCGGCCGGAAGACTTCGACCGCGCCTGGAAATTCATGGGCTGGCACGATTACCTCGCCGACCATCTCGGCCCCGGCCCCGTGACCGACCCGAGCCTCGCCGGCCGCACGCAGATGTTCGACGTCGTCAACGGCGTCTGGGCCGACCGCATCATCGACGAGGCGGGCATCGACCGCGAGAAGCTCGCCGACGTTCGAGCGGCCGGGACGGCCCTGGGCGAGATCAGCCGCCGCGCGGCGGAAGACCTGCGCCTGCCGGCGGGGGTGAGGTTCGTCGTGGGCGGATACGACCGGGCCGTCGCCGCGCTCGGCGTCGGGGCCGTCTCCGGCGGCCGCGCGATCAACGACACCGACGGCGTCGAGTACCTGGCCGCCGCGCTGCACGAGCCCGTGGTCGACTCCGGCATGCTCAAGAACGGCTTCACGTGCACTCCCCATGTCGTGCCGGGGATGTTCGTGGCCGTCGCCGACAACCCGACGGGCGGACGCATGGTGACGTGGCTGGCGAACCTGCTGGGAGCCGGCGCCGCGCCGGCGTCATCGGCGGAGGAGCGGGCCGCGCTCGATCGGCTGGTTGCGGGGATGGACGAGCGGCCGACGAACCTGCTGGTGCTGCCGTATTTCGGGCCTTCGGGCACTCCCTATCACGAGGCGCGGCCCATCGGCAGCATCGTGGGATTGAGTTCCTCTACGAAGCCTGCGACGATCGTCCGCGCCGCGATCGAGGGGCTGGCGCTCGAGATGAAGCTCAACGCGCTGCTCCTGGCCGAATCGCATATCCGCCTGACGGAGCTGAACGTGACGGGCCCCCCGGCGCGCCTGCGCGACTGGTGCCGCATCAAGGCCGACGTCCTCGGGCTTACCGTCCGGCCCCATGCGGACGTGGACGCCGCCGTGAGGGGCGCCGCCATGCTTGCGGGCATCGGCACCGGCGTCTACGGGAGCGTCGCCTCCGCGGTCGAGTTCTGCGTCAACCCGGACGAGTCGGTTCCTCCGAACGGCGACCGGAGCGACTTCTACGCGAGGACGTTCGAGCGATACAAGCGGCTTTACCCGGCGCTGCGGGAGTCGGCGCCGTGATCGGGTCTTTCTTTATGTAGCCCGGCCCCTTGTGGGCCGGATCGAGCTTCGAAGAGGCGCCCCACAAGGAGGCGCCCTACATTCAAGTCCCGGCGGCCGGATTGCCGAAAAAGGCGGGGCAGTCATGATCCTGATCATCGACAATTACGATTCGTTCACCTACAACCTCGTTCAGCGGCTGGGCGAACTGGGCGCGGACGTCAAGGTGTTTCGCAACGACAAGATCAAGCCCTTCGAGGCCGAGGCGCTCAAGCCTTCGCACCTCATCGTCTCGCCCGGGCCATGCACGCCGCTGGAGGCGGGGGTGTCGAACGACATGCTGCTGCACTTCGCGGGGAGGATCCCGATCCTGGGCGTGTGCCTCGGCCACCAGTGCATGGCGCACGTCTTCGGCGGCAAGGTGACTCGCGCCGACCGGCTGATGCACGGCAAGACAAGCGAGATCCATCACGACGGGCAAGGGGTCTACGCGGGGCTTCCGAATCCGTTCGTCGCGACGCGGTATCATTCGCTCGTCGTGCGGCAAGAGCACATGCCGAAGGAGTTCGTCGTCGCCTCGTGGACGGAGCCCGAAAAGGAGATCATGGGCATGCGCCACAAGACGCTGATGATCGAGGGCGTCCAGTTCCACCCCGAGAGCTTCCTCACCGAGGTCGGCTACGATATTCTGCGCAACTTCATGGAGCAGTCCGGCGGAGAACGCCTCCCCCTCAGGGGGAGGTAGGGAGAGGGTGAAGCATCCGACGGCCGGGCGACGCGATGCGAAGCGCCGGCAGACGCTCGAAGAGAACTCACGGGGGGAAACCCTCCCGAAGGCCGATTGCGCGTTGAGTTTGTGAGATTCACCCTTGCCCTACTACGCTGTCACAGGACTCTTTGGGAGTGGCGGCCGCTTTCCGGCCCGAAGGGTCCCGATGCATCGGGAGGGCGCAAGCCCCCGGGAGCCGGGTTTCAATTCCCTCTGAGTCCCAACGGGACGAAAGAACCCGGCGAATTCTTCCGCCCCTCCGGGGCGGGCGTGGCGTTGGGGGATTCCGACTCCGGGGGCTTACGCCCCCGGCTAGACTCTGTCGGCCCTTCGGGCCTTACAGCCGCCATAGCCAAAGAGTCATGTGACAGCGTACTACCTTCCCCTTGAGGGGGAGGGGTGAAGGAGAAGAGATCATGGACGTCCTTCTGCACCGCTACCCTCACATGCTTCAGGAGTACTACGTCGCGCGGCTCGGCGAGTGGCACAGGGCCCGGCGCGAGTTGCGCGCGAAGGTGAAGACGCGCGCCCAGGCGCTACGCCTTCAGGGCGAGGTGCGCGAGGCGGTGCGCTCGTCGTTCGGCCCGTGGCCCGAGAGGACGCCGCTCAACGCGCGGGTGACGGGCGCGCTCGACCGGCCGACCTATCGCATCGAGAAGGTCCTCTACGAGAGCCGACCGGAGTTCCTCGTCTCGGCGAACCTCTACGTGCCGAAGCGCCTCGCCGGTAAGGCTCCGTGCGTCCTCGGTCTCTGCGGGCACAGCGACAACGGTAAGGCGTCGCAGGCTTACCAGTCGTTCGGGCATGGGCTTGCGATGAAGGGCTTCGTCTGCCTCATCATCGACCCCGTCAGCCAGGGCGAGCGGGTGCAATATCCCAATGCCGAGGGCCGCTGCAAGCTCGGCCTCTGCGCCGAGCACAACATGATCGGCAACCTACTGATGCTCGCGGGCGACTTCCTTGGCATGTGGCGCTCGTGGGACGCCATACGCGGGCTCGATTACCTGCTGTCGCGGCCGGAGATCGACCCGGAGCGCGTCGGCGTCACAGGCATCTCGGGCGGCGGCACGATGTCCACCTGGATGCTCGGGCTTGACGACCGCATCACGATGGGCGCGCCCGGGTGCTTTGTGACGACGTTTCTGGCGAACCTCGAAAACGAGTGCGCGGCCGACGCCGAGCAGATTCCGCCGGGGATCATCGCGGCGGGCATCGACGAACCCGAGATTCTCATCGCCGCGGCGCCCAAGCCCGTCGTGATCCTCGCGCAGCGCGACGATTTCTTCGATTATCGCGGCACCGTCGAGGCCTTCCACGACCTCCGGCGCATCTGGAAGCTGCTGGGCGCCGAGCACAACCTCCAGCTCTACGCGGGCTCCGGCACGCACGGGTATTCCCAGGAGCTTCGCGAGGCGATGTATGCCTTCTTCTCGCAGCATTCCGGCGTTGCGGCGGGCTCGAAGGAGCCGAAACTGGCCCTCGCCGCCGAAGAGGAGTTGTGGGCGACGAAGTACGGGAGCGTCCGCCGCGCGGGCTCGAAGCTCGTCATCGACTTCACCCGCGAAAAGGCCGCGTCGCTCGCGCGAAAGCGCGGACATGTCCCCGCGGCGAAACTGCGGAAGATGCTCGCCGAGGTCCTCGCGCTGCCGAAACGCGAAGGCCCGCCTCATCACCGGATGCTCGCCACGATGCGCGTCGGGACGCTGCGGTTTCAGAACTTCGCGCTCGACACCGAGCGGGGCATCCAGGCCGTGGTCACCGCCGCCGATCCTCCGGGCTGGCGCCTGCCGCCCGCGAGGGGGAATCGCTGCGCGCTCGTTGTCCCGCACGTCTCGGCGCACGAGGACCTGACGCTTACGAAGGTGAAGCGGTTGATCGCCGGCAGCGGCTCGGTCTTCGGCCTCGACGTCCGCGGCGTCGGCCAGTCGCAGCCGATCCTGGGGGAGGCGGACTCGACGACGGGGCCGTTCAGCTCGGATTACCTGCATCACTCGCAGGCGCTGATGATGGGCGAGCCGCTCCTGGGCCGCCGGGTCCACGACGCCCTCAGCGCGCTCGACTGGCTCGAATCGCTCGGCTACAAGGACATCCACCTCGTCGGCCGCGGGTTGGGGGCGCTCGTCGCGCTTCTTGCCGCGACGCTCGACGAGCGGCCGCGAAAGGTGACGCTCCTCAACGCGCTGGGGAGTTGGCACGAATTGACGCAGGCGGCCGTGTATGAGTGGCCTGCGTCGTCGCTCCTGCATGGCGTGCTGGAGAAGTTCGACCTGCCGGATTGCCTGGGCGCGGTGGGGAAGCGTGCGCGCGTCGTGGAGCCCTGGGACGCGCGGATGAAGCCGGCGCAGCGCTAATTCGGCCTGCGCAGCGAGTCGTCGATCTGGCGGAGGACGCCCTTGCCGGCCTCGCGCTCGATGCGGGCCTGCTCGGCGTTCAGGCGGCCGACGGCCTTCGCGATGTCCGTCTGATAGCCCGCCAGGCGCTGCTGCGCTTCGGGAGTGGGAGGAGGCATCCGAAGCATCTCGCCCTTGAGCCGCATCGCCTTGCGATTCAACGCCAGCAACCTGTCGATGACCGCCGCGGCGGTCGCCTGGTCGTGAACGGTGGAGAGGATATCCGCCTGCTCGTTCACGATGGCGATGGTGTCCTTCACGACCGCCTCGTGGTCCCGCCGGGCGCCGCAGCCCGAGGCCAAGAGGAGCGACGCGGCCAGGATGGCCGGAACCAGTGCTCTCGACGCTGAAATCATCGATGCGCCCCCGTCGTTTCGGTCAATAGACGTTCATCTTGACCGCCGCGTAGAACGTCCGCTTCGTGTCCATGTCCTTACGCACCTCGTCCAGCATGAAGCCGACGTCGGGCTTCGCGGTCTTCTTGTACTCTCGCCCATTGACGCGGATCGTGATGGGCTTGGACATGTCCACGAGCTTCGGGTGGATGAAGAGCGTGAACTCGCTGACGTAGCCTGTCTTCACCTCGATGAGGTTGTCGCCGGCGATCTTCGCCTCGACCGTGCCGAAGTGCTTGCGGATGTAGTCCTGGGCCTTGGCCATTTGCTCCTCCCGGCTCAGCGCGGCGTCGGTGTGGATCTCGATCTTCGCGCGCGGGTCCCACTCCACGTCCTTCAGCTTGTCGATGCGCAGCCAGTAGGCCCGGCCGTGAATCGCGTGGTGGGTGATCTTGGTGACCTGCCGGCAATAGAGGTCTCGCGTCGATGGCATCACCCAATCGAGCGCCGCGTCGCTCTCGTCGCTATAGCTGCCGTGCCCCCGGCCCTCGATCTGGTGATACGTCACCGTTCCGCCGAGCTTCTTCAAGAGGTCTGTCGCCTCCGTGTTCATCGCGGGCTGGTCCTTGTCGGGCGTGCCCTGCATGACCCACAGCCTCGGCTGGATCAGGTTCGCCAGCGACACGGTGCGCGCGAGTTGGAAACCCTCCACGAGCGGCACCCCCGCCTCTACGATTCCCCCCGCGAAGCAGTCCGTCCGCTGGATCATGCTGTCCCACGTCGCGTGTCCGCCCATCGATACGCCCGTCAGGGTGACCCGGTCGCTGTCGATGTTGTAGATCCTGCGCGCCGCGTGAAGGGCCGAGATCACCGTCGAGCGCTCCATCTCCGTCGCCCCGTAGCCGGCGCCCTTGCCGAGGGGCTTCCCGTTGATCTTGTCCACGCCCGAAAGTTGCGTGGGGGCGATGACGATCATGCCGCGCTTCCGGACGTAGGGCAGCCATCGTTTCAGGAAATCGGGCCCGTTGCCTCCGGTGCCGTGCATGACGAGGAGGACCGGCCAGGATTTCTTCGGGTCGTAATCGGGCGGCACCCAGAATGCGCAGTCGGTCTCCTGTTTGGTGAACTCGTTGATGATCGTCTGCGTCGACTCGCCCGGGTCTTGAGGCTTATACCATACCCCGCGACGGACGGCGTCCTCAACCGCGTCAATCGTGGCGGCCTGGCAAGCTTTGAGGGCCTTGAGCGCCGCGGCGCGGGAGGCGTCGTCGGGGGCGTCGAACCAGGCGGAAACGAGCGTGTCGACGTCGGGGGCAGGGGGGGCCTCGGCGAAGAGGGCGGGCGTAGCGAGCGCAAGAATGAGCGCAAAGGCGGCGTAGAGGAGGCGCACGAAAAGGCCCCCAGCCGGAATTGAGTCGTCGCAAGTAGTGTCCGGCAAATGGCTTGCGGCGATGGTCGGCACCGAGAGAATAATGGTGCCGGGGGCGGGACTTGAACCCGCGACCCGCGGCTTATGAGTCCGCTGCTCTACCAACTGAGCTACCCCGGCACAATCGACGAAAATATCCTAGTCGTCGAGCCCTCGAAAGTCAAGCGCCAAACCCGTTTACGGCCGCCGTGGGCCCTCCCAACGCGGCGGATTCCGAAGGCGGAAGTGCGCCATTTGCCAAATCCTTCCAGAATTCCTCCACAATTCCCCAGAATTCCCAGAATTCCTCCACTCATACCCCCGATCCGGCTTAGGGCTGTATTTCCTACATCCACGTGGAATTCTGCATTTCACTCTGTCGGGGTCCCCCGGGGTCTTTCAGCCTCGGGAAGACACCAGAGCCACGGGCCGGTTTGGGTCTCGCGCGTCTTCACAATGCCAAGAATGCGGGTGGCGTTCCAGACGGTCTTATCGCCATAGCCGACCTCCCTGCACTGCCGCCTGGCCTCCGCGGCGCCGAGCGGGGCCGCAGCCAGAAGCGTCCTGATGAACTCCGCCGCGGATTCGGCCTGCGTGGTCGGTTTCGGCGCCTTCCCGAACGACACTCCCGTCGCGCCGATCGTAAACCCGACCGCCTCCGGCATCGGCGCCAGGTTGTTCTTCACCTGCACGAGCCGCCGCCGGGGGTCGCCGGGGTCCGGGCGGTCAATGGCCCACACGCACCGCGCGACCTGGCCGATGGACGAGCTTCCGCGCAGCCGGTCGAGCGCCGCCGAGTTGGACTCCGCGCCTCTCGCCTTGCGGAAGTGGTGGACGGCGAGGATAGCCGCCTGCGAATCGCGGGCAATGCGGGCGAGTTTCAGCATCAGCGAGCGCATCGCGGCGGTATTCTCGTCGCCTCCGTGAGCCCCGGAGAGCGAGTCGATCACCACCAGCGCCGGGTGAGTCTTCGTCACCGCGCAGTCGAGCGCCAGCAGGTCCTCCTCCCGTTCGAGCTGTAGCGGCGCCATCCCCATCTCCCCGTTCTTCGACTCGAACACCCTCAGCCGCGACGTGTCTATCCCCCACGCCGCCACCCGGCTCCTCCATATCGCCTCCGCGGCCTCGGTCTCGACGAGGATCACGGTTTCTTGTGCGGCTTGCGTGGCTGGTGTTGCTGGTGCGCCACACAAGCCGGATAAGCCACAGAAGCCCCCATCCGGCCACGTCTTCGACTGTCCGGTCACGCACCGAATCACCTCCAGCGCGACCGCGGACTTTCCCTCGCCCGGGCTCGACGCGAGCAAGGTCAACGCGCCCCGCGCCAGCCACCCGGGCCAGAGCCAGCGCAACTGGAACTCCTCCCTGACCACCGTTGTGAAGCCGTCGAGCGCAAGGTCTCTGTTCTCCCACGTCGGCTTCGGCCACGCGCCCGGCGTCCCCGTCCCCGTTTCCTTCGCCGCCCCCGCGCCAAGGTCCACGCGCGCCAGTCCCGGCGCGCTCACCCCGTGCGATAGCGCGCACATCCTGTCCGCCGCGTCGCAGGCCCGCTCGATGAGCACCTCTTCGCTCACCCCCCTCGGCGGCTCCAGCAGCTTCTCATCCTCCGGACTCAATTGTCCCATCTCCTCCATCGCCCGCCTAACCGCCATCCGATCCGGCGGCTCTCCGTTCATCGACAAGCCCCTCGCCACGCGAAAGATAAGCCTCAACCTCGGCTCCGTAAAGTCCCTCTCCTCCGCCATCTCCACCATATCCGGCGCCACCCTCGCCGCGTGAATCACCCCCACAATGAACGTCCTCTCCGCCTGAACGTCACCCATTCGTCTGCCCCCCATGGGATTGCCTCCTTTTGACTGCGTGCCGATGAAAACTGACGCGCTAGTATATCATGCATGACATGGCTGTCAATCTGGGAATCCGAGAATTCTCTCCCTATCCTGTAGACGCTAGGGGTTCTTCTTGGGGGATGTCACGGGGTCTCGGCTAAACACACTATCTGGGCCGCAAGCAGCCTTCATGCAACCTGTAGGATATTGGCGGCCCTGCTGGCCCGCTCCTTGAGCCATGGTCTGGAGTTTCTACCGTATCTCCAGCCCATTCTAGACTCAAGATGGGTTATTAGCCGGAGCCTTCATCTCCCCATCGCTCGGGCTCCAGAAGTAGTTTGAAGCAGTACAAAACCGGTGACAATGGACCTCAGCCCGATGCTGCGTCTGCCGGAATTAGGAGAAGAACGCACAGGATTTGAAGCCCGAGAGGCGTTTTAGGGATACTCTTGGATTCCACTTGACGCTTCTGGACTTTCTGAGACAATAACCTTGCCCTTGGAGCATTCGCTAGGGGCTTCTTAACCCGATATTTTCCTGATGAACACAGTGCCGGGGCTAGAATATCTCCTTCCCTGGAGGCCGCCGACAATCTCATGGACAAGGAATTCTGGAAGAATATAGCGAAATTATCGGGTGGCCTTCTGGCAGTCACGCTTGCAGTTCTGACCGTTATCTGGATTCTCCCCCGTTTGATTCATGAAATCCTCGTCTCTACGATAAAGGGTCGCGAAGTCTTTGTGGGTGCCATAGTCTTGCTCATGGGTGCAATTGTCTTGGTATGGGCTTTAGCCGTCCGAACGTTCGCAAGATCTGAGACACAGCCACGCCCCCCCAAGCCAGTTGAATCCACTGGCGACTCCAAACGGGAAGAGGAAGAAGTGAAGAGAATGAGCAAACTGTAGGGGATGGCCCACTATGACCGAAAGACCTAAGGCCCAAGCTCGCATCTTAACATTTGTAAGCGGGAAGGGCGGCGCGGGTAAGACCAGTGTTGCTCTAGCTACCGCACGAATCTTGAGCACCATCGGGCGGAAGGTCTTGTTCATAGACTTCGATGTCGAGACTCACGGCGCCTCCTATTTCTTTGCCGAATACGATGATCGTGCCTTTGGCATTATGGAATTCGCAGGTGTCGTTAAGGCAAGGAGTTTCGCTGTCGTCCCTGACCCTGCCACGATGATCCTGGCGATTGACCCGAATATAGACTTTGTGCCCTCGAAAACCCAATTCAAGAAGAAGTCTTGGGAGATTTGCCAAGATAGCCGTCTTATGGCCTTTACTCTCGATCACCTCATCCATCTTGTGCGTCAGAGATCCTACGACTATGTAATTATAGACACGCAAGCCGGACCAACATATACTACACGCTATGCGGCCAAACTATCCTCCGTGGTCATCCTCGTTTCCGAGCCTGACCCAATATCTGTTGCAGCATCGCGGAATTTTGAGCATGAAGTGAGGGACGAACTTACGTCCCCTATGAAGTTCCTTGTTAACAAACTCAACAAGGAAGAGATCGCGAGTTTCCGAGCGATCAAAGACTATTTGACCTCATTTGACCACCTTACGCCCCTGCCCTTCGATTTTGAAGTCCGGAAGGCATTTGCACTTCGCGATATCCCGGTTGACGTCGCGAAGCCAACGCCTTTTCTCTTTGGACTTCTTGACACTACATCTGAATTGCTGAGGAACGAGGCGCCAGAACTGAAGGCAGTTCAGACCAAGTTAAGACAGACCCTATTGGGAGAGGTGAAACTTAAGAAGGTGCGCAGTGAGGACAGAATCACGAGCCTCCTTCAAATGCTGGCTGAACTGAAGGAGTATCGTGTTAGGCTCGAAACGCGTACTAGAAGTCGCCGAGCCATATTGCTCTCTTTGGGTGTGATGTTATGCACTGTTGCGATTGTGAGCGTGTCCCTAATAGCGGGCGGTGACCGTTACTATTTCCTCGCCACTAGCACGGTCGCTGGGGTTATTTTGGGCCTTATTCCCATTGCTTACGATTTCTTGACCAAGAGAACCAGAAGGAGCAAAACAGAAATCGAAACTAGGATAGAAAGCATTCAGAGAGAGCTGGAGGCCGAGAGAGAACAAGACCAGCTCTATGAGTCAATACTCCTAAAGAGGATGGAGGATTTCATGCTAGAAAAGGAAAAGAGCTAGTCCGCATTTGACGGAAAGGGTCCCGGGCCCACTGTGTTTCGCCCTTCCTCCACTGCCTAACCAACAAACCAATTCTCATGCTAATCCTTTCCCATTCTACCCGGCAACGATTCCGGTTCCCCTTGGCAAGGGCAAAAGCTTGGGGGATCCGAGATGCATGGGAAGAAGACATGGGCCACACGCACGTTGTCACCCAATGATACGGCCACTTCTCTGACCTCGCGAACCCCACATACTCCCCTAGCCTGCCGCCGATGTTTCGGGGGGACACCATCTTGAAATCCCTAGCAAAAGACGAGTCACGCCCACGGTTTTTCGCTTTGACGCGGGCGCATCTTGGAAGTAGTATATCAATTGAAGGAAGGGGGCTCCATGCGACGGTGGATGCTGATGGCCATTGCCCTGATGCTCGTGACCTCGC
>JBBIVY010000006.1:38316-57937 GCA_037439485.1 Planctomycetota bacterium | reverse complement strand
CGGCGGGGTTCCTCGGCGTCGCGCTCCTCTACGGCGACAAGAACGCTCTCGGCGAGAGCGAGGTCGCCGTGCGGCGGCTCCTCCTCTGGGCAACCGTCGCGGGGCTGCTCGTAATCCTCAGCGTCGAGCCCTACCGCTGGTGCCTCCTCAACGCCGACCCCAAGCGCGCCCCCATGATGGCCCAGATGTCGCTCAGCATCGTCTGGGCCCTGTACGCCGCCGCGATGTTGGGCGCCGGTTTCTGGAAACGCCTCCGCGGCGTCCGCTTCGCCGCCCTTGCCCTCTTCGCCGTCACCGGCCTCAAGCTGGTGATTGTGGACCTCTCCGACATCGGCCCGCTCTATCGCATCGTCTCGTTCTTCACCCTCGGCGTTCTGATGATCGCATCGGCGTATCTGTATAATAAGGCGGAGGGGTGGGTGAAGGGGGCGGCCCAGGAGTAAACTCCTGGGAGATTAACGTACCGTCCCGCGGGAGCGGGACGAAGGGCCGCGAGTCGTTGATACCGGCGGAGGTCGAGGGGAAGCTCTACGAATACCTGGGCGGCATCGGGCGGGAGCATGGGATGAAGCTGCTCTGCGCAGGCGGAACCGAGGACCACGTTCACGTCATCCTGTCGCTGCCGGGCACCGTCGCGGTCTCCGAGGCGGTCCAACTCCTGAAGGGCGGGTCGTCGAAATGGCTGCATGACGAGGCCGCCGGGATGAGCGCTTTCGAGTGGCAGGAGGGCTGCGCCGCGTTCAGCGTCAGCCCGTCGGTGCTGAACAGGACCCGCGCCTACATCGCCCATCAGAAGGAACACCACCGAAAGAAGACGCTGGAGCAGGAGCGCGAGGAGTTCCGCCGGCATCACCCGGTGGACGAGGCCGGCCTCGGGACGGGCTGAAGGCTGTGACGATTCGCGACAGCAACCGGCGGAACGAGACCGCTGGGTCTGGCCCAAGAGTGAACTCCTGGGTGATTAGCGTACCGCCCCGCAGAAGCGGGACGGTTGGAAGGTCCGCGAAACGCGGACCGTATTCTACTGTTGCCCCTCACGGCCCTCCCGTGTAGTATCCTTCGTTATCTTCTTCCCGTCCCGCTCCTGCGGGACGGTACGTCAATAGCCCACCGTTTCAACGGTGGGACACAAGACGAGAGGACCGCCCCATGGCGAAGAAACAACCACAGAAGAAACAACACCCCCCACCCCAGCCCGCCCCCGAACCCGCCCACCAGTACGCCACCGCCGAGACCATGGCCGCGTCGCAGCGCGAGATCTCCATCAGCGAGTTCTTCGCGAAGAACAGGCACCTGCTCGGGTTCGATAACCCTCGGAAGGCGCTCCTGACGTGCATCAAGGAGGCGGTCGACAACTCGCTCGATGCGTGCGAGGAGGCGGGAATCCTTCCCGAGGTCGAGATCGAGGTGAAGCAACTCCAGGAAGACCGGTTCGTCGTCACCGTGCGCGACAACGGGCCGGGGATCGTGAAGGAGCAGATCCCCAACATCTTCGGCAAGCTCCTCTACGGGTCGAAATTCCACCGGCTGCGCATGTCGCGGGGACAGCAGGGAATCGGCATCTCCGCGGCGGGGATGTACGGCCTGCTCACGACGGGCCAGTCGATGAAGATCACTTCGCGCACGGGCCGCCAGAAGAAGGCGCATTACTATGAGATCCAGATCGACACCAAGACCAACTCGCCCGAGATCATCAAGGACGAGGAGGTCACGTGGGACCGCCATCACGGCACCGTCGTCACCATCGAGCTCGAGGGCAAGTATCAGAAAGGCCGCCAGTCCATCGATGAGTACCTCGAACAGACCGCCATCGCCAACCCGCACGTCACGATGATCTACAAGACGCCCGAAGAGCAGACGGTGACTTACGAGCGCGCGACGGGGCAGCTCCCTGCGCAGCCGAAGGCCATCAAGCCGCACCCGCACGGCGTCGAGCTGGGCGTGCTGATCAAGATGCTGCGCGACACGTCGAGCCGGACGCTGAAGGGGTTCCTTCAGGAGGAGTTCAGCCGCGTCTCGTCCGCCGTGGCGGCAAAGATCTGCGAGGAGGCGAAGCTCTACGACCGCGCGCGGCCGACGCGCATTGCCAGGCAGGAGGCCGACCGGCTCTTTGAGGCCATCCAGCGCGTGAAGATCATGAACCCCGCCACGGACTGCCTCTCCCCCATCGGCGAGGAGCAGATCTTGAAAGGCCTCAAGAACGTGATCGCCGCGGACTTCTACGCCGCATGTACCCGCCCGCCCGCGGTCTATCGCGGCAACCCGTTCCAGGTGGAGGTCGGGCTCGCCTATGGCGGCGCCAAGTTCCCGCAGGAGGAGCTGGTGCGCGTGCTGCGTTTCGCGAACCGGGTGCCGCTCCTCTATCAGCAGAGCGCGTGCGCGATCTGCCGCGCGATGATCGCAAACAACTGGAAGAGCTACGGCCTCGCCCAGGGCAAGGGCGCGCTGCCCACCGGGCCGGCGGTGGTCGTCGTCCACCTCGCCTCGGTGTGGGTGCCGTTCACGAGCGAGTCGAAGGAAGCCATCGCGCATTACCCGGAGATCATCAAGGAGATCCGCCTGGGGCTCCAGGAAGTCGGCCGGCGGCTCGGCTCGCACGTCAACCGGCGCGCGCGGCAGACGGACGAATTGAAGAAGCGGTCGTACATCGAGACCTACATGCCCGCGATCGCCGAGGCGCTCACCGAAATGCTCGGCCTCAAGGAGGCGCAGCAGAAGACCATCATCTCGCGCCTGCGCATCGTGCTCGAAAAGACGCGCTCGGTGCAGGTGGACGACGAACGCATCATCGAGCCGGGCGAAGCGAAGGCGGCGAAGGTGGGGACGTGGAAGGACGACGAGGACGAATCCACGCTTCCCGTGAAGTCCAAGGCGAAGCCTGCGCCCGACTCCGCGCCGAAGCCCGAAGAAGCGTAGGAGGACGCCGTGCGCGGAGCCTTCAGGGCGATGATCGTCGTGAACGCCGCGGCGCTGGCGTTCGTGGCGCTGTGGTTCTTTCTCATCCCGGCGGGGACGATTGCGCGCGACGCGACGGACGGCGCGCTTGAAAAGCCCGGCGTCGGGCGCGCGGCGTGGAAGCTCTTCCGCGAGCTGACGCCCCGATACGAGCGATGGGCGCGCCGCCACGTGGCCTCCGGACGAGGGGCGAATACGCCCGTCACCGACATCTCCGGCTCCGAGTGGCCCGTCTTCGGCTCAGCGTTCTACGTCTGGTCGGTTGAGTCGCTCCAGGAGGCGTGGGAGAAAGACCCGTCGCGGTTCCCCGTCGCGCCGAAGGAGTTCGCGCGGGCCGCCGTGGAGGCGGCGAAGGATCTCATCCTCGATCCGGCCAGCGCCGGATGGGTGCGCAAGTACTGGGGCGACGACTACCTCACGCGCGAGGACTGCTTCTACCGGATGCTCATCATCGGCTCGCTCACGGCGCATTACCGGCTGACGGGCGAGACGAAGCACCTGGCGACGCTGCGCTCGCAGACCGAGGCGCTCGCCGCGGAGATCGACAACTCGACGACGGGGCTCATCGACGACTACCCGGGCCAGTGCTACAACACGGACGTCGTCGCGGCGGTGGCCACGATCCGCCGGGCGGATGCCGTGCTGGGGACGGACCACTCGGCGTTCGCGAAGCGCGCGCTCCGCGGGTTCCAGGGAAGAAACCTCGACACGCTCGCGCTGGTGCCGTTCCAGGCGGATTCGCGCACCGGCAGGACGCTGGTCCGCGCGCGCGGCAGCAGCAACTCGTATCTGTGCATCTTCGCCCCGGAGGTCTGGCCCGAGGCGTCGGCGGAGTGGTACGCGATCTATGAGAAGCATTTCTGGCAGCATCGATGGACCGCCGACGGGTTCCGAGAGTTGCCCGCGGAGGTACCCGGATACGACTGGTGGCTCGACGTCGACGCCGGCCCCGTCCTCGCCGGGCACGGCATCAGCGCGGACGCTTTCGGCCTTGCCGCCGCGCGCGTGAACGGGCGGTTCGACCATGCGAAACCCCTGGCCGCGGAGGCGATTGCGGTATCGTGGCCGCTGCCGGACGGAACGCTCGCGCTGCCGAGGCTTCTGTCGAACGCGACCGAAGCCCCGCTCGTCGGCGAGGCGGGAATCCTCTTCGCGCTCACGCGGCAGCCGCTCTCCGGCTTCGCCGCGCGGACGGGAGGAAGCGTCCCGACGCTCGTCTGGATCATCGTCGGAATGCTGACGCTCGTCGGGCTCTACGTCGCATGGCTCGCGTTCCGCACGTGGCGCCTGCTGCGGAGGCTCAAGCTCGGGCTTCCGCGGGCGGCGAAGACACAATGGGTGGCGTGGATCATGTCCGCCGCGCTGGGCCTCGTGACGGCGTTCGCGATATTCGCACCCGCGGGCGCGGCGCTGCTGATCGTGCCTCTCGGGATGCCCTTCGGCCTGCCGAAGCCGCCGAAGGCTCGCAAGTGCGGGTCAGGCATTCCTGCCTGACAAAGAAGAGGGAGTGCATTCGCTTCTTGTGAACAATCCAGGAGGACTTCATCCGCACCGCCGCGGGGGCTGGGAGCTGGAGCGGGCCGCGTCGTGGTCAGCCCCTCAAGGGGCGTCTGGTGGAAGCCTCGGGCGCAAGCCCGTGGGGCCCGGACGCAAACGGATGCTCTCTGTTGCATTTCCTCCTAAGCCCGCGTAGCAGGCGATTGAGGCGCTTCAATCGCCCACTGCGCGGGCTCAGGAAAAGAGGAAGAAGAAACATATCGCGGATCGGCATGGCCCCACGGGCTTGCGCCCGAGGCTGGAACCAGCCGCCCGCTTTGCGGGCTGTCAGGACCTTCAACTCCGGAATCCGAAATCGCAGGGGGCCGCTCCAATGCCGAAACCCGTCTTGAAGCGCATCGTCGAGCAAGCCGACGGCGTCTACCAGAGCATCCTGAAGAAGCGAAAGCCGAAGATGCGCCTGCCCTTACGGGCGCTGGCGAACGTGCGCTATTCGCCGAAGGTCGGCTACTTCGAGCTCATCGGCAAGAGCAAGGAGCGCACGCTCACGGTGAGCACGGTGAAGACCTTCGCGCAGTCCTTGAAGATGATGGCGCTCTCCAAGGAGCTCATCGAGGGCGACGACATCGCCTCCAAGCGAGAGGCCTACTACATCTCCAAGAACTGGGGCGACGCGCGGTTCATGGAGCAGGAAGAGTCCGACACCGTGATGGACGACATCGAGGCGATGTTCGCCGTCAACCGCGAACAGCTCGGGTTCATCCCCGAAGAGCATGGCGGCGAGGTCGCGGGCAAGCTGCTGGTCATCGACCGCGACGACAAGGGCAAGCCGCTCACCATCGACTGCACGCGCTTCGGCTCGGGCGCGTATTCCATCCCGATCTCCGTCGAGCACCTGAAGTTCGAGTCGAGCGCGAAGTTCATCATCGCCATCGAGACCGCGGGCATGTTCCAGCGGCTCGTGAAGCATAACTACTGGAAGGACGCCAACTGCATCCTCGTCTCGATGGGAGGCGTGCCCACGCGCGCCTGCCGGCGGTTCGTGCGCAGGCTTTCCGACCAGCTCGGCATCCCGGTCTACGTGTTCACCGACGGCGACCCCTACGGCATCACGAACATCTACCGCACGCTTAAGGTCGGCTCGGGCAACGCCGCGCACGTGAACGAATTCTTCTGCGTCCCGCAGGCGACGTTCATGGGAGTGTCGCCGCAGGACATCATCGACTACAAGCTGCCGACGCACCCGCTGAAGGAGGTGGACGTCAAGCGCGCGAAGGACGCCATCAAGAACGACCCGTTCATCCGTCACCACAAACCGTGGGTCGACGCGCTGGAGCAGATGATCGCGATGGGCGTCCGCGCCGAGCAGCAGGCCTTCGCGATGTACGGGCTCAATTACGTCATCGACAAGTATCTGCCCGAGAAACTCAAGGCCACCAAGAAGTTCCTGCCGTAAAACAAGCAATTGACAATGGCCTCGGCGCATGGCATAGTTGTTTATGCGCGTTGATATCCATGGTCCGGAAATAGAGGGGGATGCGGGAGGCAGGCCTTAACGGCGCGCTCCCGGAGGGGCGCCGCCGCAGCACCGGGTTCGGGCCGCGCGGCCGAGCCGGAAATTCGAAGCTCACTCGTACGTCAGGAGAGCGACCTATGACGGAGCAAAGACCCATCCCGGTGTTCAAGCAGGACCCGATTCTTGTGCTGATCCTCGGCTTCGTAACGTGCGGGCTCTACCTCATCTACTGGAACATCAAGATGGCGGAGGTACTGAACGCGGTCGCCGGAAAGCAGCAGATCTCCCCGGTCGTCTCCGTCATCGCGGGGTGCTGCTACCCCGTGAACATCTACTTCTACTATCTCGTCGGCGACGTCATGACTCCTCTCGGTCTGCTCATCGGCAAACCGGAACTCAAGGAGAAATCGACCCTCCTGCTCATCCTCGGCATCTTCGTGCCGATGGTGGCGGCGATGATCGTCCAGGGACACGTGAACGAGATCTACGAGAAGAAGGCCGCGTAATGCCGGACGGGCCGAAGGACGGACATTTCATCCGCAACCGGACGCTGGTGATCCTCGTCTCGGCGGCGGTCTTCGTCGGCGCGTGGTTCTATGCGCCGTGCGTGGACCGTGGGCCCGTGGTTTGTCCCTTGCACGGGCTCGTGGGGATTCCTTGTCCGGGCTGCGGGCTGACTCACGCCTTCTGCGATCTGGTGAATGGGCGGCTGTCCGCCGCGGCCGCCCACAACGCCATGTCGTTCCTCCTCGCCGCCCTCTTCGCCGCCGCCCTCCCCGTCGCCGCGGTCGAGCTGGCCCGCAGGAAGCCGTTCGCCTTCTACCGGTTCCTCTACTCCACGCGCATGGCCTGGGGCCTCGCCGGGGTCGTCGTGGTCTATTACCTCGGCCACTTCGTCGTCCTCATCGCCTCCGGCCGCCTCATGACCGACTACGTCATGACCTCCTGGACCTGGCCGATCCTTCATCGCATCTTCTCGTGAGCGACGCGCGCGGCCCCTGCCCTACCGTCCATCTGCCGGGGTCGCGCCCGCCAGCGCGCCCGTCGCGAAAGCGTGAAGAAGATTATAGCCGCCGCAGGGGCCGGAGGGAGAGAGGAGTTCGCCCGCGAAGAAGAGGCCGGGGGCGAGACGGCTTTCCATCGTTTTGGGGTTGACATCCTTCGTGGAGATACCGCCGAGCGTGACGACGGCGGCCGCGGGATTCTCGAGGCCGGTGACGGCGAGGCGCGTGGACTTGAGCGAGTGGGCGAGCGCGCGGAGTGACTTGTCCGATGCGTGATCGAGCGGCGACGACGACACGGCGCCCGCCGCGCGAATGAACTCGAGCACGAGCCGCGACGGAAGGCCCGCGGCCGCCGCGGGGGGAAATCCCTCGAGCGCCCGCGATGCGGCATGGTTCCCGCGCTTCGAAAGATGCGCCACGAGGTCGGCCATCGTCGCCGTCGGGAGGAAGTCGATGAGGACTTCCTGCTGCTCCTGCTGGTGTTGCTCCTGCTGGTGTGGCACACCGGCCGCACCAACCGCACCGGCAGCGCGCGCGAAGTCGAGGCTCAAGTCCACCGCGGCCGGGCCGGAGATGCCGCCATGGGTGAAGAGGATCGTCCCGCGTCGCGAGCCTGCTTTCCTGCCGCCGACGACCGCGGTCAGCTCCGCGTCGCGGACGGTGTTGCCGGTGAGGCCGCGAAAGCACGGGTCGGTGGCGAGTCCCGCGAGCGCCGGTGAGGGCGGGTCGATGCGATGTCCGAGAGCCGCGGCCCACGCAAGCGCGTCGCCGGAGGAGCCGGTCGTGGGATAGGTGATGCCGCCCGTCGCGAGGATGAGCCGGTCGCCGCGATAGTTCGGCCCACGCCTGGGCCCGTCGCTGTCCGCCGGCGCGACGCCCCAGATCGACGGCGAGCCCCCCTGCTGAACGACGGACTTCACCTTCGCCGAGGGAACGATGCAGGCGCCCGCCTTCTCGGCCGCGTCGAGCATCGCTTCGAGCATCTTCCGGGCGCCGCCCTTGACGTAATGGCGCCCGTCGTCCGGGTCAAGCTCCGTGGCGATTCCGAGCGAGCGGAGAAACTCCGCCCAGTCGAACCGCGCCAGCGCGTCGCGCAGGAACGCCCCCTCGCGGCCGTAGACGCCGAGCGCGTCGAGCGCGGGGGCCGCCGGGTCTAAGACATTGCACCGCCCGCCCCCGGTGAGGAGGAGCTTCCTCCCCGGGCGGTCGTTCTTCTCAAGCACCGTGACGGCGGACCCCAAACGCGCCGCGGCGATCGCTGCGGAGAGCCCTGCGGGTCCGGCGCCGATGATGATGACGTCGCTCACGACTTGGCAAAGACCTTTCGGATGAAGTCGATATCCGCCGCCGAGAGGCGCCTCCCCGCGGCCTGAACGTTGCAGCGGGCCTGGGAGGGGTTGCGGAATCCCGGGATGACGCAACCGACGTTGGGCTGTTCGAGGACGTAGTTGAGCGCGACGGCGGCGAGGTCCTCCGTCGTGCCGCCGAAGCGTTTCTTGATCTTCGCCAGGCGCGCGTGCAGGTCGGCGAGGGCCCCCTTCGTGAAGCCCGCGTTGCCGCGGCGATGATCTCCCGGCTCGAAGGTCGGCGGCTTCTTGGGGTTGTACTTATCGAGCAGGCGGCCCTTCGCGAGCGGCCCGAACGCGACGAACGAGAGCGGGTGCTTCGTCATGAGCTTCTGCACGGCCGAGCCCGGCGCGATGAACTTGTCGTCGAGGGCGCTTGCGAAACTCTGGAGGCACACCGGCTTGATCTTCGGCACCAGGCGCGCGAAGTCCTTCTCAGAATACGCGGAGAGGCCGATCCACCGGACCTTCCCTTCCTTCTGGAGCTTCCTCGCCGTCTCGACGGCGCCCTCAACGTAGCGGTCGTTCGGGCCGAAGTCGCCGTGGTGGAAATAGTAGAGGTCGATGTGGTCTCGGCCGAGGTTGACGAGCGACTGCTCGCACTGGTGGCGGATGTGCGCGGGCTCGTAGGCGCTCTCGGCGGTGCCGGGGAACCAGCCGACCTTCGTGGCGATGATCACCTTCGTCGATTTCACCCCGAGACGCTTGAGGCAGCGCGCGAGCATCCGCTCGGCCTTGCCGTTGCCGTAGACGTCGGCGTTGTCGAAGTGGTTGACGCCCGCGTCGAGCGCGACCTTGATGCCCCTGCGCACCTCGGCCTCGTCCGGGTCGGCCCAGCCGTTCGGCGAGCCGTTCACCCAGTTAAGCCCGCCCATCGTCCAGCAGCCAAAGCTGATCTCGGAGACCCGAAGATCGCTCGTGCCCAGCCTGCGGTATTGCATGACTTCTCCCCTTTCGAAGGTCCCCCGGCCTGCGCTCCATTATCCGCGCCGGGGGCGAAAAGCGCAAGTGAAACCGCGCTCATTCGGCGGCCACGGGCGCGCCGTCTTCGGTGCCGGCGTGGCGGCCGGGGAGGAGGAGCAGGAACGGGATCATCCCGAGGAAGAGCCAGCCGAGGACGATGGAGACGTCGTTGTAGGCGAGGAGCGCCGACTGCCGGTCGATCTGGCCGTTGATGAGCGCCAGGGCGTGCCGCGACGCGTCGGGCGCGGTGAAGCCGTAGTGATACATGAAGGCCGAGGCGTGCGCCTCGGCCGACTCGAAGGCCGGGCTGAGCGGCGTCGCGTTCTTGATCAGGAGCGCTCGGTGCACCTGGCTGTAATTGGCCACCAGCGTCGCGACCACCGCGTAGCCGATGTTGCCGCCGACGAAACGCATCATGTTGTAGAGGCTCGACGCCTCGGTCATGTCGGCCTTCGGGATCTCGCTCAGGGAGATCGTCGTCAGCGTCACGAACATGAACGGCATCCCCAGCCCCATGAGCACCAGCGGCACCGCCATCGCGTGGAAGTCGGCGCCGAGCGAGAGCCCATAGAGCGCGTAATAGGACCAGAAGATCAGCCCGATGCCCACGAGCACCAAAAGCCGCGCGTCGAGGTACCGGTAGAGCCACCCGACCAATGGCATCATGAGGAAGATCGCCGCCGCCCGCGGCAGGAGCACCATCCCCGAGTCGTAGGCCGTGTAGCCAAGGAGCTGCTGCGTGAACTCGGGGATGATGAACGTCGTGCCGAACAGCCCGATCCCGAACACCAGACCGATGCTCGACCCCGCGGCGAGCGGCACGTTCTTCAAGAGCCGCAGGTTGACCACCGGCTCCTCGACGTGCAGTTCCCAGAAGACGAGCGCCGTGAGCGAGATGACGGTGATCACCGTGCCGGCGATGATGAAGTCCGACTCGAACCAGTTGACCTGCTGGCCGTGTTCGAGGACGATCTGCATCGCGGTGAGCCCGGTCGCGAGCAGGACGATGCCGAGCCCGTCGACGCGCGAAACGCCGCGGCGGAGATAAGGCGGATCCTCCACAAATGCCTCGACGGTGAGGAGTCCGAAGAGGCAGATGGGGACGTTGATGTAGAAGATCCAGGGCCAGCCGTAGTTGTCGGTGAGCCATCCGCCAAGGATCGGCCCGATGGCGGGCGCGAGCACCACCCCCATGCCGTAGAGCGCCATGGCCATGCCCTGCTCACGCGGCGGAAAGGCCTCACGGAGGATCGCCTGCGAAATTGGGATGATGCACCCGCCGCCGATGCCCTGGAGGGTGCGGTAGATCAGCATCTGCGTGAAGGTCTGCGAGGTGCCGGCCAGGATGGAGCCGAGGATGAAGACGGCGTAGGAGAGCATCAGCAGGCGCTTGCGGCCGATAAGCGTGACGAGCCACCCGGCCATCGTCGCGGTGATGATCTGGGCGATGGAATAGCTCGTCGCGACCCACGTGATGGCGTTGAGGTCGGAGGCGAAGGTGCCCATCATGTGCGGCAGGGCGACGTTGACGACGGAGATGTCCATCACGGCCATGAACGTGCCGCTGAGGACGGAGAACGCCACCGTCCACTTGCCGGTGCCGGGCGAACCTTCGCTCATGAGGACGGGGCTCCGGGCGCAACCGCCTTCGGACGCAGCTTGCCCCGGCCGTCGCCCGGGCTCGTCACGTCGACGGTCGGGATCACGGACATGCCCGGGGCCAGGTGATATTGCGTGAGGTCCGGCGCCGGGTCAAAGACGATCTTCACCGGCACGCGCTGGACGACCTTGATGTAGTTGCCGCTGGCGTTCTCAGGCGGCAGGAGCGACAGCACCGACCCCGTGCCCGACTGGATCGAGTCCACGCGCCCCGTGAACTTCACGCCCGGGTAGGCGTCCACCGTGATCGCGACCTTCTGGCCGGCCTCCATGTTCGTGAGGTCGGTTTCCTTATAATTGGCGACCACCCACACGTCGTCCGGGACGACGGCGAGGAGCCCCTGGCCCGCCTGGACGAAGACGCCCTGCTCGACGAGGCGGTTGGTGACGCGGCCGTGGACGGGGGCGCGGACCTTCGTGTAGGAGAGCATCAGCGACGCGGTGCGCACTGCGGCGCTCGCCCGCTCGACGTCGGCCTCGGCGACGCGGACGTCCGCCTCGCTGACGCTGACGCGCTCGGGGGCCGATTTCGCCCCGGCCTCGCGCGCCTGGGCCTGTTTCACCGACGACTGCGATTCCTCGAAACCCGACTTCGCCTCCTTGAGCCCGTCCTCGGCGCCCTTCACCGCGGCCTTCGCCTGCGCGGTCTTCGCCTCCTCCGTGGCCACCTTCTTCCGCGCCGTCTCGAGCTGCGCCTTCGAGATGTCCGCCTGCGCCTGCGCGCGGTCGAGATCCTGCTTCGTGATCGCCTCGCCCTTGAACATCTCCTCGTATCGCTTCAGGTCCGACGCGTCGAAATTCGCCTTCGCCTGGGCCGCCTCGACCGCGGCCTTCGCCTCGTCCACGCCCGCCTGCGCCGCCGCGAGCGCGGCGGTCGCCTGTTCGAGGCGCGTCTCGGCCGTGCCCACGCGCGTGCGCGCGGTGTCGGAGGCGGACGACACCACCTTCACCATCGACGACGCCTCGTCGAGCCCCGCGTAGGCCGTGATGGACGTCAGCTTCACCGCCGCGCGGGCCGATTCGAGCCGCGCCATCGCCGTATGCAGCGTCGCATTCTCGCGATCGAGCGCCGCCTGGTAGTCCGCCGGGTCCAGCTCCACGAGCAGGTCGCCCTCCTGGACCCACCGGTTGTCGTCGACCAGCAGCTTCAGCACGTGCCCCGGCACGCGCGGCGCGATCAACGTGATGTGCCCCGTGATAAACGCGTCGTCGGTGGACTTGTGCGTCTGGATGTAGAGCCAGTACGGCACGCCCACCGCCGCGGCCACGACGATGAGCGCCGCGAACGAGACGAGCGCGACCTTCTTGCGATGGCGGCCCTTGCCGTTGCCGCCGTTCGGCGGCGTCGGAGATTGTGTCATGTCGGCCCCCTACTCCTTCCTGTCCTTTGAAGCCCCGGCGGGCGCGCTCGGAGCGTCGAGTTCCGGGCACCCGAAATCGAGACGTCCCTCGGCCCGCAGGAGCCGGAGGTAATAGACCTTGCGCGTCAGCTCCTCGCTGAGGAGGTTGAGCCCGGAGGCGAGCACCTGGTCCTGCGCGACGAGCCGGTCGACGTTGGTGTTGAGCCCGCTCTGGTATCCCTTCTCGGCGTCCCGGAGCGCCTCCTCTGACGCGGCGACCTGCACGCGAAGCTCGGCGATGCGCCGGGCGCTATTAACGTAATTCTCCCGCGCGACGCGCAACTCCTTCAGCGCCGTGCGCGCCTGGTACGACTCCGCCAGTTCCGCCTGCCGAAGCTGCGAGAAGGCCGTCCGCACCTCGTCGTGGATCAGCCCCGCCGAGAAGATCGGCCAGTTCACCGAGACCATCCCCATCCACGTCACGTCCGGCGGGAAGGTCTGCCGCTTGGCCCAGAACTCGCCGCCCAGGCCGATCGTCGGGAAGTACCGGCCCCACGCCGCGTCGACGTTGCGCCTCGCGACGTCCACCTGCTTCGCCACGGCCTTGAGGTCATGGCGGCTCGTTCGCGCGGCCGAGTAAAGCTCGTCGATCGTCGGCGCATTGTCCGGCACCGATAGCCGGTCGACGAGAGAGCCGTTCACCGCGGACACGCCGCAAGCGAGGGCGAGGACCGAGCGGCCGTTGCGGACGTCGGTGTCGGCGGCGATGAGTTGCGCGCGCGTGCCGGCAAGCTGGCCTTCGACCTGCGCGATGTCGAGCGCCCGGGCGGCGCCGGCCTTGCGCTTCTTCTGAACGTTCTCCAGCCGCGCCTGCTGCACCGTCACTGAACCCGCCAGGAACGACTGCTGCGCCTCGGAGCGCAGGATCTGGTAATAGGCCTCGGAGACGTCGAGCAGCACCGCCGAGCGCGCTTCGAGCAGCACCTCGCGACGCCGCTTCGCCTCCTCGCGCGACGCGCGCACGGTCGCGCCGCTCGACAGCGGGTTCACGTTGACCCCGGCCTCCAACGGCAGGTCGAGCGCCCTCTCCGGAACGAACGGCGCCGCCCCGGGAATCCGCGTGCGCTCCTCGCGAAGGTAGCTCGGCGCAAAGCTCACCGTCGGCAGGAACGCCGCGACGGCGCGGTCCTTGTCGATGAGCGATTGGAGGTAATTCTCGCCCTGGATGGCCAGACGCTCGTTGTGTCGGTTCGCCAATTGCAGCGCGTTGTCGAGGCTCAGCGGCCCGGCAGGGTCATAGTCCACCGGCCTCGCGCCCGCATCAAGCACCTTGCGGTACGTCGCGACCTCCTTCGCCTGGTCCACCGCGCACCCGGCGGCCAGACAGAGAATCGCGGCGAGAACGGACAGGCCAGACAAAGCACGAACCATGTCTTTTCCTCGTAAACCGCTGCGGTGCGAAGAGGCAGGACGCGTAGCGTGGATTCAAACGCATGTTTCAAGTAAGTATTTCATACACTATTCCGGACGGTCTGTCAAGGGGTTGCTTCTCGCGAGGCGAACCTGGCGCCTGAAGACGGCCGTCGATCCGCTCAGACGACCGGACCGTCGAACCGCCCGTCGGCGCAACCGTCCTCACGGTCAACGGCGTCGACGACCTTCATCAGTTCGTCACGGGTGACCACGCCCTTGGCGATGAGGATCCGCGCGACCGCGGCGAGGTAGAGCTTCAGTTCCTCGTTCTCGCCGCGAAGCCGCTGGATCAACTCGTTCTGCGAGAGGTTCTCCCCTCGCTCCGCGCGGATCTGGTTCTGGATCGCCTCCAGGTCCCGCGCGCAATCGTCCACGTTCATCTGGGTCCCGATGTCTCCGAGAAGCAACGTCCTTCCCCATCCCATGGCATCCTCCTTTCGGCCCGTTCGGCCGTCACGTCAAAACTCCTGCAGGAGCGAGAGCAGCCTGCGGTCGAGCTTATGCCCGCGCCAGTCCTCGTAGGCGACGTCCTTGCGGCCGGAATCGAGCAGGCCGAACGAGCCGCGGAATTCCCAGAGCGCCCAGCCGATGCCCGCGGCGGTCAGGATCTCGAGCACGTCGCGGTACCAGGCGAGAAACACGTCGTGAGGCGTATTGCTGTAGCACCCGCCCTCGCCGCAGTGGACGCCGATTCCCTGCCGCGCGAGATCGACCCACGGGCGATAATGCTCTTCGAGCTTCGCACGATCCCACGCCTCGCCCTGATACACGACGCCGGGCCACGTCGGCACGGGCATTTCGGGGCCGCCTTTGCGCCACGGGACGGCGTAATGGCTGAGCGAGTGCGGCCAGTAGGCGCGGCAGCTCTGGGCGACGCCGAGGTCGGCGAGTTCCGGGCATGGATCCTTGCCCCATGAAAGCCCGTCGATGATGATGAGCCGCTCGGGGTCGATGCCGCGGATGTGCGCGACCGCCGCGCGCATCACGCGTTCGTGGTCCGCGCGGGCGACCTCGTCGGTCGGCTCGTTGACGAGGTTGAAGCTCATGCGGCCCGACGGGATTCCCTTGTATCGCTTCGCGAAGAGCCCCCAGTGGAAGAGGAACGCCTCAAGCGCGGCCGCATCCTTCCACAGGTCGAACGGCTCCGCCGGCGGATTCGTGCAGAATCCGGGCGCCCGGTGGAAATTCAAGTTCACGTGCAGGCCGCACTCCCGGGCGAACTCGACCGCGCGGTCCACGCGTTCGAGGCCCGCTTCGCTCACCTTGTGCGCGTCACCGCCCTCGACCCACCACTGATACGTCATCGGCAGGCGGACGAAGTCGAAGCCCCACTCGGCGATCCACTCGAAGTCCTCCCGCGCAAATTCGCCGCTCTCCCTCAGCGAGCACATATCGACGAGGTTGAAACCCCGCCGGCGCGGAACCCTTCCCCCGGCCATGGCCATGCTTTCCCTTTCGACTACTCCGACGCGTCTTCGCCGGTCAGCCTCGCCCAGCCGAGGCGGAACTTCGCCATCATGCGGGGCGTGCGGCCCTTCTCGCGCGCGTCGCTCATGTTGTCGGCGAGGTCCGCGAGTTTCACCTTCCTCGCCAGCGGATTCGCCGCGACGCGGTCGAGGTAATCCTCGTAGCTCTCCCCCTGCGCCTTGCGCTGCGATATGGCATTGACGGCGGCGACAATCTCCTCCGAATACCCCTCGCGCCGGAGGTCGTCGAGCGTGACGCGCGTGTCCTCGACGACGTCGTGCAGCACGCCGACGATGCGCTCGGGCTCGGCTTTCAGGCGCAGCATCACCCGCAGCGGGTGCAGGAGATACGGCTCCTCCCCCGATTTATCGACGGTCACCCCGTGAGCCTTCGCGGCCAGGACGATGGCATCGGCGAGATTGGGCATGTCGGCGTCTCCGGAGTCAGGCGCCGATGATTATAGACGATGGGAGCCGCGGTGGGTAGAGGGGACTTGCCACGCCGCTATCTTCGCCGGCGGCGGAGCGCACGGAGTCCGAGCGAGCCGAGCGCGAGGAGCCCGAGCGTCGCCGGCTCGGGCACGCCCGAAAGATACGCCTCGGCCCCGGGCGTCGCGGAGAGGTCGATCATGGCCATCACCTGCGCGGCGGTGAGCGGCTGGGCCAGCCCGCTGCCGGTCGGGTCATAGTTCGCCTGCCAGAGCGCGAGGTCGGCCCCGTCCACCTTGCCGTCGCCGTTCCAGTCGCCGAAGGTCCAGATATTGTCCACCAGGCCCGTCGGGTCGTAGTGCTCCTGCCACATCGTGATGTCGGAGATGTCGACCTTCCCGTCGCCGTTCGCGTCGCCCGGAACCAGCGTGTTCCACGCCAGGGCATAGATTTCGCAGTCGTAGGAATGCCCGCTCGCCATCTTCACGCTCAGATGATACGTATCCTGCGCGCTCACCTTGAAGAAGATGTGCTCCACCGAGTCCACCGTCGACGTCGACTGCGCCACGATCTGGTTCGAGGAGTTATAGAGATACAGGTCCAGGTTCTTGAACTTCGTCACCTGCCAGTTGTATCCGAGCAGGTTGTCGTCCGTCGGCGAGCACCACCGCCACCAGTCCATCGTAGCCGAGATGATATAGCCTGCCTTGGCGGTCGTGGAGAACGTGTAGGTTTCCGTCTGGTTCCCCTTGAACGTGCACAGGTCCCACCCGCGGCGCGCAATCGCCCCCGGCGCCTGTTCTCCCGCGGCGTAATTATAGACCGTCCATTCCGCGTTGAGCCGGCCGGCGCCCTGGTATTCGTCGAGCGGCTGCGTGCTCGTGTGCGTCCACCCCTTGAGCTTCGTGGCGCCGTTGAGGATCACGGCCTTCGCCACGCGCGGGTCCCACGTCCACGAGTGCTGGTCGCCGTACTCGCGCACCAGCGCCGCCACGCCCGTAACGAAGGGGGTCGCGATGCTCGTGTACGGGCCGGGGTTCAGGTAATAGTCATTCGGCGCCGCGTCGAGACCGGGAAGCCAGACGCTCGCCGAGGGGGCGAGGATGTCGGGCTTCGAGCGTCCGTCGGAGGTCGGCCCGTGCGCGAGGATCGAATCGTAGTGAAGCCCCGACGCGTCGAGCCCGCCCACGGTGATCTGGTTATAGTTGCCGCCCGGCACCCAGATGTAACTGCCCGAGTTCCCCGCCGGAACCGCGATGAGCGAATTGCGATTCGTCGCCATCCAGTCCACGAACGCCGTCAGCGTGTATTGCCCGCCGTCCGACTGCTGCGCCGCGAGGCTCATCGCGTAGATCTGACAACTCTTCCCCTGCGAGTCGGGCGCACTGAAGTCGAGATACGCCTGGCGGATGTCCGGCTCCTTGCCCGACGTGCTCGCCGACCAGATCTGAGCCCGAGGCGCGATCCCCATGTACGTCCCGTCGCCCAGCCCCAGCCCGCCGATGATTCCGCCCACCGCCGTGGGGTGCCCGCCCCATCCCATCGCCCCGCCGTAGTAACCCAGCTTCGTCACCCGGCTCGTCGTGTTGTCCACCGCCGTATAGAACGTCGCGTGGCCCTGATAGACGTACGCTGTGTCGATCACCGCCGTGATGACCCCGACGCCGTCATATCCCAGCGCCTGCACCGCGCCATAGGCGATGTTGTCCGCCGCGCGCGCGTGAGTAAGGGCGTGAGCCATAGAGGGACACGCAAGGAAGGCGATTGTCAGCAGGCAGGAGCACCGCTTCATCGATCGCATGGAGCCTCCGTCGCGGCCCGTCTCAAATCCCCCGACAAGGCGCCCCACCCCACGCCCGGAACGGCCGCACGGTGGTATTCCAGCAAACCGTGTGCCAAACCCCCTATGCCGAGCCCCCCCGTATTCCATCCTCGCCCTAAGCCATTGTCCCTTCACGCCTTACACAGCACGAAACCTTCCCCAAAATTCCGCACTTTCCCACCGCACTTTCGTCCCGCGTTCAGAAAAGACAACATCCCACGCTCCCGAAAGGGACAATTCCGGTCGTAACAAGTGAATTGGCTTGGGGTTAGGGTGATTTCAGGAATTCGGACAGAGAGGTCGGCTCAGAATACAACGGGGCTATTCGTTCCATGCGACACGTGTCCATTCAATTGAACTATATCAGACGTGAATGTCTGACCTACGGAGTAGGAGGGTTTTCCGCAGGGAGGGGGATATCGAACACGCGCGCGGCGTTGAGGCCGAGGATGTGGGCCTTCTCTTCGTCGGTGAGGCGGGCAAAGAGAATGCGGCCGATCTGCTGGGAGGCGCTGAGGAGCACGGCGTCGCTACCGAAGAGGACGCGTTCGACGCCGACCGCGCGGACGAGGTCTTCCACGGCGCCGTATTCGCACGCCGAGCCGCAGGTGTCGAAGAAGACGTTTTCGCGCCGGCGCGCAAGCTCCGCGAACGGACCCGCGTCCGCCGAGGCGGCGTGGGCGATGATCCAACGAATGTTCTTATATCGCTCCGCCAGCGTATCGAGAACCGCCACCGGTCCCGCGTACGCGAGCACCGGCCACGCCCGCGAGTCCGCGATCTCGAACGCCGCGGCGTACTCGGGCGCGTCGTAGGCGTGCCCGTGGCCGTGGTGGACCTTGATCGCGCGGACCCCTTCCTGCGCGCATCGCTCGATCTCGGCGGCCATGCCCTCCGGGTCGTTCGGGTCGGCCACGATGTAGCCGTAGAGCCGCCCGGGGAACTTCCGGACGGCGTCGACGACGAGGTCGTTTCCCGCGCGCAGGTCCGAGCCCGCGGCGGCGCTTCGGGCGCTGGCGACGCCGGCGCTGATGCCGATGCGGTCCATGATCTTGACCGCGCCCGCGGCGTCGCGCACGGGCATGTAGAACTGGAACCAGTCGCCGAGGTGCATGTGGACGTCGAAGACGAACAGGCCGTCGAGCTTCAGGCCCAGCCGCGCGTGATCCAGGATGGTCCGGGGAGATTCGCTCATGAGTCCTTATTGTAGGACAGGCATTCCTGCCTGTCCCCGCCCACGTTGGAATTTCTCGACTTCTTCATGGCGCCCCTCTCGCGGCAGACAGGAATGTCTGCCCCACAACATCATGAAACCCCCGACAGGAACGAGCGCAGGTTCTCGGCGCCGATGAGGCGCTTGTCCTCTTCGCTGATGTCGGCGTAAAGGAGGTAGCTGATCGCCGGGCCGATCTCGTGGTCCGGGAAGCCCGAGCCGAAGAGCAGCCTCAGCGGGCCGAACCGCTTTACCACCTCCTCGACGAATCCGCTGAGCGAATGCGGCGCGCCGAGAGCCATGTGAATGTTTGCATACTGGCCCATCAGCGGATACAGCACCCGGCAGGTCCGGTGGTTGACGTCGGTGACGACGACGTCCAGGTTTTCGTGGTGGGAAAGCGCGTCGACCAGCTCCTCGAGCTGGATCTCGTCCCACGGGATGAACACCGGGACGTGCCGGTATTCCAGCACCCCCAGGAGCGGCCCCGCGCACCAGCGCCTGAGCGAGAAGTTGTGGCTTTTCGGATAGAGCCACACGGCACGGCCGCCCTTGGAGATCATCGCGTCGACGGCCTCGTCCGGGAAGCCCGTTTCGCCCGTGGCTTCCGGCAGGAGCGACCAGGTGGGGATAAGGTCCCTGGCGCCGGCGATTTCGAGAAGGATGCGCCGATTGGCCTCGGCGGGGCCGGTTTCAAGCGCCAGCCGATGCCGCACCAGCGCGCTCTTCACCGACAGCCGAGCCATCTCCGCCGCCAGCTCCGCCGCGCCGCCCGGCTCTCCGGGACGCCGCTTGTTCCGGAGGCCGATCCGCGCGTTGCAGTCGAACAGCTCGATCGTCGGCGACGGCTTCTCCGTCGGCGGCAACAGCCACCGCCGCGCGACGCGTTCGGCGCGCAGCATGTAATCGAGCGGCAACGTGGGGCGGAACTTGGCCAT
>JBBIVY010000006.1:20486-38216 GCA_037439485.1 Planctomycetota bacterium | reverse complement strand
TCCGTATCCGCCTTCGCGTCGGCGCCGCCGAAGATCCCGACGATGTAGTTGCCCGAGCGCGCGATGAGCCCGCGGCCCAGCTTCGGGTCCGTCGCGCGATAGCCGACGTCCCACGGCCCCGGCAGCACCGGCGGCGTCGAGCCGTCCTTCACCATCGCCATCTGCAAGTCAAGGAAGCTCGTCTCGGCGTCAACCACCTTGTCCTTGTCGCCCTTATGGATGACCGTGTTCGGCGGAACGATCCCGACGAACATCGTCAGCTTGGCGCCGTCGATCTCATACTCCACCGAGAATCCGCGGTTGAGGCACGGATACCCCAGAAGTTCGCGCACCGCATAGGCATCGCCCGCCGCGACGCGATGGTCGGCCGGGAACCATGCCAGCTCCGGCACACACGTCGCGCCCTGAATATTGGCCGCGGTCGCCTTCGCGAACTTCGTCAGCACCTCTTCGCCGTTCTCCAGCTCGACCATGAGCGACACGCGGACGAAGTAAGCGCCCTTCCACAGGACGCACTCCTTCGCCGACAGACTCGCCGCGCCCGCGCCGACGTCAATGAGCTTGGCCTCGCGCGCGCGTTCCTGGGTGAGGAGGCCGTAGGCGCCGAGGAGGCTGGACATTTCATAGGCGTCCACGACCACCGCGGGCTTCTCGTTCAGGCCCGGGCGATAGATGCCGTGGGTCAGCTTCACGAACCCGTAATCGGCGCACCGATTGGCCTTGTCCTTGGCGTAAAGGTAGAGATTATCGGGGGTATAGATCTTGACGGGGTTATCGTAGAGGTCGATCTCCCAGCCCTTCTCATGGCCGGGCTTTTCGCCCTTGACCTGCGGCTCATCGGCGGGCAGCACGCCGCGGTCGGGCATCTCGCGGGGGACAAAAGGCGCAGCGGGGGCAAACGCGACCAGCAGCGCCACAACGGTCATGACTCCCGCGGCCGTCAACAGATACCGTCTCATGGCTCCTCCGAGTTTGTAGGTCATCCCGACAGGTCGGGATGACATGGGCAGCGACAGGCCCCGATGCTCGGGGTCCCACAAGGAAAGAAGTTGGACAATCATTTCCGGGAAGGAGGGAATTGTCAATCAAAAAAGGGCCGTTCGCTGCGCCTTTTCCCCGCCCCGAAGTCCCGGAGCCGGTATCTTCGGCTGTGTGCCACTGGCGGCTCGCCCGCCAGTGCTCTTCACGGCCCCGGCGAAGCCCGTGAAGTAAGTGCTCCCGATGGGTTAATTGCTTGACGCCCCCGTCGAGCGCCTGTCTAATATGTTCCCATGCCAAACAAAAACAAGACACCTGCTGATGTGGCTCACGGGCAGTTTCTACTGTCACTGAGGCTCGCACCCTAGTCGTCATTTAACGATGGACCCCTATTCCACCAGTAGCGGTTCATCACGAAATCGTGATGCCTGTTTGCCCGTTTTGGACGGTCAGGAAGGCAGAGGCTATCACGCGGATCGGAAGTCCGTTCGCTCGCGCACTCAGGCGGGAGCCCGAAGGAACAACCAAAGGGCAATGCAATGTCAAAGCCAAAGATCGAACCACACAAGATAACGAAACCCGTTCAACGGATGGCTGTATGGTTTGCGGGACTCATCCTCCTGGAGTCGATCCTCATTACAGGGGCCTGTGCGATTCGTGTCCCAACATGGGTCAGCGGGTTCCTGTCAATCAGCGGTGTGGTTCTTGTGCCTATATTCCTCACCATGGTCTTCATGATGCAAACGAGATTCCGACCACAACTCCAAGAGGACTCGTTCTATTATGAGGAACAGAAGGGATTATTCCTTGTTCACACTTGGCGGCCATCTAGGACTCCGGGACAGATCGCAGATATCATCATCTGGGTGCATCAGCATGGGGACGGCCCAAAGACCGAGGGCTTGATCGAGAGGATTGAGTACAGCCTGGGGCCGAAGTTCTTCTCTGCGCCAATTGTGAAGACTAACGCAGCCGATGCTTTTCGAATGGAGATTTCCGCATACGGTCCTGTGCTTTGCCTGGCCAGAGCTTACCTCATAGGGGAGACACGGCCCATTGAGTTAGAGCGGTATATCAATTTCGAAACAGACTTCAGACCAGCGGACCGAGACGCCAGCGGATTGGAGGAAGTATTGTGATCGGATACTGCGGCGCGTTCCAGGCGGAAGAGTCAGACCGCGAGGGACAGGCCCCGTTCGCTGTATGCGCGTCGAGGAAGCCGATGGAAGACCATTTTGCCGGAGCCGGCAAAATGGTCGACCTCAGTTATGGCGGTAGACGCAGTTGAAATCCATCTTGCGACGCTGCGACCCGTAGAAGTTGGACAAGGAGGCATGGATGGACAAGGAAATCGTAGTGCGGCTGCATTCGAGCTTCGAGGAAATGGTTCGGAAGTTTCCGGACACCGGGACGGAGTTCTGGTGCGCGAGGGATCTGCAATTCCTTCTCGGGTACGAGCGATGGGAAAACTTTGCCAAGGCCATCGACAGAGCCATAACCGCCTGCAAGAACAGCGGCCATGAGCCCAAGGACCATTTTCGTGGTATCACGAAAATGGTCGACCTCGGCTCGGGCGCAAAGCGGGAGATCGAAGATATCGCGCTCACGCGGTATGCCTGTTACCTGATCGCACAGAACGGCGACCCGGCGAAGGAGCAGATTGCGTTTGCGCAGACGTACTTCGCCGTTCAGACGCGCAAGCAGGAAGTGATTGAGAAGCGGCTGGCCGAGGCCGAGCGGGTGAGCGCGCGAAAGAAGCTCACGCATTCCGAGAAGGAGCTTTCCGGCGTCATCTTCGACCGGGTGCGCGAGAGCGAGAGCTTCGGCCGCATTCGGAGCAAAGGCGACACCGCCCTCTTCGGCGGCCGGACCACGCAGGACATGAAACGCAAACTCGACGTGCCGCCCGCGCGCCCGCTTGCGGATTTCCTGCCGACGATCACCATCAAGGCCAAGGACTTTGCCAACGAGATCACCAACTTCAACATCAAGCAGAACGACTTGCGCACCGAATTCGGCATCGCCGACGAGCACGTCAGGAACAACCGCGAGGTCCGAAAGCTGCTCGTCGATCGCGGCATTGTGCCTGAATCCCTCCCCCCAGCGGAGGATGTGAAGAAGGTCGAACGCAGGCTTGCATCGGAACAGAAGAAACTGCCCCGGCAGGTCAAACGCTTGGAAGGCCCAACCGCGGAGCGGGGCTGAACCGGTGGCGAAGCAGAGCAGGTGCCCCCACGCAGCTCCGACAATACTGTACTGTCGCCCCCCCCTCTCCGCCGCCTGCGAGTAACGACAGCCGTCATAGACCCCATCCAGAAATAGAGGAAATACACGGCAACCGACTTGACTGGCGGGTGTGTTGTGGCATAATAGGCGGTTGGGTTGAGGCGGGGACAGCATGTCCGGAAGGCTCGGGACATGGTGAAAATCACCAGTGGCACATTATTCGTGGATTCAGTGGATTCCCTGGATTCTGGGATTATTCGCGCAAAAACGCATTCGATAGTTTGAGAGGCAAATGACGAGAGGGTGTCGGCGCGCAGATGAAGTCCACGGAATCTACGATATCGATGCTTTACAACGCCGTTATGCCGAAAGGATATGCGCCTTGCCCTAATATGGGTAGAGTCGTCCGAGATGGATCCTTGTTCTTTCCGTACCTCTGGCCTCATGTCTTCTCCCGGTTCCGGGTTGCGGCGCGAGGGGATTTCTGGCATAATGCCTTGCCCTCCCGGCGGACGGCACGAGGACCGGGCAAACGAGCGACGGAAGAGGAGCGGACATGAAGGACATCAGGATCGAGTTGCGCGAGAAGGACATTCCGAAGAAGTGGTATAACCTCGCCGCCGACCTGCCGTCGCCGCCGCCGCCACCGTTGGGGCCGGACGGCGCGCCGGTCAAGCCCGAGATGCTGGCGCCGGTCTTCCCGATGAACATCATCGAGCAGGAGGTGAGTCACGAGCGGTGGATCGACATCCCCGAGGAGGTGCTGAACATCCTCTACCGTTGGCGCCCCTCCCCGCTCCGTCGCGCGATATGGCTGGAGAAGGCGCTCGATACGCCGGCGAAGATTTACTGGAAGGACGAGTCGGTCTCGCCGCCGGGAAGCCACAAGGCGAACACGTCGGTGCCGCAGGCGTATTACAACAAGCAGTTCGGCATCCAGCACCTCGTCACCGAGACCGGCGCGGGGCAATGGGGATGCGCGCTGGCCTTCGCCTGCAAGCTCATCGGGCTTGACTGCAAGGTCTTCATGGTCAGGATTTCGTTCGACCAGAAGCCGATGCGCAAGACGATGATGGGCGTCTGGGGCGCCCAGTGCGTCGCCAGTCCGTCGAAGGAAACCGCCGCGGGGCGCGCGGTGCTGGCAAAGGACCCCGATTGCCCGGGCGCGCTCGGCATCGCCATCAGCGAAGCCGTCGAGGCCGCGGTCTCGGACGCCTCCGGCAAGACACGCTATGCGCTGGGGAGCGTGCTGAACCACGTGCTGCTGCACCAGACGATCATCGGCCTGGAGGCGAAGAAGCAACTCGCGTCCATCGGCATCAAGAAGCCCGACGTCGTCATCGCCTGCGCGGGCGGCGGCAGCAACTTCGGCGGCCTCGCCTTCCCGTTCATCGCCGACAAGATCGCCGGGGCCGACATCGCCATTCACCCCGTCGAGCCGACCGCGTGTCCCACGATGACGCGCGGGCCTTACGTCTACGACCACGGCGACATCGCCCGGATGACGCCGCTCCTGGCCATGCACTCGCTGGGGCATGAGTTCGTGCCGCCTCCGGTTCACGCCGGGCGGGCTGCGCTATCACGGGATGGCGCCGCTCGTCAGCCAGGCGATCGTCGAAGGGCTGGCGGAGCCGAAGGCGGTGGGCCAGCTCGATGCCTACGAGGCGGCGCTGCTCTGGTCGCGCACGGAAGGCCCCATCTGCGCGCCCGAGACGAGCCACGCGATCGCCGCAGTCATCGACGAGGCGAATAAGGCCAAGGCGGAGGGCAAGGAGAAGGTCATCCTCTTCTGCTACAGCGGCCACGGGCTGATGGACCTGATGGGCTACGAGAAGTTCCTCTCGGGCAAGCTGTCCAACTTCGCGCTGCCCGAGGATGAGCTGAGAAAGACCGTCGCAACGCTCAAGAATCACCCGAAACCTCAGCTTCATAAACGAAGGAAGTAAGGCCTCATCTGCGCAAGACGCACCGAAGTCGCGGGCAGGCACAAACGCCCCGATCGTGGTATTTTCATTTCATAATGTCCCTTGCTCGCCAAATCTTCTCCGCCAGCTCATTGCGGCCGTTGCTTCAGCAGCACCTGGGACAAATGCATTCCCCATGTGCTCCATGCCGGCAGCAGTATGTTATTACGCCGCAATGCGTTACGACTGATAGCTCGCCTCATCATTTGGCTAAGTTAAATTAGGCTTGACAGGCTACTGTAAGCTTGTAGAATCTTTGGCATCGAGGAGGGAATGCAACTAGGGTCAAGGAGGGGACATGGCTGCCACGAACCCAAACCTGCATGAAACCCAGGCGGAGGTCCTGAAGGCGATAGGACATCCGATCCGTTTGATGATCGTAAAATCCCTGTCGGTCGGCGAGATGACGGTGTCGCAGATCTCGCAGTTGACGGCCGCCGAGCAGTCCAACGTCTCGCGTCACCTGGCGCTCCTGAAGGGCGCCGGCATCCTGCGCAGCCGGAAGGCGGGGCTGAACGTCTATTACAGCCTCAACAGCCACGAGTTTCACGACAACCTCCGCGGCCTGCTGGACAGCATCGCCCGGCTGGCGTTGATGAACGGGCAAGACCGCCGCGGCTTGTCGGCCGTTCCCCCCTCCGGCGGATGCTGAGTCCCCCAGCCCGGCGGATTTCCTCCAACGCATTGCATCGGCGCCTCTTGCCTGATAACATGGTCCCCCGGATGCGCTCTTTCGGGGGGGGTGCCCATGATCGAGCTTGCGGATGTCGGCAAGGTCTACCGTCGCGGCGCGCGCGAGGTTCGGGCGCTGGACGGCGTGAGCCTGCGCGTGGAGCGCGGGGAGTTCGTCGCCGTCGAGGGACCGTCGGGCTCGGGCAAGACGACGATCCTCTTCGTCATCGCAGGGCTCGTCCGCCCCACCTCGGGACGCGTGAGCGCCACGGGCGAGGAGCTGACGCAGAAATCCGCCGGCGAGCTGGCCGAACTCCGGCGCACGACGTTCGGCTTCGTCTTCCAGACGTTCCACCTCATCCCCTACCTGTCGGCGGTCGAGAACGTGCGCGTGCCGATGGGCCTGGCGGGGATCGATGCGAAGGAGTCCGCCACGCGGGCTCGCGAGTTGCTGGCGCGCTTCGGCCTGGCCGACCGCGCGGACCATCACCCGGCCGAGCTTTCCGCCGGGGAGAAGCAGCGCGTCGCCATCGCGCGCGCCGTCGCCAACAAGCCGCCCATCATCCTCGCCGACGAGCCCACCGGCAACCTCGACGCCCGATCCGCCGATGAGGTACTCGCCGCGCTCGAAGACGTCCACGCGTCCGGCGCCACGCTCCTCGTCGTCACCCACGACGCCCGCATCGCCGGCCGCGCCGGGCGCCGGCTGCGGATCGAACGGGGAAAGCTCAAAGGATAGCCCATGACCCTCTCTCGTCTGCCTCGCGCCGCAATCGCCGCCGCACTGGCCCTTACAGGAGGACTCGCTTTGGCTCAGTCCGCACCCGCCCCGAAAGCCGGAGGCGCCGTCGTCCAGATCGAGAGCACGCTCGACAAGACGCTCCAGCCGTCCATCTTCTATTGCCCCGACGCCGCGAAACCGGACGCGAAAGGCGAGGCCGTGCCGCTCCTCGTCGGGCTTCACACGTGGAGCGACGACTACCGGCAGGACAACGGCTACGTGAGGGAGGGCGCCAAGCGCGGCTGGGTGGTCATCCAGCCGAACTTCCGCGGGCCGAACGGCGGCCCCCAGGCGTGCGCCTCCGACGCGGCCATCCAGGACGTCCTCGATGCCGTCGAATACGCCTGCGCCCACGCGAACGTGGACCGGCGGCGCATCTACCTCGTCGGCGTTTCGGGCGGCGGGCATATGGCGCTGATGATGGCCGGCAAGGCGCCAATGCTCTGGGCCGCGGTCTCGGCGTGGGTGCCCATCGGCGACATCGCGGCGTGGCATGCGTCGCTCAACCGGCCGGACCTCGCGGGCTACCGCGGCAACATCGAGAAGATCATCGGCGGCAAGCCCGGCACCCCCGCCACGGACGCGGAGGCGAAGAAACGCTCGCCGAACACGTTCCTGCCCCAGGCGAAGGGGCTACCCCTCGACATCAACAGCGGCATCACCGACGGGCACAACGGCTCGGTGCCTGTGGCGCAGTCGCTCGTGGCCTTCAACATCCTCGCCGACGCGAACGGCAAGCCCGAGGCGAAGCTCTCCGCGGACGACATCCGGGCAATCAGCGACGACCAGGAGGTCCCCGACGCGCTCAAGGGGCCTTACCCGTCCGAGCCGGGCCGCAAGATGAAGATCCTCTTCCGCCGCGAGGCCGGCCCCGCGCGCATCACCGTCTTCAACGGCGGCCACGAGATGGAGCTTCCCGTCGCGCTCGACTGGCTGGCCGCGCGGATTCGTCCTGTGGAGAAATAGAAAAGGGAACCGACGTGAAACCCACGAAGAAGAAGCCCGGGCTCAAGATCTACGTCATGACCGACCTCGAAGGCTGCGCCGGGGTCGTCGCCTGGGAGAGCCGCAAGGACGAGAGCCCCTGGAACATCCGGATGCGCCGGCAGAAGTCGCGCCTCCTCACCGGCGAGGTCAACGCGGCCGTCGACGGCGCCTTCGCGGCGGGGGCGACGGAGGTGGTCGTCGACGACTCTCACGGCGGCGCCTACACGATCGACTTCGAGCGGCTGGACCCGCGGGCGCGGATCATCCACGGACGCGAGCGCCCGCGCATCATGGCGGGCATCGACGAGTCGTTCGACGCCATGCTCCTCGTCGGGGTACACGCGATGGCCGGCACGAAGGGCGCCGTGCTCAGTCACACGATGAGCCTGGAGACGCGCGAGATCCGCATCAATCAGAAGCCCATTGGCGAGATCGGCATCTTCATGTTCGTCGCCGGGGCGTTCGGCGTGCCCACGCTGCTCGTCACCGGAGACGCCGCCGCCTGCCGCGAGGCTCGCTCGCACGTCCCGGGCATCGCGACGGTCGCGGTGAAGGAAGGCTATTCGCGCTACTCGGCCCTGAGCTGGTCGCCGAAACGCTCGCGCAAGATGATACGCGCCGCTGCGGAAGCGGCCATACTCCGCCGGCCTCGGGTGAAGCCGTTCCTGCTCAAGCCGCCGTTCGCCTACCAGGAAGACGCGTTCGCCGCCGACGCCGACGCGAGCGCATCGAGCCCGTCGAAGCTCCCGGACACGTGGACGACGACCCCCGAAATCCGCGCCGAAACCGCCCGCGAGCTTATCGACAAGGTCTGGGGCCGGGACGTGTAGAGGAAGTCCGCGATGAGAGACTCGACGAAGGGCCCGCGTCTCCTCGCCCTCACGGCGGCCGCAGTGCTGCTCTTCGCCTCCGAGGCCCGGGCGGACGGCATCGACATGTCGATGGTCTTCGTGGCCGGGCTGACCGTGCTGGCGCCGCTCCTGGCGTTCAACGTGCTGGTCGAGGGCCTCGTCCTCGCGCGCGGGCTGAAGGTCGGATATCGCGCGGTGCTCGCGATCGCGCTGGGGGCAAACATCGCGTCGCTCCTGGCCGGCATCCCGGTCGCGATCTTCGACGAGTGTCTCCATTACTGGCTGCTCCCGAGCGACCTGGCGCCCTATTTCCGCGCCTTTCCGTGGGTCGTCGCGCTGGGCACGCTCGTCTATTTCGCCGTCACCGTCCTCGTTGAGTTCGGCGTCGTCTACCGCTGGAGCAAGCGCCGCTCGCTCGGCCTCGGGATGAAACGCGTGGCCCTCACGGTGCTTCTCGCCAATCTCGCCACCTACGCCGTGCTCGGCCCGCTCAATTACTTCGTCACGCGCCCGACGAGCGACGTGCGCGAATTCACCGACACGAGCGCCTGGGCCGCGAAGCCGCTTACGACCCTCTACTACATCGACGAGCCCGGCCACCGTCTCTCGTCCATCGCCTCCGACGGCACGGGCAAGAGGGTAATCGTCCCGGCGGAGGTGAAGACCTACGAGTTCACGCCGGGCGCGACGGCCGTGCTCTACGCGGACAGCGACGACACGCTCCGTCTGTGGAGGACCGGAGATGCCGCGCCGACCGCCCTCGGAAAGGACTCCGGGCGCTCCGGCATGAGCGAGGCCGCCCTGAGCCCCGACGGGCAGCGCGTCGCGTGGCTGAGGAGGGAAGCCCCCGACCCGACGCACCGGAGGCTGGTAGTCTTCGACGCGCCGAGCCGACGCACCGTCGAAACCTCCTTCCTGACGGCCAAGAGCGAGGAGTCCACCGGCCTCGCCTGGTCGGAATCGCCCGGCCTCTTCTTCCTGGTTGTGGCGGAGAAGACGCTGACGGTTCGCCTGGATGCGGAGCTCAAGGCAAGCCTCTCCCCCTGCGAGCCCGGCGACGGAGCCCCGGCGGCGGTGTTCGGGAGGTTCAACGAGACGGGCGTGCTGAACTACCACGAGGACTCGTCGAACGGCACGGAGGCCTGGGCCGTGATGGGCCTGGGCTCCTATCTCAGCGTGAAGAGGAACGGGAAGGAGATTCTCTTCAGCGTCAATCCCGGGCTCATCAAGTTCGCCGGCCGGTATTTCAGGGAGGTCTGCATCCTCCCCAACGGCAGGGAACTCGTCTTCGACGACGGCCACGCGCTCTACCTGATGGACATGGACCGCCGCGTCGTCGGCAAGATCGCGGACGGGACGAGTTGCGCCATCGAGACCGGCAGATATCGCCAGGCCCTGCCCCGATAGGCCCGGCGCCGCGTATCCCGGCATAACATAAAAATAGCGACACACGCCTATAGTTAGTGTATAATGCTTATAATCTCTCACGCATCCGCGGCCGTTCACGCAGACAGCCGTCCCGGACTGCGCGGGCCGCATCGTTCGAAGAGGCGCTTCGAGAATCCACCGAGCACGATCAACCGGCGAGCAGCAACGTGACCCATGATGCGAAGACTCCCGTGAACGCCGCGCCCCGAGGGGGCCGGATCTCCCTGTACGTGGCCGTCAGCGCCCTCGTCCTCGTTCTCGCCGGGGGAGAGCGCGCGGCGCTCCCTCGCTCCGCCGATGTCGCCGGCGTGTTCGGTCCCGCTTCATCTCCCGAATGCGCCGCGTCCGTCGAAGCGCAACCGCCGCTGCCGGGAACGGGCGTTCAGACCTGCGTCAGGTTCTACCTGAAGAGCCGCACGACGAAGACGTTCGGCTGGCTGGCGCGCCTCTCCGGAAAGCAGGACTGCGTCGAGGACCGGATCGTCGTGGACCCGGCGAAGAACTGGTGGGAGACCCCGGCGATGCTCTACCAGGACCCGCCGATCGCCCAGCCGGACGTCGCGGCGGGCGCCGACTGCGGCGAACTCCAGGCGTGCGGCAGCAGCTCCAACGTGCACGTCGCTCTGACGCTGGCCGGCCATGCGACGCTGGCGCTGAAGACGTTTCCCCGGAGCGATTGCATGAAGGGCACGATCACGCTGAAGCTGACCGGGTCGAGCCAGTTCCACGACGACGAGTGGACGCCGCTCTTCAACGTCAAGGAGTGGCCGCTCGTCTTCACGTTCGACACGCGCGACCCGGCGCGGCCGGTCACCCGGACGGGGACCGAGCGGCGGACCGTTCAGGTCTCCTTCGAATGCTACCGCCGGAACACGCAGAAGTGGTCCCCGAAGAGCGGCTGGCCCGACTCGCCCGAACGCGCGGACATGCGCACCGCCCTCTATTCCCGCGACGCGGTCGTCGAGGTCACGGGCTACCGCTACGACGACGTTCCCTCCCCCTCCCCACTAGCGAGGCGATGAGCACCCCGACAAGCCGCGAGAAGGCCGCCGAATGAGACGCAGCCTCACGCCTTAAGGTGCCGGTCGAACCACTCGAACGCGTCGGCCTGCATGGCGAGATCGAACTTGTGCGGGCCGGGATAGAACCGCCCCACGTATCGCTCCGCGGCACCCGCGCGCTTGAACGTCTCGGCGATCATGCGGTCGGCGCGCTTCATCTCGGCGAGCGTGTAGAGCGTGTCATCGGCGTCGTTCTGCACCATCGTCGCCGCCGGGGCCCTGAGCGCGAAGATCTCCGGAAAATCGAGGTCCCGCGGCAAGAGCGGCACGTAGGCCATCCACGTGTGCGTCCAGCACTTGTGAAGCAGGAAGTCCCGCCACGTCGTCATGAACCCGACGCACACCGCGCAGGCGATTCGCTCGTCCAGCCCGCCGAGGAACGCCGTGCGCATGCCGCCGCCGGAGAGTCCCGCGCAGCCGACTCGCTTCGCATCCACGTCGCCCCGCGCGCACAGCACGTCGAGCGCCCGGCGGTCTTCCGTCACGTAAACCCCGGGCCAGGTCGTCCCGGCGGAGAAGAGCGACTTCGCCACGATGTGCTCGTGCCGGGCGGCAAAGTCGTTATATCTCCGCACGCCTGCCGCGTCTTCGGGCGCCGGATCGCCCGCGCCCATCGGGTTCAGGCACTCGGGCACGTTGGCCGCGCGCACCCTGCGGCTCGCGAACGGGAAGACGTCGTGGACCAGCACCGCGTATCCGCGCTTCGCGATTTCGTTCGCCCAGGCGACACCGCCGTAATACCGGCCCTGGTGCGCCGTCTGCAGCTTCCACGGCTTCTCATCCGCCCGCGCGATCTTCCGCCAACCCATGTACTTGAACCCGCCGTGGTCGTGAAGGGCCAGGATGCCCGGCAGCCTCCCTTTCGCGCCCGCGGGCTTGAGGAACACCGCCTCCGTCCTCGGGCCCATCGGCAGTTGCCACGAAAGCCGCTCGACGTCGAGCCCGTCGAAAACGCCGCGCGACTCCACCCGCGCCCGAGGCACGCCGCCCAGGTCCACGGGCGCCAGGCATTCGGCCACGCGCGCCCGACCCGCCTTCCGCCACGCGGCGACGGTCTTGTACTTCCCCGTGCATAGCGACATCCGCGCCGGGCCGTCGCCCAGCACCTGTTTCGAGGCCCACGGGCCGTATGCGCCGATCATGTTGGGTCTCACGGTGTCTCCGATCCAAGAGAGTCACGCTAATCGCGCATGATGCGCCAGACGATGTAGATACCCGCGAAGCTTCCGACGGCGGAGCCGATGAGCGCGGTCCAGATGCCGACGTAACTTCCGAGCCACCATCCGACCCAGCCGCCCACGATGAGTCCGACGTAGATGAGCTTCTTCATGCGCCGCGCCTCCGGCTGGGACAGCATCCGTCCTGAACGCCCATCATACCCACGAGCCCTGGCCGGACAAGGTATACCATTTTTCGAAACGAGGCAAGGAAATGGGACGAAGGGGCTGTACGCAGGCATGAAACAGGCAGGGCAGGTGCAAGGCACCATTGGGGCGAATGTTTCAGCCCTTGATCACTTTAACGTCGGGGTCCTTGCCTCCGCCCTGGTCGTCGTCGGTGCCGCCGTCGTCCTTCTCCTCGCCTTCGCCGGAGGTCTTCTTCTCCACCTTGAGCATGGAGGCCTTGACCGCCTCGTAGTTCTTGATGGCGGCGTCCTGGTTGGGGCCGATGCCGGGGGTTTTGGCGAGTTTCTCGAAGTGGACAGTGAGCCTGTCGCGCTGGGCGCGGATGACCTTGAGGTCGAGCGAACGGGTGGCGATCTTGCGGAGCGCCTCCCAGATGGGCGTGTAGATCGTGTTCCACATCTCGGTGCCGCCGGGAAGCAGCTTGTCGCGGTGCGTGCGCGAGAACTTCGTCGGCTCGCCCTTCGCCGCGGAGTCGTCAACGGAGGACTGGATGGCCAGATCCACCAGGACCTTCAGGGCCTCCTCGTGGCCGAAATCAGCCAGAACGCTGGAGAGCATGAAGACCTCGTCGCCGCGCTGAAAATCGAAGAACATGATGTTCTGGCGCTCGGCGAGGATCTCCTGCTCCAGGCGCGTGGCCTCGGCCTGGTTGCCGGCCTTCTCCGCTTCCTTCATCTTCTCGCGCTTCGCCGTCACCGCCAGCGCCACCAGCCTCGAAACCCGCAGCCGCTCCACCGCGTCCGGAAGCATCTTCGTCGCCGGTTCCAGGAACGCTCGGCAGCGCCGGTCGACAAGCACGTTAATGAACGCCAGGCGCTCCATCGGGGTGCAGGTGGAAATGCGCTTGAGCAGCTCGTCATCGATCCACGGACGAAAGTTCCTCATCTCATCGACGGCCGTGTGCCGGGCCGGCGGGTCGTCTCCCTGGCAATACTCCAGCAGCGTCTGGAACCGCTCGCGCTCTGCGGCCTCGTTCTTGAAGTGCGCGCCGAAGGCCCAACCGGCCGTCGCCAAAACAACCAGTGTGGCCAGAATGAGGCGTTTCATTCGTTTCTCCGCAGGCGTTACCACTCAACCTCTTGCGCCACAAGGGGTTACATATATTCTCCGGCGCATCCATGCCTCGTTATCATTATACTGGACGAACGTCCGCAGTCAATATTCTACGGTTTCCCGTTCCTCTTCCGTAATCGGAGCGCCTCGCCCGGCGGAGAGGTTCAGAGGCTTTCGGAGAGGGTGGCCGGAAAAAACCCTTGACAATTGCTCGACTTACGCTAGATTACTGGTCTTTGCTGGAGGGTGCTGCGCGACCTGCGGGGCGGCCTTCCGGACGGCGGGGCGGACCAACTGAGGAAACGTCATGAAGCTTCGCAAGACTACCTACATGGCCAAGAAGGAAGACGTGATCGAGCAGCGCTGGTTCCTGGTGGACGCGACGGACCAGGTGCTGGGGCGGCTTTCCGTCAAGATCGCGACGATCCTCCAGGGCAAGCACCGTCCGGGCTACACGCCTCACGTGGACACGGGCGAGTACGTCGTGGTGGTGAATGCGGGCGCGATCAAGCTGACGGGCACGAAGGCCCAGAAGAAGGTCTACACGCGGTTCACGGGCTACCCGGGCGGCCTGCGCAGCATCACGGCCGGCAAGCGGCTGGCGACGAAGCCCGAAGAGATGCTCCGCGACTCGGTGCGGAAGATGCTCCCGAAGAACCGCCTCGCGCGGCAGATGCTGTCCAAGCTCAAGATATTCGGCGCCGAGATGCCCGAGCATGGGTTCAAAGCTCAGGGCCTGACGCCCCTGGCGCTGTAAACGGAGAACGGAATGGACGAGAAGACGGTTCATTGGGGCACGGGACGTCGCAAGACGTCGGTGGCCCGCGTAAGACTGATGATCGGCAACGGCGCGTTCCATGTGAACGACCGCGAGATGGACAAGTTCTTCCACCGCGAGGACCATCGCCAGACGGCCAACGCCCCGCTGCGCGTCACGAAGACGCTGGGGAAGTATGACGTGGCGGTGAACGTGGACGGCGGCGGCATCACGGGACAGGCGGGGGCGACGCTGCTGGGGGTTGCGCGCGCGCTGCTCAAGGCCGACGCGACGCTCGAGCCGGTGCTGCGCGAAAACGGCATGCTCACCCGCGACAGCCGCATGAAGGAACGTAAAAAGTACGGACGTCGGGGCGCCCGTCGCGGCTTCCAGTTCTCGAAGCGCTGACGCCCGTCCGGCGCCGGCGTCTGCCGCACTTCCAGCGGGGGCCCTCCTCAGGGTCCCCGCTTTTGTTTTTCCGCGCTGCCCTTCGGGGGGATACCATGCAGAAGCCCGTCGGCGTTATCACTCACCCAATAGGTTTCCGCGCGGCCGGCGTCGCCGCCGGGGTCAAGAAGAAGCCCGGCCTTCGCGACGTCTCCATGCTCGTCTCCGACGCGCCGACGACCGCCGCGGCCGTCTTCACCACCATCAAGGTCCCCGCTGCCCCGGTGCAGGTCTCGCGCGCGCATCTCGCGAAGTCCGCCGGCCGCATCCGCGCCGTGGTCGTCAACTCCGGCAACGCCAACGCCTGCACGGGCGTGCGCGGCCTGGTGAATGCCCGCCGCATGGCGGCCCTCGCCGCGAAGGCCCTCGGCCTCCGGGCCGAACAGATCATCGTCGGCTCGACGGGCGTCATCGGCCGGCCGCTGCCGATGGACAAGGTCGCCTCCGGCATCGCCGCCGCGGCGGCGGAGCTGCGCGCCGACGATTCGGGCGGGGCCTCGTTCCTCGAAGGCATCATGACCACCGACCGCTTTCCCAAGGAAGCCGAGTCCTCGTTCACGGCCGGAGGCAAGCGCGTGCGCGTCGCGGGCGTCGTCAAGGGCGCCGGGATGATCGCGCCCAACATGGCCACGATGCTGTCGTTCGTCACCACCGACGCCGCGGTGCCGCGCGCCCGACTTGACCGGATCCTGCGGGGCGCGGTGGCGAAGTCGTTCAACCGCATCACCGTCGACAGCCACATGAGCACGAACGACACCTGCCTGATCCTGGCGAACGGGCGGTCGGGCGTGAAGATCGCAGGCGGCGGCGCCGAGCGCCAATTCGCGGCGGCGCTCGAAGAGGTGCTCTTGAAGCTGGCGCTCCTGATCGTGCGCGACGGCGAGGGGGCGACGCGGGTGGTGGAGGTCCGGGTGAGTCGGGCGAAGTCGGATGCGGACGCAGAACTCGCGGCGCGCGCCATTGCGAATTCGCCGCTGGTGAAGACGGCGCTTTTCGGCGCGGACCCCAACTGGGGACGGTTCGTCTCGGCGGCGGCCGCGGCCGGGTGCGCGTTCGAGGAGAAGAAGACGACGCTCCGCATCAGCGATCACGTGTCTTACCGCCGGGGCAAGCCGCTCCCGGTGACGGGCGCGCTCGAGGCGGCGATGAGGAAGGAATACGTGACGCTCGCGCTCGACCTCGGCCTCGGCCGGGGCGAATCGGTCGTCTACACCTGCGACCTCGGCTACGATTACGTGGAATGCAACGCCGAGTACACGACGTAAGGCGCCCCCTTCCCTCTCCCCCAAGGGGAGAGGGGTGAAGAAGCAAAACAGGAAGGGTTGTCCTGATGGAATGCTGTCTCCTGCTTGTCGTCCTGGGGTTGATCCTTGCGGCCGAGTTCGTCAACGGCCGCAACGACGCGTGCACGGCCATTGCCACGGTCGTGTCGACGCGGGTGCTGACGCCGATGCAGGCGGTGTGCATGGCCGTGGCGCTCAACATGGCGGGCGTGCTGCTCCTGGGCGAGCACGTCGCGAGGACGGTCGGCGAGGGTCTGGTGGACCAGCACGTGATCGCCCTGCCGACGATCGCCGCCGCGGCGCTCACGGTGTTCGTCTGGTGTACGCTGGCCAACCGGTACGGGGTGCCCGTGAGCACGAGCCACTCGCTCTTCGGCGGGCTGGCGGGCGCGGGGTTCGCGGTGGGCGGGTTCGCGGTCTTCCACGGCACCAGTTGGGGATGGCTGCGCGTGCTGATGGGCCTGTTCTTCTCCACGATCCTGGGCTTCATCGCGGCCTATATCCTAATCCTCGTGATTCTGAGGCTTTTCAGCCGCAAGACTCCGCGCTTCGTGCGCAGCGTCTTCGGAAGGCTGCAGATCCTCTCGTCGGCGTCCATGGCGTTCATGCACGGCTCCAACGACGGGCAGAAGTTCATGGGCGTCTTCACGATCGCCCTCGTCCTCGGAGGCTGGCTCCACTTCGGCCCGGAAGGGTTCCATATCCCGCTCTGGGTCAAGGTCCTCTGCTCGCTCACGATGGGCATCGGCACGTCCATCGGAGGCTGGAGGCTCATTCGCACGATGGGCGTGAAGCTCGTGAGGCTGGAGCCGCACCACGGCTTCGCCGCCGAGACGGGCGCGGCCACGGTCATCGGCATCGCCACGCTGACCGGAGCGCCCCTGAGCACCAATCACACGATCAGCACCGCCATCATGGGCGTCGGGGCCTCGCGGCGGTTCTCCGCGGTGCGCTGGGGAGTCGTGGGCGAGGTCGTCACCGCGTGGCTGGTGACGTTCCCGGTGTGCGTCGTCATCGGGTGGATCGCGGCGATGTTGCTCGGATTGCTGCCGGCAGGCTGGTGGCCGCATCCGGTGTCATGAGTCCGAGGGGCATCGGGCGTCCTCGAAGCCCGGCCCCCCTCACCCCGACCCTCTCCCCCAGGGGGAGAGGGAGGATTTAGAGGAGGTTCCCGCATGTTCAACATCATCCCGAAGGACCGGGTGTTCTACGACCTGTTCGAGAAGAGCGCCCAGAACGTCGTGAAGGGGGCGGAGCTGTTCGCCGCTATCTCCGGGGACTGGTCGAAGCTGGCGAAGACCGCGGAGGAGATCCGCCAGACCGAGCACGACGGCGACGCCATCAGCCACGAGGCCCTCTCGCGCCTCGACAAGACCTTCGTCACCCCGCTCGACCGCGAGGACATCTTCCACCTGATCTGCGGGCTGGACGACATCATCGACGCGACGGACGCGGCGACGAAGCGGCTGGTGCTCTACAAGGTCAAGGGCCCGAACGAGGACCTGGCCAACCTCGCCCGCACGCTCGTGGCCGCGACGCAGTCCCTCGCGAACGCCGTGGCCGGGCTGCGCGACATCCACGCCAACGCCGAGACGCTCCGCAAGGACTGCATCGAGGTCCACCGCCTCGAAAACGAGGGCGACGTCTACCACAACCAGGCGCTCACCATCCTCTTCGACACCGCGAAAGACCCTATCGACGTGATCAAGTGGAAGGAAATCTACGAGATCGTCGAGAGCGCCATCGACTACTGCGAGGACGTCGCGAACACCGTCAGCGGGCTGGTGCTGAAGCACGCCTAGCCTCTTTGTCTTTGTAGGGGGGGACCTGCGTGTC
>JBBIVY010000006.1:0-20386 GCA_037439485.1 Planctomycetota bacterium | reverse complement strand
CTGGTGCTGAAGCACGCCTAGCCTCTTTGTCTTTGTAGGGGGGGACCTGCGTGTCCCCCCGTGTTTCTTCTTCTGCGGACAAACGGAAGAAGAAGCACGGGGCGACACATAGGTCGCCCCCTACAAGAGAGAACAACATGCAGAGACTCGTCGGCATCACGACCACCGTCCCCATCGAGGTCCTCTACGCGGCGGGGATGACGCCGGTGGACCTAAATAATCGGTTCATCACCGCGAGCGACCCCAAGGCGCTCGTCGAGCGGGCCGAGGCGGACGGGCTGCCGCGGAGCCTGTGCGGATGGATCAAGGGGCTCTACGGCGTCGTGATGACGAGCCCCGACATCGACCCCATCGTCGGCGTCACGCAGGGCGATTGCTCGAACACGCACGCGCTGATGGAGCTGTTCGAGCGCGCGGGCAGGCGCGTCGTCCCGTTCGCCTATCCCTACGACGCCGACCGCGAGATGCTCGCCCTCCAGATCGACGAGTTCGCCCGCGCCTTCGGCACCGACGCCGCCGCCGCGGCGAAGACGAAGGCACGGCTCGACCACATCCGGCGAAAGCTCCTGCTCCTCGACGAGATGACCTGGCGCGAGGACCGCGTCACCGGCTTCGAGAACCACCTCTGGCTCGTGAGCGCCAGCGACATGAACGGCGACCCCGACCGGTTCGAGGGCGAACTCGACGCCTTTCTCGCCGGCGCCGAAACGCGCCCGAAACGCGCGGAGCCCGTCCGGCTCGGGTATCTCGGCGTGCCGAGCATCATGACCGGGCTCTACGAATCGCTCGAAGCCCTCGGCGCCCGCGTCGTCTTCAACGAGATGCAGCGGCAGTTCGCGATGCTGCCTTCTTGCAGGACAGACATTCCTGTCTGTCCTCCTCTGGACAGGCAGGAATGCCTGTCCTACAAGGGAGACTTGGTCGAGCAGTACCGCCGATACACCTACCCCTATCGCGTCTGGGGACGCATCGACGACATCCGCCGGGAGGTGAGGGCGCGCCGCATCGCCGGGGTGATCCACTACGTGCAGAGCTTCTGCTACCGGCAGATGGAGGACGTGATCCTGCGGGAGGAGCTGGGCGTGCCGGTGCTGACGCTGGAAGGCGACCTCCCGGGCCCGGTGGACGCCCGGACGCAACTGCGGATCGAGTCGTTCGTCGAGATGCTGAGACGATAGTCTTCAAACGGCTTGACAGCGGCCCGGCGGCCGGTAGAATGCGTTCTTTGGAGCGAATCGGGCCGGTGCGTCCGGCCCTTCCACAGGGAAGAGGCACGCATGTTCGGACTCCTGGGCAAGGTCGTCAGCCGGGGCTGGTGGATCATGCTGGCCCTGTGGATCGGCGTGACGATCTGGCTCACCTCCATTGCCCCGCACCTCGAGGACGTCACGACCGAGGGCCCGGGCGTCGAGCTGCCGAAGATCATCGTCAACAAGAAGACGGGCGAGGAACTCTGCTCCAGCCGCGTGGCCGCCGAGCTCATCTCCCACGCCTTCGGCCAGGAAAGTTCGCGCCTGATCGTCATCTTCCAGCGCCCGGCGAAGCTCGCCGAGGCCGACTACGCCCTCATCGACAACGCCGTGCGCACCATCCGCGACCTCGGCGCCGTCGATATGCCCGGCCTGAAGGAGAAGGGCAACATCGTCTCATTCACCCTGTCGCCCTCCCAACCCTACTTCAAGAAGCGCCTCACCAGCATCGACGGCCGCACCGTCATCGCGGCCTTCGCCCTCACCTCGCAGTTCGTCGACGTGAAGACGCACAAGTTCATCGACGACGCCGTGAAGTATCTGGACGGCTTCGCCGCCTCGCACGCCTCGGAGGGCTGGAAGTACTACATCACCGACTCCGCGGCCATCGGGCGCGACTACGAGATCGAGGCCGACCACTCGCTCAAGCGCACGCAATACATCACCGTCTCCCTCGTCGTCGTCATCCTCGTCCTGCTCTACCGCTCGCTGCCGGGCCCGGCGGTGACGCTCGCCACGGTGGTGCTCAGCGTTCACGTGGCCACCTGCGTCATGGCCATCCTCGGCCGGTACTGGATGGAGGTCTCGAAGCTCGTCCCGATCTACATGATCGTGATCATCTACGGCTCGGTGACGGACTACTGCATGTTCATCATCGGGCGGTTCCGCGAGGAGATGGCCCGCGGCCACTCGCGCTTCGAGGCCGTGCGCATCGCCGTGTCGCAGGTGGGCGCCGCGACGACCGCCAGCGCGCTCACCACGATCGCCGGCCTCGCCATGATGTGGTTCGCGGACTTCGCCATCTTCCGCTCCACCGGCCCCATCCTCGGCATCGGCCTCGCCGTCGGGCTTCTCGCCTCCATTACCTTCATGCCCGCGCTCATCGTGCTCTTCGGCCGCCACCTCTTCTGGCCCGCCCGCGGCGTCGCGACGGTCAGCATCGACAACACCCGCTCGGGCCGTTTCTGGGGGAAGATCGCCAACATCGTCGTCGCGCGGCCGGGGCTCATCCTCGTCGTCGCCGTGGGGCTCTTCCTGCCGCTCGCCACTTTCGGCGGCCACGCCTCGCCCACCTACGACATCTTCGACGAGCTGCCGCGTAACTCCCCGTCCGTCGTCGGCAACCGGGTCATCCTCGACAATTTCCCGGAGAACTCCCGCACCGAGTCCGTCACGATGGTCTTCAAGATGCCCAAGCCGAAGCTCATCCCCGGCGAAGCGGGCGAGCCGAACCTCTGGCGCACCTGGACGGGACTGCGCGTCCTCGATTGCGTCACCGAGGCCATCCTCGCCCACCACGAAGACGTCGTCGAAGTCCGCAGCGTCACGCGGCCCCTTGGCGTCCGCGAGCCGGTCATCGAGGAGTACCTGGGCAACGACAAGGAGACCAGCCTCTTCAAGCCGAGGTGGCTCAAGGCCTCCACGATGCTCGCCCCACCGATCCCCGGCGGCGGGTCCTTTGCGCGCTATACCTCGGCCGACGAGAACATCACGCGCATCGACATCGTGCTGCGCCATGACCCGTTCACGGAGAGGGCCCTCGTCGTCGCAGCCGACATCCGCTACTGGGCCAACCCCGTCCTCCAAGCCAACAGCCTCGGAGACTGCCAGGTCTACGTCGGCGGCGTCAGCGCGCACATGTACGACCTGACGAAGGTCACCAAGAAGGACTTCCGCCGCCTGCGCTACATGGTGCTGGGCGTGCTCTTCGTCATCCTCGCCGTGGTGCTGCGCGGGGCGATCGCGCCGATTTACCTGCTGGCGACGATGGTGCTCAACTACTTCGCGACGCTGGGGGTCTTGCAGCTTGTCTTCGTCAACCTGCTGGGCTTCGACGGCCTCGACTGGAAGGTGGAATTCTTCCTCTTCGTGCTCCTCGTGGCCATCGGCGTCGACTACAACATCTACATCATGAGCCGCCTGGCCGAGGAGGTCCGCCGCCGGCCGTTCCGTCAGGCGCTCCACCACGCCATCGTCTTCACGGGCGCCATCATCACGTCCTGCGGCATCATCATGGCCGGCACCTTCGGCTCCATGATGGCCTCCACCCTCGCCGTCATGATCGAGCTGGGCGCCGCCATGGCCATCGGCGTATTGATGGACACGTTCATCTTCCGCCCGCTCGTCGTGCCGTCCATCGCGCTCCTGGTGGAGAAGGTCCGAGAGAAGATCCAGGGCACGCGGCCCGTCTGAGCCGCCCGAGCGGAAGAGCCCCCCATGGCCAAATCCCGACGCGCCCCGAAACTCCCCCGCGGCCTCTGGGCCCGCAACCCCGCCCAGAAACCCCACTCCACCCCCAAAGGCGCCAAAGGCTATAGCCGCCGCCAGGGAAAGGACGAACTCCGCCGTCTCCCGTAGGGGCACGCCCTACGAGGAAGAGGAAGAAACGGCAATCTCCTCCATCGTCCGCCCGCTCTTCGCGGAGTTGGGGAGACGGGTGAGCACATCGTCTTTCGTCTCGGCGAACTCGTCCTTGCGCTTGATGAGGAGCCAGTTGCGATCGTCGCCGCCGAGCTTGGCGTGGACGAGCTTGAACGAGCCGTGGAGCTTCTTGCCGTCGAGAGTGAACTCCAGTACGCCTGCTTCCAGCATCGCTTCGGGCGACTTGCCTTCGGGCCAGGTCACGGCGCCCTCGTCCCAGATCATGACGGGGCCGCCGCCGTAGTCGTCGGCGGGGATGACGCCCTCGAAGCCGCCGTAGTCGAGATCGTGGTCCGCAACCCTCACCGCGAGGCGCTTCATCGACGTCACGAGGCTGGGCCCCTTCGGCACCGCCCAGCTCTTCAGCGTCCCCGCGATCTCCAGCCGGAAATCGTAATGCAGCCGCGAGGCCTTATGCTTGTGGACGACGAAGACCGCCATGGCCGGGCGCTCCCTTCTTCCCCTTCTTCGTGCTCCTCGCGAGCCCCATAAAAGGACAGGTGGCGGGACAGAGCCCCGCCACCCGGACACTCGAAAGCGGCAACGGTCAGTTCGCCACCTTCACCGTCTTGCCCGTCTGCGCGGCCTCGTCGGCTGCGAGGATGATGGCGAGGGCCTTGCGACCTTCCTCGCCCGGGACGAGGCACTTGGCCTTGCCGAGGATCGCGGCGGCGAAGTTGTCGATGACGCCCAGGCGCCAGCGGGACTCGGAATTATTCTGCACGGCCGCCGTGGGGAAGTCGATGACGCATTGCGGCTGGGCCATGAACGCCACGAGCGGGCGGCCGGGGATGACGGACACGGCGAGGGTGCCCTTCTCGCAATAGAGATACGTGTAGTTGGTCTCCATGCCCTTGACGGTCCACGACGTGGTGAGGGTGCCGAGGGTGCCGTCGGTGAAGCGCAGCACGGAGACAAAATTGTCTTCGACATCCGTGTTCTGCTTCTCCTCGCGGGCGGTGAAGCCGGAAACGCTTTCGACTTCCTTGCCGGTGAGGAAGCGGACGAGGTCGGCCTTGTGGATGCCGAGGTCGGCCATGGGCCCGAAGCCGGCTTCGGCCTTCTTGAAGAACCACTTGCCGCGCGGGCTCCAGCCTTCCGGGCCGGGGTGGCCGAACGACGTGGCGACGTGCAGCACCTTGCCGAGCATCCCGGACACCATCACCTCGCGCGCCTTCTGGTGGACAGGGCTGAACCGCTGCGACTGGTCGACCATGAGCACCTTCCTGGCCTTCTTCGCCGCGGCGATCATCTGGTCGGCTTCCTTCAGCGTCAGCGACATGGGCTTCTCGACGAGCACGTTCACCCCCGCGGCCAGCGCGTCGATCGTCGCCGGACAATGCAGAAAGTTGGGCAGGCTCACGGTCACGCAGTCGAGATCCTCCTTCGCCAGCATCTGCTTCCACTCGGCATAGACCGGCCGGTTGCCGTAGAGCGCCACGGTCTCGGCGATGGACTGGTGGTCGATGTCGCAGTAGGCGACCAGCTCGGTGTCCGGACAGGTCGTGTATTCGGCCATGTGCAGCGTGCGGGCCATCTTGCCGCAGCCGATGACGCCGGCGCGAAGCTTGCGCGTGGTGGACATGGACGCTCCTTCAAAAGGGGTTTGCGCGGTCTCGTGCAGGTGGATAGTTTACAGAGGCCCGGAGGCGAATCAAGCGCAAATTCCGGCCCGCGCGGGCGGCGCAGGAAACCCGCAATCCAAAATCCGGAGGCCCTCCTGTCGTCCCGCGTCCAGGGCCCTATCGCGGTTCGTAGATCACGAGGATCGCCGGATGCTGTTTCACTTCCTTCGCCTTCATCGTGTAGATCCCCAGGCAATCGGTCCCGTCGCCATAGAGGAAGAACCCGTGGTTCGCGCGCGTTCCGTCATTCCAGAACTTGAGCGCGTCGGTGAAGTCCCACGCGAGCGCCTCGCCGGTGCCGATGAGGCCGTGGGCGATGAACACGGGCCAGTAGTCGGGGTCCTCGCCGTAGTACATCCCGCTGACCGCCTTCCAGAGCTTCCCGGCGGCGTAGGTGTAGCAGGTGGTGGCCGCGGGGTCCCACTCGCGGTTACAGGGCTCGGCGGCCCACATGTTCGCTTTGAAGGGGTTCCACATGCTGCTCTTGTCCGGCGGCCCTCTGCGCACGACGAGCAGCTTCGCCGCGAGGATCTCCGCGCCCTTCGGGATGACGGCCAGATCCGCCTGCATCATCGGGCTGCGGTGCCGCATGAAGATCTCCGTGCTCTCGCCGAGCGTGCGGGCGTCCTCGCGCCAGGCGTTCGGCCCGTCCGGGGCGTGAGTGGAGATGTAGGCCATCTTCCATCCAGCGTAGACTTTCTCCGGGGCCGCGGGGTCCCAGCCCTTCTCCCCGTCGCGCAGGACGGCGAGCACGGCCTTCGGGTGCGTCTTCTTGATCTCATCGAACTGCGCGCGGAATTCCGTCTCGACCTGGTCCACGGTCTTCGGCGCGGGTTCGACCCACTGACCCTTGAGCCGCTTCGCAAGGTCGGCGAGGTCGGCGACTTCGAGGTCCGTTCCGAGCACCTTGAACTTCGGCGACGCGCCCGTGCGCGCGAACTCGCGCTGGGCGGCCGAGGAATAGCCGTCATGGTTGTAGGGCGAGTTCCACTCCGTGTTGCGGATCCACGGCCAGTCCGCGCTCAGGCGGACGTTATCGACCGAGAGCGTCTGCCCCTTCTCGGGACGGAACGCGCCCAGCGTGAACGACACGATATCGCCGTTCTTCGGGTTCATCGCCCCGAACCCGTCGTGCAGGACGACCACCATCTCGTTCTTCCCCGGCACAAGGATCATCGTCCGCTCGTAGTAGAACGGCCGGCCCTTCTCGTTGAGCTTGGTCTGCAGGATGCGCACGTAGGCGACGAGGGGGCGGTCCGTCGTCAGGTCGAGCCGAAGTGTGCGGAAGGCCTTCCAGTCGCCCGCGACGGGGATCTTCGACGTCGTGACGACCGGCCAGTCGCCGCCGTCAAACGTGAGCTTCAGCGCCTGCCGGCCGGACGTGGCCCCGTCGGCCGAGACCTCGATCTTCGGCGCGGGGGCGTCTGCCTTCACCTCGGCCAGCTTCCCGGGCGCCCAATCGGCCACGGCCGCGGCGTCCTCGAAGTCGTAGAGCATCGTGTCCTCAGCCCGCGCGCTCGGCGCACCGAGCGCCAGCAACACGACGGCGGCAAGCAGAATGCGCATCGCCATTCCTCCTCAAGAGTCCGCGTCCATAATAGTAGATCTGCCAAGTGGTGTATATGTTGAGGCATCCCGTGCCGATATAACACCGAAAAACCTCGGCGGGCGAGGCGGGCCTCGCCCCTGCAAGGAGCTTGACGCCCGGTGCCCCGCCCGGCTCCCGGGAATCTCCTTGATGAGAGCAGCCACGTACCCTATATTCCTTCCCTCAAGATTTGGAGGGAAAGGCCCCGGATGCCTTGTTCCCGTGAACACGACGCCGTTATGGCGGCCCTTATCCGGCTGTTCGGCCGGCGCACGGCCGGGCGCGTCTCGCTGTCGCTCGAGCCGGACGCCCGGAGTCCGCGACGCGGCGGTGCTGGAGGCGAGCGACGGGCGGCTGCGCGTGCGCGCCGGCGGCGGCGTCGCGGCGACGCGCGCATCGAGGTCGACAGCCATCTGGCCGAGCGCCTCTACCTCAACCCGGTGACATTCGGCTACTCCACGTGCTGGTGGGACTGGGGGCGCTGGGAACGCGAGATCGACTGGATGGCGCTTCACGGCGTCAACCGACCGCTCGCGATGGAGGGACAGGAGTACGTCGAACGCGGGCTCTGGAGATCCTGCGGCCTCTCCGCGAAGGACCTGGCGGGGCATTTCGCGGGCGCGGCGTGGCTGCCTTGGGAGCGCATGGGCAACCTGACCGCGCACGGCGGCCCCCTGCCGTCGCACGCCATCGACGACCGGCGCGCGCTCCAGCGGCGCATCCTCCGGCGCTGCCGCGGCCTCGGCATGAAGACCGTCACGCCGGGCTTCTCCGGCTTCATTCCCGACGCGCTCGCGAAGAGACTCCCCCGAGGCGCGACGATCGACCTGCCCCTGTGGAGCGGCCGGCACCCGCCGTGCGCTCGAACGCGGACGCCCTTTCGACCACGACGCGTGGCTCGCCAACATCCTCGCGTGGGAGGAACGTTGGATCACGGAGCGAACGCCCGTCCGGGAACCCGCCCCGACGCCCGCCGTCGCCACGGCGCGGCGTCTCCTCGCGCGCTATCGCCGCATCCCCCCGGCAAATGGACTTGACGCCCCGCCGCGCCGCCCCTAACATAGTCCCCCACCAAGGGAGATTCCATGATCGACAAGTCGCGTCTCGCCGCGATGAAGGTAATGTTTGAGAAACACTTCGGCGCCGCCGCCGGGCTGGTGCTGGCCCGGGCGCCGGGTCGCGTGAACCTCATCGGAGAGCACACCGACTACAACGGCGGATACGTCCTGCCGATGGCCGTGGGGCTCGACATCGCGATCGTCGGCAAGCGGTCGAAGGGCAAATCCGTCCGGCTCGTCTCGCTCGACTTCGGCGATTCGGCCGAGTTCGCCGTCGGCGACCACGTGTTCGACAAGGCGAAGTCCTGGGTCAATTATCCCAAAGGCGTCATCAAGTTCCTGCTGGAGTCCGGCGTGGAGGTGAAACCGTTCGACGCGGTCGTCTCCGGCACGGTGCCTGTCGGCGGAGGGCTTTCCAGCTCCGCGGCGTTCGAGGTGGCGACGGCGAAGTTCCTCCTCGAGCTGGCGGGGCGATCGCTTGACGGCGTCTCGCTGGCGAAGCTCGCCCGGCGCGCGGAGAACGAGTTCGTGGGCGTGCAGTGCGGCATCATGGACCAGTTCATCTCGGTCTTCGCCGAGGAGGGCAAGGCGCTCTTCATCGACTGCAAGTCACTCGATTTTCGAGTGATGCCGCTCTTCGGCGAGAAGTACGAGTTCATCATCGCCAACACGAAGGTGAAGCACTCGCTCGGCCAGACCGCCTATCACGACCGCCAGCGCGAGTGCCGCGAAGGGCTGAAGATCCTCTCGGGGCTCGTCGGAGCGCGCGAGACGCTTCGCGACGTCACCGACGCGGAGTATTCACAACACCGCGAGGCGCTTTCGGGCGTCGTCCTCAAACGCTGCGACCACGTCATGAGCGAGAACGGCCGCGTGCTCGGGGCCCTGCGGGCGATGGAGAAGAACGATCCCGATCTCTTCGGCACGCTCATGAACGCCAGCCACGACTCGCTCCGCGACGACTACGAGGTCTCCTGCCCCGAGCTCGACGCGATGGTGGCCGCCGCGCGCAAGGTCGACGGCGTCCTCGGCTCGCGCATGACCGGAGGCGGCTTCGGCGGCTGCACCGTGACGCTCATCGAGAAATCCGCCGCGGCGGCGTTCATCAGGAAGGTCGGCGCCGATTACGAGAAGCCATGCGGCCGCAAGGCCGAGTTCATCCGCACCGGAGCAGCGCAGGGCGCGACGGTGGAGCGATTTTAGATTTTGGATTTTGGGTTTTGGATTGGCAGCCCCCTCTTCGGCATCCTTTTGTGGGCTGTCATTCTGAGCGAAGCGAAGAATCTTGCCCCCGAGCACGATGATTCTCCGCCAGTCGCGGCAAGATCCTTCGCTGCGCTCAGGATGACATCAAAGATAAGAGGACGGTGGGATAATGATTCGCGAAGCGATCGCCAAGCTGGTCGCGCACGAGGACCTCACGCAGGATGAGGCCCGTCAGGTCATGGCGGAGGTCATGGAGGGCCGGGCGACGCCGGGGCAGATCGGCGGGTTCCTCACGGCGCTCTCGCTCAAGGGCGAGACGGTGGACGAGGTGACGGGCGCGGCGATGGTGATGCGCGAGAAGGTGGTGCGCGTGGACGCCGGCGAGGGACACGTCATCGACACCTGCGGCACCGGGGGCGACCGGTTCGGCACCTTCAACATCTCCACCGCGACGGCGCTCCTGCTGGCCGGGTGCGGCCTTACGGTGGCGAAGCACGGCAACCGCGCAGCAAGCTCGAAGAGCGGCTCGGCCGACGTGCTCAAGGAGCTGGGCGTCAACATCGACGCGGATTCCCCCGTCGTCGAGCGATGCATGCGCGAAGCGAACATCGGCTTCCTCTTCGCGGTGCGCCATCATGCGTCGATGAAGCACGCCGTGGAGGTCCGCCGGGAGATCGGCATCCGCACGATCTTCAACATCCTCGGCCCCCTCACGAACCCCGCGGGCGCCCATCACCAGATCCTCGGCGTCTTCTCGCCGAAGCTCACGGAATTCATGGCCGGGGTCCTCAAGAACCTCGGCAGCACGCACGCCTGCGTCGTCCACGGGCGCGACGGGATGGACGAGATCACCACCTGCGACGAGACGACGATTGCGGAACTCGTGCATGGCAGGATTCGCACGCTCACCGTGAAGCCGGAGGACTTTGACCTGCCCCGCGCGAAGGTGCAGGACCTGCTCGTGAACGGCCCGGCGGAAAGCGCCGCGATCATCCGCGACGTGCTTGCCAACCGCCCCTCCCCCGCCCGGGATATCGTGCTCCTGAACGCCGCGTTCGGCCTCGTCGCCGCCGACCTCGTCGCCACGCCTCGCCAGGGACTCGAAGTCGCCCGCCAGGCCCTCGCCTCCGGATTTGCGAAGCGCGCGCTCGATAGGCTCGTCGCGGTGTCAAACGCCACCGCCTAACCCATTGAATTTCCCGCGAAAGCCGCTATAATACCCCTCTTCGGGAATCCCGAGGGGCGTCATGGCCGACTTCACCTGCGACATGTGCGGCAAGCCGCTCCTGGTCGACGAGGAGACGCGATACGTCGTCCGCATCGAGGTGGTCGCGGCCTACGACCCGATGGAGATCACCGCCGACGACCTGAAGGAGAGCCGGATCGACGAGATCCGCGCGCTCCTGAAGCGGATGGAAACGATGGACCCGCAGGAGCTGGAAGACCAGGTCTACAAGAAGCTCACGTTCGACCTGTGCCCGGGGTGCAGGAAGAAGTACATCGAGAACCCGTTGCCGGGAACGACTCCCTCACCCTGACCCTCTCCCGAAGGGAGAGGAAATCGAAGATAACTAAGGAGCGAAGCGCATCATGGGAATGACCATAACGGAAAAGATCATCGCCGCGCACAGCGGCCGGAAGAGCGTGAAGGCCGGCGAGTTCGTCTACGCGAAGGTGGACATCGCGCTGGGGAACGACATCACGGCGCCCCTGGCCATCGCGGAATTCAAGAAGGCGGGCGTGGCGAAGGTGTTCGACCGGAAGAAGGTGGTGCTGGTGCCGGACCACTTCACGCCGAACAAGGACATCAAGTCGGCCGAGCAGTCGAAGATCCTGCGCGACTTCGCCCGCGAGCAGAAGCTTACGCACTATTACGAGGTCGGCGCGATGGGCGTCGAGCACGCCCTCCTGCCCGAGCAGGGAGTCGTGTCGCCCGGCGACCTCATCGTCGGCGCCGACAGCCACACCTGCACCTACGGCGCCCTCGGCGCGTTCTCCTCGGGCGTCGGCTCCACCGACCTCGCCGCGGCCATGGCCACGGGCAAGGTGTGGCTGCGCGTGCCCGAGACCCGAAAGTTCGTTTATAACGGCAAGCTTCCCAAGTGGGTCGGCGGCAAAGACCTCATCCTCTTCACCATCGGCAAAATCGGCGTCGACGGCGCCCTCTACCAGGCCCTCGAGTTCACCGGCGCCGCGATCCGCTCGCTCAGCATGGAAGACCGCCTCGCCATGTGCAACATGGTCATCGAGTGTGGCGGCAAGAACGGCATCATCCCGTTCGACGCCGTGACAAAGAAGTTCGTGACCGGCCGGATGGAGCGCCCGTCGAAGATTTACGAGGCCGACGCCGACGCGGCGTACGCCGACGTGACCGAGTGGGACGTGAGCAGGATCGAGCCGCAGGTCGCAGCGCCGAGCCTTCCGTCGAACGTCCACCCCGTGAGCGAGCTTTCCAGGGTCAAGGTGGACCAGGTCGTCGTGGGAAGCTGCACGAACGGCCGCCTGAGCGACATGGCCGAGGCGGCGAAGATCATGAAGGGCCGCAAAGTCGCGCCGGGCGTGCGGATGATCGTCATCCCGGCGACGCAGGAGGTCTTCCTCGCCTGCTCGAAGCTCGGCTACACCGAGATCTTCGTCAAGGCCGGTGCCGCGGTCAGCACCCCGACCTGCGGCCCATGCCTCGGCGGACACATGGGGATCCTCGCCGCCGGCGAGGTCGCGATAGCCACGACCAACCGCAACTTCGTCGGCCGCATGGGCCACCCGAAGAGCTTCGTGTATCTCTCGAACCCCGCCGTCGCCGCGGCGAGCGCCGTCACGGGACGGATTACGCACCCGGGGAACGTAGGCTGATTTTGGATTTTGGGTTTTGGATTGAATAAGAAGCCCATCCCGGAAACGGGGTGGGCTTCGTTATTGAGGCTTCTGCTTGTGTGGCACCCCGATGCATCGGGGTGACTGCTGTTTCCTGTGTAGCCCAGCCGCCCTCGGCTGGGGCTGCTTCTTCTCCACAAGGACCGGAAGAAACCAAAGACACACCCGAGGGCGGGTGTGCCACACAAACAGCAGGAAACAGGCCGGCAGGATGCCGTTGTTTTCCGTTGACTTTCCCGCGCTATCGCGTAGAATTCAGGGTTCAAAGTCGGGGGATTCCGGGAGAATTCGTTGAGAGTTTCGGTCAACGACGAGGCGCGGGAGGTCGCGCCGGGAACGACGCTGGCGCAATTCATTGCCGGGATGAAACTCGGCGGCCTGCGCGTCGCGGTGGAACGCAACTTCAACATCGTCCCGCGCGAACAATACGACGCCACGACGCTCGAAGAGGGAGACCGGATCGAGGTCGTGACGTTCGTGGGAGGCGGCTGATGTCGGACACGCTCAAGATCGGCAAGCACGAGTTCAAGTCCCGGCTCATCGTCGGCACGGGCAAGTACGCGACCTTCCCCTTGATGGCCGAGGCGCTCGATGCCTCGGGCGCGGATGTCGTCACCGTCGCGGTGCGACGGGTCAACCTGACCGACCGCTCGAAGGAATCGCTCCTCGATTTCATCGACCGCAAGCGATACACCCTCCTGCCCAACACGGCGGGCTGCTACAGCGCCGACGACGCCATCCGCGCGGCGCGGCTCGGCCGAGAGGTCGGGTTCTCGGACCTGGTGAAACTTGAAGTGCTGGGCGACGAGCAGACGCTCCTGCCCGACCCGGTCGAGACGCTCAAGGCCACGGAAGTGCTCGTGAAGGAAGGCTTCACGGTGTGGACCTACACGAGCGACGATCCCATCATGGCGAAGCGCCTGGAGTCGGCCGGGGCGGCGGCGGTGATGCCGGCGGGCGCGCCCATCGGCAGCGGGCAGGGCATTCTCAACCGCAACAATATCCTCATCATCCTCGAAACGCTCAAGTGCCCGGTCATCGTCGACGCGGGCGTCGGCACGGCGAGCGACGTGGCGGTCGCAATGGAAATGGGATGCGAGGGCGTGCTCCTCAACACGGGCATCGCCGGCGCCGAGGACCCGGTGAAGATGGCGCGGGCGATGAAGCTCGCCGTCGAGGCCGGACGCCTGGCGTGGCAGGCCGGACGCATCCCGAAGAAGCTCTACGCGAAGGCGTCGAGCCCCGCCGAGGGGGTGATTGCGCCGAAGCGGCTTTAGTCGGACGTTGCTTTTTCCACCTCTCCCTTCAAGGGAGAGGGTAGGGCGAGGGTAGCAGCTCGGCGCTTCGCGGAACGCGTGCCGGCGATCGGAGTCTTCACCCTCACCCTACCCTCCCCCTTGAAGGGGGAGGTAGAAACAACAACGGAACGGAAAAGACGATGAAGGCCGCGGAGTTCCTCGGGCCCGACGGGCCGATCGCGAAGAAGCTGTCGAACTACGAGTCGCGGCCCGAGCAGCTCGATATGGCCTCGGCGGTGGAGAAGGCGATTGAGGCGTCGCGGCACCTTCTCGTCGAGGCGGGCACCGGCGTCGGCAAGAGCTTCGCCTACCTCCTGCCGCTCATCGACTGGTCGCTCGCGCACAAGGAACCCGTCGTCGTCTCGACGAACACGATTTCGCTCCAAGAGCAGCTCGTCGAGAAGGACATCCCGTTCCTGCGCAGCGTGGCGCCGGATGAATTTACCGCGTGCCTCGTCAAGGGGCGCTCGAATTACGTCTGCATGAGGCGTCTGGAGCTTGCCGAGCGCCTGCAGGGATCGCTCTTTGACAGCGAACGCGACCTGAAAGACCTCTGGCGCGTCGTCGATTGGGCGAAAGCGACCTCCGACGGCTCGCTTTCCGACCTCGACCCGCAGCCGCCGATGAACATCTGGTCGCAGGTGTGCAGCGAGTACGACACCTGCGGCGGCAAACGATGCCCGCACGCGGAACGCGAGTGCTTCTACCAGCGGGCCCGGCGGCGGATGTATAACGCGAACCTGCTCGTGGTCAACCACCACGTGCTGGCAAGCGACCTGGTGCTGCGCGATCACGACGCGTCGTTTCTGCCGGAGTTCCACGTGCTGGTGCTCGACGAGGGGCACTCCTTCGAGAGCGTGGCGACGGAACACCTGGGGCTTCACATCTCGAGCGGCCACGTGGCTCATTTTCTGAACACGCTCCACAACCCGCGGACGGACAAGGGGTTCCTCGTCCACATGAAGGTGCCGCACGCGGTCGACGGGGTGGAGCGCGCGCGCCGGGCCGCGGACGACTTCTTCCGCGAGATCGAGGCGTGGCGGCTCAGGAACGCCGGCGGCAACGGGCGGCTGCGCAAGCCGGCCGGGTTCTCAAACGGCCTCACCCGCGCGTTCGGCGAACTGGGCCTCGCGCTCGGGTCGCTGATGTCGAGCGCCAAGACGACCGACGAGGAGATGGAGATCACCTCCTATCGCTCGCGGGCGCTCGACCTGGGCGTCGGCGTCGAGGCGTTCGTCGACCAGAAGCTGGACGACTACGTCTACTGGGTCGAGGTGGAGCAAACGAAGCGCGGCTGGTCGCAGGCGAAGCTGGAGTGCTCGCCGATCTCGGTGGCGAAGGACCTGAAGCGCCTGCTCTTCGACAACCTGCGCTCCGTCGTCGTCACGAGCGCGACCCTGTGCGTGGGCGAGCGCGAGCCGTTTTCTTTCGTTCGCGCGCGCCTGGGGGCCGACAAGGCCGACGAGCTGAGCGTCGGGTCGCCGTTCGATTACGACCGGCAGATGACGGTCTACGTGCCGAAAGGCATCCCCGACCCGTCCGACGAGGCGCGATTCACGCAGGCCGTCGTCCGCGAGACGGAGCGATACGTGCGCCTGACCCGGGGCCGGGCGTTCGTGCTCTTCACGAGCTACCGCATGATGAAGGCGGCCGCCGCGGCGCTGCGCGGGCCGTTCGAGGAGATGGGCCTCGCCTGCCTCGTGCAGGGCGAAGGCATGCCGCGCTCGAAGATGCTCGAGGAATTCCGCCGCGACGACGGCGCGGTGCTCTTCGGGGCGGACACGTTCTGGCAGGGAGTGGACGTCCAGGGAGAGGCGCTCTCGAACGTCATCATCACGCGCCTGCCGTTTTCGGTGCCGGACGCTCCGGTGGTCGAGGCGCGGATGGAGAAGATCAAGGAGGCCGGGGGCGACCCCTTCCTCGACTATAGCGTGCCGGAGGCCGTCATCCGCTTCAAGCAGGGTATCGGACGGCTCATCCGCACGAAGTCGGACAAAGGCATCGTGGTCATCCTCGACCCAAGGGTCGCCACGCGGCGCTACGGCAGGGTTTTTCTCGAGTCGCTGCCGACGCGCAATATCCAGAGAGGGATTGATTCGGAGGACATGGAGTGAGCAAGGTCAAGGTCTCAACGCAGACGGTGATCAAGCAGGTCGAGCGGTACCTCATGGGCAACTACAAGCGCCTCCCCATCGTCATTGTGCGGGGCGAGGGCTGCTGGATCTGGGACGCCGAGGGCAAGAAGTACCTCGACATGTTCCCCGGCTGGGCCGTCAGCGGCCTGGGCCACTGCCACCCGCGCGTCGTCAAGGCGATATGCGACCAGGCGAAGACGCTCATCCACGTCGCGAACGTGCCGTTCTACAGCGTGCCGCAGGCTGACCTCGCGGAACTCCTGAGCACGCACTCCTTCGGCGGCAAGGTGTTCTTCTGCAACTCGGGCGCCGAGGCCAACGAGGGCGCCATCAAGCTCGCCCGCCTCGCCACCAACCCCGGCCGCGGCAAGATCGTCACCTTCTTCAACTCGTTCCACGGCCGCACGCTGGCCACCGTCACCGCGACCGCGCAACCCAAGTATCAGGCCGGATTCGAGCCGCTGCCCCCGGGCTTCGAGTATTGCCCGCTCAACGATCTCTCCGCGCTCAAGAAGGCCGTCGACGACAAGACCTCCGCCGTCATGCTTGAGCCCATCCAGGGCGAAGGAGGCATCAACATCGCCGACGACGACTACCTGCGCGACGTCCGGCGCCTCTGCGACAACCGCGGCGTCAAGCTCATCTTCGACGAGGTGCAGACGGGCATGGGACGCACGGGCGAATGGTTTGGCTACCAGCTCTCAGGCGTGGTGCCGGACATCATGACGCTGGCCAAGGCCCTCGGCGGCGGCGTCGCCATCGGCGCGATGGTGGCGAAGGCGGAACTGGCCGACAAGCTCGTCCCAGGCACGCACGCGTCCACCTTCGGCGGCAACGCGCTCGCCGCCGCGGCGGGCATCGCGGTGTTCGAGGCGGTCGAGAAGGAACACCTCCTCGAAAACACGAAGAAGCAGTCGAAACACGCCTTCGAGCGCCTCGCGGAGCTGAAGGCGAAGCACACGGTCATCAAGGAGATCCGCGGCAAGGGGCTCATGATCGGCATCGAGCTGGCGAAGCCCGGCGCCGGCGTCGTCAGCCGCTGCCTCGACAAGGGCGTCTACATCAACTGCACGCACGACTGCGTGCTGCGCTTCATGCCGCCCATGATCGTCACGAAGGCCCAGATCGACCAGGGCATCGACGCCCTCGACGAGGCGCTGACGGAAGAGTTCGGAGGCTGACCCATGGCCGCACGCCGCGCCAACGAGCTGCGTCCCGTGCGCATCACCCGGGGCTACACGGGCTCCGCGTACGGCTCCGTCCTCATCGAAGCGGGCCGGACGAAGGTCCTGTGTACCGTCAGCCTCACGAAGGAGGTTCCCCCCTTCCTCCGGGGCAAGGGCGAAGGCTGGGTGACGGCGGAGTACGGAATGCTTCCGGGCTCGACGCGCGAGCGCAACCAGCGGAAGGCCGGCGACGGCCGCTCGCAGGAGATCCAGCGACTCATCGGCCGGTCGCTGCGCGCGGTGGTCGACCGCAAGCTTCTCGGCGAGAACACGCTCTGGATCGATTGCGACGTCCTCGAAGCCGACGGCGGCACCCGCACGGCGAGCATCACGGGGGCTTACGTGGCGCTTCACGACGCGCTGACGCGGATGAAGGCCGAAGGGCTCATCGCGAAGTGGCCGCTCACCTCGCAGGTGGCGGCGGTCAGCGTAGGCATCGTGGACGGCAAATCGCTCCTCGACCTCGATTACGCGCTTGACGTTCGCGCGGAGGTGGATATGAATATTGTGCGGACTTCCAGGGGCCAGTTCGTGGAGGTGCAGGGCACGGGCGAGCATGGGACCTTCAGCGAGCGGCAGCTTGCCGCGCTGCTGAAGCTCGCCGAACGAGGCATCGACCAGCTTTTCCGGATGCAGCGCCGCGCGTTGGCAGGCGGACGGCGTTAGGAGCAGACCGATGGCACTGAGGCACCTGGCCGTTGCGGCCGCCGCCGCGCTGGCGATGACGATCCTCCTCGGATGCGAGGATCCTCAGCCGCAGTCCACACGGCCGACCACCAGCTTCCTGGAGGACAATCCCTGGGTCGTCCGCAAGCCCGGCCGGGGGACCGCCGTCGCCTCGACCGGCGAGACCCGCGTGGACAACCCCGTCGCCAACCAGACGGTCCAGCGCGGCGAAAGCTACCTGACCCACAAGGCCGGCGTCGCGGCCAGGCCCGACGACCCCATCGAGTGGCCCATCTGGGCGGCCAGGGGCAAGTGGACCGTGCGCCTCGCCTTCTATAACCCCACGCCCGACACCGGCTACAGCGCGCTCCATTACGCCAACATCCACGCCAGGGAGCTTCGCAAGAAGGGCTACGAGGCCTATATCACCGACCTCATCTCCAAGGCCATCGTTACCGTCGGCTCCTTCGACAGCCCCAACGACCCGCAGCTCATCGCGCTCTGGCGCCAGGCCTACGAGGACTGGACGAAGATCTACGGCGGGCGCGCGTCGCCCTTCCGCGAGTCGATGGCGCGCTTCTACGGCAACAACACCGTTTTCGGCGACCAGCCCATGCCGGTCGCCGTCATCGAGTTGCAGGTGGCGATGAAGAACGCCTACGGCGTGGCGCTGAACGAAGAGGACAAGGCGAAGTACCTGGAGTTCACCAAACTAAAGGCGAAACCCGGTGAGAATTCCTAAACAGATACTGCTCGGCACCAAGAGCGCCGCGAAGCTCCGCGAAGTGCGCGAGATCCTCGGGGAGGTCCCGTTCCAGATCCTGACGCCCGAAGAAGTCGGCCCCCTCATCAACGTCGTCGAGGACGGCTCCACCTTCGAGGAGAACGCCTGCCGCAAGGCCTGCGAGCTGGCGCGGCATTTCAACATGGCCGTCATCGCCGACGACTCCGGCATCGAGGTCGACATCCTCGGCGGACGCCCCGGCATCTGGTCGCATCGCTACGCCGGCGAGGACGCCACCGACGTCGAGAACAACCTCAAGCTCCTCGCCGAGCTCGAAGGCGTGAGCGAGGAGAAGCGCACCGCCCACTACCGCTGCGTCGTCGCGCTCGCCACGCCCCGCGGATTGCAGATGACCGCCGACGGCTCATGCACCGGGCTCATCACCGTCGAGCCCTCCGGCTCCAACGGCTTCGGCTACGACCCGCTCTTCTACTACGGGCCCTACGGGGCTACGTTCGGCAACCTCGACTCGGTGCTCAAGAACCAAGTGTCCCATCGCGCTGAGGCGGTGCGAAAGCTGAAGGAATTGCTGCTGAAGCCGCGGAAGGGCTGAGGCACGCCTTCGACGGGGCGAGGGCGATAGCCATAACCTGTTGAAGGACATCATGTTACGTCGCTCGGACGACAGGCGCCCAGACCGCGGGATGACGAAATTCCCTTGACTTGGCCGCTCGTTTCCGGTATATAACACCAGCCTGCGGGCGATTAGCTCAATTGGCTAGAGCGCCTGCCTTACACGCAGGAGGTCACTGGTTCAAGTCCAGTATCGCCCACCACCTCATGTCGGGCGAGTTTCGTGGGGCCGTAGCTCAATTGGTTAGAGTACCAGATTGTCGATCTGGGTGTTGGGGGTTCGAGTCCCCTCGGCCTCGCCATTAATAACATGAAGCCGACGCCGGAGTTATGGCGAACCTGCGCAGGGCGCGGAGCGGCACTTTACGGAGCGGGAAACGGACAAATGTCCGGTTCGCCCGCCGGAAAGGAGCTCCGTCGTGCGCATCCATCGGCTTCGCCGTCATAGCAGCGGCCGCGGGCGAGGACTCCTGCAAGGGGCACCCGGTGCTGATAATCAACCGCGACGGCGGCGCGACGATCAAGCGCCTCTTCAAGAACGAGTTCGGCGGCTGGATAGGATTCCCCGACAACCCTACGGACGAAAACCGTCCGATCTACCTATCCGACGGCGACCGCGTCGTCGGCCTCGTCCGCACCGTGCACGCGAAGGTGGAGTAATGCTCATGGACAGGATCTCGTTCTCCTGCTCGGCCTGTGGCGCGGCGCTTTCGGTGCCGTCCGAGAAGACCGGGGCAAAGGGCAAGTGTCCGAAGTGTGGCGGCATCATGCAAGCCCCGCAGTCCGCCGCGGCGACGGCGCACGAGGAAAGAAAAGAGGGCTTCACAGACAACCCGCCCACGGAGAAGCAACTCGCCTACGCCTATAGCCTGGCCACGGACCGCCAGAAGGCCTACGCAGCATCGCTGGGAATCCAGTTCGCCGAGAACGTGACCAAGGGGGAGATCAGCCGACTGATCGACGCCGAGCAGGACCGGCGCCTCGAAAAGATGAACATCATCAACGGCAGCGAGGTCTTGCTCTCGAAGGCGACGCCGAAGGACATGGTCGATGAAATCACGCTTCGGCATCAGGGCTCGGGCGTGGCGATCATGGTGATCTGGGACTTCCGAGAGGGAGCGGACAAGTTGAAGGAGAGCGTCGCCTTTTCAGCGCCGCTGTCCGCCAAGGATGCGAAGACGTGGCTCTTCAACTTCTCCCGCAAATGGGCCGGAATCAAGATCCCGGGCATTCCCGACGAATGACAGGACGCCAACGGCGAGCGTTGAAGGAGACCGGACATTTTGTCCGAAACCGTTCCTCCGACGCCATTTTGCCCGATTTTGTCCGGTTCTATCCGTTTCTGCCCTTTTCTCTTATGTTCTTTCTCTCCAACCCTTTGCGCATTTTTACCCACACCCCTCCTTCCTTGTCGATCTGGGTGTTGGGGGTTCGAGTCCCCTCGGCCTCGCCACTGATTACGC
>JBBIVY010000005.1:0-61290 GCA_037439485.1 Planctomycetota bacterium | reverse complement strand
GTGACACCCGCTGAATTGCGGCCCATCAACTCCGCGTAAAGCGCCTCGTGGGCGCCGATCATCGCCTGGGGAGAATGAGCCCGCGCCGTCGCTGTGCCTGCCTCGACAAGCCTCGCCGCAAGCGTTCGATCTCCCGCGATTCGCGCGATGGCCGAGGCAAGCGCGTCGACGTCGTCAACCGCGACGAGCATCCCGTTGACCTCATTCATCACGAGGTCCCGCGTGCCGACGACGTTCGTCGCAACGACCGGAACGCGCGCCGCCATCGCTTCGAGCACGACGTTGGGCATGCCCTCCCAACGGCTCGGCAGCACGAGCAGGTCGGCCGCGGCGAGCAGATTGGGGATGTCCTCGCTCCTCCCGACGAACTCGACGTTATCCAACTTCAACTCCGCCGCAAGCCGACCGAGCGATTCGCGATCCGGCCCGTCGCCGACGATGCGGAACTTCACGGTCGTCGTCTTCGCCGCCGCGCGCAGGAGCACGTCGACACCCTTCTGCGCATGAAGCCGGCCGATAAAGAGCGCGACCGCACCTTCGTGGGGCGCCCGAGAAACTGCGGCAAATCGCCCCAGATCCACGGCGTTCGGAATCACCCGGAGCTTGTCCTCGGGAATCCCGTGATTCGCGGCGTATTGGCGCAGGCTGAGGGAATTCACGAGGACGCGCTCGGCTCGCTTCACCGTCATGCGGTCGAGGAAGAGATGCCACTTTCGCGGCTCGGCGACGCGGATGCTCGAAATCACGTGCGGCACCCGCGCGCGTTTCGCGGCCAGGCGGCCGAGCACGTTGGCGTGGAAGAGCCACGTATGCAGGATATCGGGCTTCGCCTCCTTGAGCCAGCGCACGAGGCGCACGTAGCCCATGAGGCTCAATCGGCTCGTCATGCGGAGGCTGGTGACGCCGACGCCGCGCGCGACGAGTTCCTCTCCGATTCGTCCCGGCGGCATGAGCGACGCGACGACCGGCTCGAACCGCGAGCGGTCGAGCCCCTCCGCCAGCGTCGCGAGGTTTCGCTCGGCGCCGCCGGTGTCGAGGTCGGTGATCAGAAACGCAATGCGAATCCTGTCGGCCATGCGGCAGATTCTACCCCGCCGCAGCGCGCCGGCCAAGCGCAATTCTCTTGGCGAGCGGGCCCTCCGCGCATACACTAGGCAATCGAGAAGAAGAGCGGGCGGACACGCAGGTCCGCCCCTACACGGGGAGAGGCATGAAGCTCAGCGATTTCGACTATCACCTGCCGCCCGAGATGATCGCGCAGCGCCCGGCCGACCGGCGGGACGAATCGCGCCTGATGGTGCTCGATCGCGACACGGGGGCGATCGAGCACCGGAAGTTCCCGGACCTCGCCGACTTCCTCCGACCCGAGGACGTGCTGGTCATCAACGACACGCGCGTCAACCCCTGGCGCGTGACGGGCCGCCGGGCGACGGGCGGGCACATCGACGGCCTGCTCCTCGGCGTCGACCCTTCCGGCACATGGCGGGGAATCTTCAAGTCGCACGGACGCCTCGCCGACGGCGAGACGCTTTCCCTGCTCGACGCGAGACTCTCCGCGCACCTCGTCGCGAAGGACGACGCGGGAATCTGGACGATCCGCTTCGACGAGCCCGACGCGGCCGCCGTGCTCGAAGCGCATGGACTGGCCCCGGTGCCGCCTTACATCCGCCGAACGGAGCACGACGCCCCCCGCGACACGGCCGACCGCGAGCGATATCAGACCGTCTACGCCGAGCGCCCCGGCGCCGTCGCCGCGCCCACGGCGGGGCTTCACTTCACGCCGAAGCTGCTCGGCGAGATCGAGGCCAAGGGCACTGCGATCGCGCGGCTGACGCTGCACGTCGGCCAGGGGACGTTCCAGTCGGTGAAGACGGAGGACCTTTCAGCGCACCGGATGCACTCTGAGGAATACGAACTGACGGCCGACGCCGCGGCGCTCATCGAGTCGCGGCGCAGATCCGGCGGGCGAATCGTCGCGGTGGGGACGACGAGCGTGCGGACGATCGAGACCTGCGCGCGCGAGGATGGCTCGCTTGCCCCCGGCCGCGGGGCCACGTCGATCTTCATCCTGCCGCCCTACCGCTTCCGCGCGGTCGATGCCCTCGTCACCAACTTCCACCTCCCCAAGAGCACGCTCCTCATGCTCGTCTCCGCCTTCGCCGGGCGAGAGCGAATCCTCGCCGCCTACGAGGAGGCCAAGCGCCAAGGATATCGCTTCTTCAGCTTCGGCGACGCGATGCTGATCGTGTAGCCCGGCTCCCTCGTGGGCCGGGCGAGTGCCGAAAAGAGCGCCCCACAAGGGGGCGCGCTACATAAAACAGCGTGGCTCGTCAGAGACCCCGGCGTCGGAGGACTTCGTCCAGAAACGCCAGGGCGCCGGGGGGATCGGAGAAGGCGCCTTCGAGCTGGGCGTCGTAGACCTCGTCGAGGATCTCGGCGAAGACGGGACCGGGCTTGAGCCCACGGGCGATGAGGTCGTGGCCGGTGATGAACGGCTTGACCGGAGGCTTCTCGGCGAGGAAGACGCGCCGGCGCTCCAGGACGAACTCATACTCGGAAAGATCCCCCGCCGAGGCCGTCGCGTCGATGCGGTGAAGCTCGGCAAGGTCGTCAAAGAGCGGCTCGCTCATGAGCCGGCGGAGCGTGCCCTCGCGCATCTCGCGGGCGACGGTGAACTTCATGTGATTGTGGACGAGCCACACAATCTTTTCGCGCTCGCGGTTCGAAAGCCGCAGCCGCCGCGCGATGTCGTCGGCCATCTCGGCGCCGATGCGCTCGTGCCCCGCAAAGCCGTGCCCGTCCGCGGCCCGCGGCTTGCCCACGTCGTGCAAAAGCGCCGCCAGGGACAGCTCCCACCGCGCGTCCCCCGCCACCTCCAGGCACCGCATCGTGTGCTCGAAAACGTCGCCCTCCGGGTGCCATTTCTCGCTCTGGCCGATGCCCTTCATCGCAACGATCTCGGGCAGTATCTGCGCGAGAAGCCCAAGCTCGTCGAGCATCCGAAACGCGGCGCCCCGCGAGTGATCGCCGAGGATGAGCTGGATTTCGCGCGCGATGCGCTCGGGGCTGACGGAGCCGATGCGCGGGGCATATTCGACGATTGCCGCGCGGGTCGCGGGCTCGATGACAAAGCCGAGGCGCGCCGCGAATCGCACCGCTCGCACGAGGCGCAGGCGGTCCTCCTCGAACCGATGCCGCGGCTCGCCGATCGCGCGAATGACCTTCGCCGCGAGGTCGGCGCGCCCGCCGACGAGGTCGATGACGCGCTGCTCTGCCGGATCGAACATCATCCCGTTGACGGTGAAATCGCGCCGGCGCACGTCGCCTTCGACGTCGGTGAACGTCACCGCGTCGGGGTGGCGGCCGTCGGTGTAGGGGCCGTCGGAGCGAAACGTCGCGACCTCGAACTCGTGAGCGTCCTCGATGACGAGGACGACGCCGAACGCCTCGCCGACGGGAACGGTCTTCGCGAAGAGCCGGCGGATGTCCTCGGGCCTGGCCGAGGTCGCAACGTCGTAGTCCGCGGGCTCGACGCTCCGGAGCATGTCGCGGACGCACCCCCCCGCGAAATAGGCCGCGAAACCGGCCTCGCGAAGCCGCAGGACGATACGCTCGGCCATGTCGCGTGCGTTCATGTCGCGGCCTCCTCCGACGGCTCCGCCATCGCCGGGCGCGTGCGGTTGGCGAGATACAACTCGAACGCCGCGATGAGGAGGATGAGCAGGAAGACGTATCCCGAGAGCGGATGCCCCTCGCGAAGCGCGATGCGCTCGGATTCAAGCTGCTCTCCCGAGCGGACGGTGACAAGGCGCAGCGCGGCGAACTTCTCGCGGAAAGCGTCCGGCGGCATTCGCGTGAGGTCCGATTCGCGCGGGTCGGGGTTCACGACGAAGAAGTCCTTGCCCTGCTTCGCGCCGGAGAGCGAATAGGCGTAGATGCCCGGAATCCACGTGTCGTCGAACTGCGCGGCGTTGCCCGAGGCGTCGTGCGTGCTGCGCTTCACCTCGACGACGCCGGGCCGGACCTCGACGGAGACGACGACCTCGCCGCCCACGTCGCCGAAATCGAACCGCTTCGGCCGGCCCGCGAGCGTCGATTCGAGCCGCCCGGACTTGCCCGTCACCGCGTAGATCATTTCGTGGAGCATCGGCACGAAGACCTTCGTCGCGGAGAAGTTCGTCCAGCCGGTCGTGGCCGGAACGGCGACGTAGAAGACCTCGCCGCGCTCGATGCGCGCGGAGGAGATCATCGGCACCGGCGGCCGGCCCTCCTGCATGAGCTGCGCGAGGACGCGGACCTTCTCCTTGTCGGGGTCTTCGAGCGGCAGCCAGCGCCAGGCGCGGACGCGCTCGAAGAGCGAAGGCGGCACGCTCCGGAGACGCGAGAATCCCGGCCAGGTGAAGTCGGGCGACTGCATCCGAAGCGACGTCTCGCGCTTCTCGGCGTCGCCCTCAGGTGCGCCGAGTTTCGCAGGGAAGAGCCCGCCCGGCTCGGCGCGGAAGAAGTTCGCCCAGCGCGAAGCATCCACGCGGTCGCCCGCGAAGAAGACCAGCATCCCGCCCTCCTCAACCCACCGGCGGAGCTTTGCCACCGTAGCCGAGTCCAGCTCGCGGACGTCGAGGAGGAAGATTGCCGAAAACGGTTCGAGCGGCATCCGCGCGATCTCGCTCGTCAGGCGAAGTTGCGGACGGATGGGGCTCGATCCCGAGTTGTCGCTCGACGACGGCGCCAGCGCCCGGACGATGTAATACCCGTCGTCGAGGTAGCCGATCTCGGCCTGCTCGTCGCGCGCCACGAGGACGTTGATCCGATCCGCCGCGGCGATGCGGAAGTTCCAGCGGTTGTCGACGTCGAGCGAGTCCTCGCTGAGTTGCACCCATCCCGTCACCGTGCGGTCGGCCCAGACGGGGAAGGTGAACGGGACGGTCGCCTTGCCCTTCGCGGGGACGTTGACAAGCTCTTTCTTCACGTCGCGCCCGTCGACGTAGAGCGTGACGCGCGCGTCGGGGACGTTGCGCTCGCCGGCGTTGGCGATCTCGGCCTGGATCGTCTGCAGGCTGCCGGGCATGCGGCCGCCCTTGAGCGTCGCGTCGACGACGCCGAGGTTGACGACCGCCTCCTGCCCGCAGTCGTAGACGAAGAGCGGCACGTCGCGCGAGCCGAGCGCCGCGGGCGAAAGGTCGCCCTCCAGCGACTTCGCCTGGAGATCGGTGATGACGACGATCTCGCGGTTGGCGTCGGCGCTCGACTGCATCACCTCGTAGGCGCGGTTGATCGCGGCGAGGACGCTGCCGTATCCGGCGAAGACCTGCGCCTGCTCGACGGACGACTGCACCTCATTGAGCCGATGCGAAAGCTCGACCTTGTCCGACGCGCGCGGGCCGCCCGTAAAGATGAGCGCCACCGAGTCGGCCGGCCCCATGCGCCGGATGAGCGAGATCGCCGCGTCTTTCGCCGGGTTGAACCGCTCCTTGCCCTCCTGCCGCGTGGCCATGCTGTAGGAGTTGTCGAGAACGATGACCGTGCTCGTCGGCCCGGACGAACCCGCCAGCGACGAGCGGACGAAGGGTTTCGCCAGCGCCACCGCGAGCAGGCCGAAGAGCAGCATCCGGAACGCGAGGAGCATCAGGTTTTCAACGCGCTTGCGCCGGGCGGTCTTTCGGACGCAGGCCTGAAGGAAACGGAGGGTGCTGAAATAGACCTGCGGCGCCCGCTTCTGGTAGAAGAGGTGGATGAGTACCGGCACCGCCGCGAAGAGCGCGCCGATCAGAAAGATGGGGGCCAGCATCGACATGAGCCACCCGACCTGTCACGAGAACCGCTTGCGCCTGCCCAAATACTCCGTCAGCATCTTCTCGTACGGCATCGACGTGTCCGTGACGACGTATTCGATGTGTCCCTCGGAGCACTCCCGGCGGTACCCGTTGATGAACGCCTCGATCTGCGCGAGGTACTCGTCGCGGACGTATTTCGGGTCGACCTGGAGGCGCTCGTCGGTCTCGAGGTCGATGAATTGCGTGAGCCGATCGAACGGGAAATCGAGTTCCGACCTGTCGAAGAGGTGGAACAGGATCACCTCGTGCCGCTTGTGGCGGAAATGGCGGAGGCCGCGCATGACCTCCTTCGGGTCGTCGTAGAGGTCGGAGATGATGATGATGAGCCCGCGCCGCTTCAGCGTCTCGGCGAGGCGGTGGAAGATGCCGCCCACCTTCGTGACCTCGCCGGGCCGGACCTCTTCCAGCCGGCGCAGGAGCACGTTGAGGTGCGTCTCCGACCCGCGCGGCGGAATGTTGTTCCGGATCTCGTTGTCGAACGTCACGAGCCCCACGGAGTCCTGCTGCTTCACCATGAGGTAGCCGAGCGCCGCCGCGAGGAAACAGCCGTATTCGAGCTTGCTGACGCCGCCCTTCGAGGAATAGCCCATCGAGGCCGAGGTGTCGAGCAGGATCGTCGAGCGGAGGTTGGTCTCCTCCTCGAACTGCTTGATGTAGAGCCGGTCGGTGCGGCCGAGGGCCTGCCAGTCGAGGTAGCGGATGTTGTCGCCCGGCGTGTATTCGCGATGCTCGGCGAATTCGACGGAAAACCCGCGATACGGGCTCTTGTGCAGGCCGCTGATGAACCCCTCGACGACCGACCTCGCCGTCAACGACAGGTTCTTCAGCCGCGCCACCGCCTCGGGTTTCAGGAACTTGTATCGCGACGGCTCCGACATCACGGCTCCTTCGGCGCGAAGAACGTCAGCATCGTCTTGCCGTATGTCCGCTGGTCGGTGATGAGGGCGTGGGGCCACTCGTCGGCGAGGGGCATCTGCCGGTCGTGCTGAAGCATGACGACCGCGCCGGGCGCGACGATCGCGTCGGTGAAGAGCGACTCGACGAGGGCGCCGACGCCGAAGGTCGGAGTCACCGCGAGCATCATCGGATAGGGAGGCGCCACGAAGACAAAGTCGAACGGTCCCCCGGCGCTCCGAAGCCTCGATGTGGCCGTGAGAATGTCAAACGAAAGCACCCGCACGTGGTCCGCCATGCCGATTTCGGAGGAGTTGTCGCGGATGTAATTCGCCACCTCCCGGTCGCGCTCGACGAAGACGACGCGCGAGGCCCCGCGGCTCAGCGCCTCGAGGCCGAGAGAGCCCGTGCCGGCGAAAAGGTCGAGCACCGAGGCACCCTGGATGCGCTCGCCCAGGATGTTGAAGAGCGCCTGGCGAATCATGTCGGACGCCGGGCGCACGTCCCGCCCCGGCGGCACCTTCAGCACTCGTCCCCGATGAGTTCCGCCTGAGATCCTCACCCGATCACTCCCCCGTCGAAGGTCGTCCTGCGGAATTATACCCGCCCGCGCGCCCCGGCGGCAACGACAAACCGCGTCCGGGCGCGCCCCCACAGGTTGTGGCCCGGCCGGCCGGAGGACACATAATTGACTTCCACTCCCCACCGGCACCTCTGGAGGTGGAATCACCGGAACCCCGGAACCTTCAATATTCCGGCTGTTTTTGACCCCTTTTCGCGGCGACAGAGGTTCCAGTAGTGGAACCTCTTTGCTTGAATGCCCCCCCGTTTCGTCTATAATGAACGTGGCGTTCCGGCCGATGTCTTTACATCGGTGAACCATGAAACGATTCGCGCTCTACATCCTGCCGGTCGTGCTGGCCGCCGTCGCGGCCCGGGCGGACGTCGTCCACCTCAAGAACGGCGGCTCCGTGCGGGGCGAGGTCATCAAGCAGGACGACAAGACCATCACGCTCAAGGTCTCGTACGGCACGGTCATCGTCGATCGCGATCACATCACGGGCATCGAGAAGGAGGAGGCCTCGCGGGTCATCGCCGCCGAGGTCGATGCGATGCTCAAGGACGGGCACATCGACGCCGCGATCGACCGGCTGGAGAACGCCCTCAAGTCGAGCCCCGACAGCGCCATCCTCACCGACCGGCTGGTGAGCGCGTGCCGTCGCAAGGCCGAGACGCTCCAGCAGCAGGGCAAGCCCTCCGAGGCGGACGCGTTCTGGCGACGGGTGCTGGCGCTCGACGCGCACAACGACGCGGCGGCGGACGCGGTGAAGCGGTTCGAGGAGATGAAGCGCAACGCCCCGGCGGCGGAGGCGGAGGCGCAGTTCCTGGTGTCGATAGGCCGGGAGCGCGAGGCGCTGGAGATGTTCGACGCCCTCGAGACGACGACGCCGGGCGCCGCGGCGCGGAACCGCAAGGCGATCGCGCTGGCCCGGGCGGAATACGGGAGGAGGCTGCTCGAACTCAAGCTCTTCCCCGACTCCAAGCGCCAGTACGACATCGCCCTCAAGCTCGACCCGGACCTCCTGGCGCCGTTCAAGCACGAGATATTCCTCGCGCGCTTTTCCGTCGTCGTCGCCGACATCAACAGGAACGGCAAGGCGATGACGCGCGAGCAGTGGCTCTCGACGCTGGAGGAACTGAAGGCCCTCGAGACCTATGAGCCCGAGAACCTCCACGTCCACTACGCGATGGGCATCTGCCTGGCGGAGATGAAACGCTACGGCGAGGCGGCCGTGGAATACGCGAAGGTCACGGACACGAAGGTGGACGCGGACAAGGCGCTGGAGCGCGTCGAGGCGCTGCAGGCGATGGCCCGCGACAAGACGCGCGAGTCGCCCATCCTGCTGACGTTCCACGACACACGCTTCGACGCCGTCCGGCCGGGCGAGCCGCAGATCCTGGAGACGGTGCATTTCGTTATCCATCACAACAACGACGACCTCGCCGTGCTCGTCGCGCGCGCGGCGGAGTATTACCTGGAGCGCAACTGGCACGTCTTCGCCGACAGGATGCCCGACGTGCCCTGGTCGAAGAAGTGCGATATCTACCTCTATCGCAGCAAGGAGGAGTACCTCCAGAAAACCCGGCAGGCCGAGTGGTCCCCCGCCATGACCTCGACGAGCGCCATCGAGGGAAAGCTGGAGCGGCACTACATCGCCACCTACCAGGGCGTCGACGACCTCCTCTCGTCGCACCTGTCGCACGAGATCACTCACGCCATCCACGGCGCCGTGGTCAACTACAAGTCGACGATTCCGACGTGGCTGCGCGAGGGGACGGCGGTGCGGCAGGAGCCGTGGTTCAAGCGGCTGCGCATGGCCCACGTCATCCGCGAGGCGCGCGACGGAGGCAAGTTGATGACGATGGAGCAGGTCACCGGACAGAAGGGCTATCCCGACGCGTCTCTCGTCAACCTCTTCTACTCGCAGTCCTACGCGCTCGTCGAGGCCATCCAGCAATCCGGCACGCGGGAGCAGTTCGCGCAGTTCTGCCGGCTGGCCGAAAACGTCGAACCCCTCGCCGCGGTCAGACAGGTCTACGGCATCGACACGGCCGAGTTGAAGACGCGGTGGGAAAAGCACCAGACGGACCTCGTCTCCCTGCTGGACGCCCCGTAGCACCGGCCGCCCCTCGCGCTCAATAGTTCGACGCCGGAAGGTCCCCCGCAACCCCTTTTGGCCGCACAGGTTACAGCGCCGTTTTTTCGGCCTCGCCCGGCCATTGCATAGCCGTCTTTTGATTTCAGCATATTTCCCGATAAGTCCGATATGAATGGGTGCGCCCCCTGGAAATTCCGGGACGCGTGTCTTCCCCTCGGGCGGCGGGAAAAGGGCGACGATGGCGAACGAGAAGCAGCTCAAGATCGATGACGCCGCCGAGGTGGATCCGGCAATCCTGGCCGAGGTGCAGGAGGTCGTGAGCGGCCTCGTGAAGACAGCGAAGATCTTCCGCACCTATCCCCGCGACAACAGCATCAGCATCACGGCCATCGACAACCTCGTGCAAACCTTCTCCGACTACCTGACGCGGCGCGAAGAGCTGGAGCTCTTCGTGCAGCGCCACGAGCTGCTGTTCCAGGGCGCGGTGGTCTACTCGGACGCGGACGCGCGGAAGAGCTTCGCGATGAAGCTCGACCGCGACGGCGTGCGCCGGGTGGTGTTCTTCCAGGGCATCGAGCGGACGGAGGTGGTCGGGCTGCTGGAGGTGCTGACGACGGAGGTGGGCGACGACTCGCTCGAGGACGACGTGGTGACGCTGCTCTGGGACAAGCAGCTCCAGCACGTGAAGGTGTTCGTGCTGGACGACCTGGCCTCCGGCGAGGGCGGGTACGATCCGGGGCTCATGGGCGCCGGCGAGTTGAAAGGCACCGACGCGCCGCCGCCCGCGGCCGAGAGCGGCAACACGACGACGGTCCCCTCCCCGACCGGGATGGACGCGCTCAGGGCGGAGTTGACCGGACAGGTGGCCGTGTGCGAGATGGCGAAGTCCAAGGTCAAGCCGCTCTCCGAGCAAGACTCGGCGGCCCTCCTGGCCACCACGCAGGCGGAAGAGACGCACAACATCGGCGAGGACCTCGCGTCGATACTCACCGAGGTCCTGATGACGGAGACGGAGGACGAGGTCTACACGAACGCCGCCAAGCTGCTGGTGGACCTGGCGGTGAACGAGGTGAAGCGCGCGTCGCTGGGGCCGGCGGCGGAGATCCTGACGCGGATGAAGTCGGCGGCCGCGTCGAGCGATTACTCGCCGGCGGCGCGGACGCGGATCGGCGAGCAGTTCGCCGCGATCCTGGCCCCGGCGCCGATGACGGCGATCGGGGACGCGCTGCGCGTGCACGACAACCTCAACGCCCAGGACGTGGAACGTCTGCTGCGGGCGCTGCCGACGGGGGCCATCCCCGCGCTGGCGGCGATGCTCGAGATCACGCATTACGAGAAGCAGGTCGTCGCGGCGCTCAGGGCGCTGGTGAAGGACGATCCCGCCCAGCTCGTGCCGATGGTGGGCAAGGGTCGGGTCGCCACGGCGAAGAAGCTCCTCGACGTGCTGGCGCCCTACGCCTCGCCGGGCCTCGTGACGATGCTCTCCGGTCCACTCGCCTCGTGCGAGGACGCGGTCAAGGCCGCCTCGGTGGGGCTCGTGGCCTCGGTGAAGTGCCAGGCCTCGCGCGACATCCTGACGGCCTACGCGACGTCGCTCAACGCCACGCTCCGGCGCGAGACGCTGCGGGCGCTCGCGCTCTGGGACGGCCCGACGGCCCCCGCAACGCCCCTGCGCTCGGAGGTCGCCTCGAAGGACTTCGATGAGCGATCGCTCGACGAGAAGAAGATGTTCTTCGCGGCGCTGGCGAAGCTGGAGGGTCGCCACGCGGTGGAGTACCTGGAGAGCATCGCGACGCAGAGGAAATGGTTCGAGAAACCGAGCCGCACGGAAACGCGCGCCTGCGCGGCGCTGGGACTGGGCGAGGTCGCCGAGGAATCCGCGGACGCCGCGCTCGATCGGATCGCCCTGGACCGCGCCGAGACGGTGGCCACCGCCGCCCGCGTGGCCCTGAGCAAGCGGAGCGCCTCGATCGCAAGGAGCCCGGCATGACCCCTCCCGCGACCGCCGTCGTCGAGCCGCCGAAGCAGGATCCCGCGGAGCGCCGCGAGCAGCAGCGGATGCGCCTCGACTTCCTGAACGCCCTGCACGTCGCGTTCAAGGGGGCCCGCTTCTTTCCGCCGCAGAACGAGTCGGTGGTCAAGCGCATCCACGATCTGCACCAGATCATTCAGGCCGTCGCCGAGAGCGAGGGCAACTGCAACATCGAGCACGTTCACGGCTTTCTGATGATGAACGCGTCGCGCGTGAAGACCGACGCCGCGTCGCTCGTCGCCTACAACTTCATCATGGAGACGATGGCGAGGCTGAAGGTCGGCATCATCACCTTCGCCGCGTCGGCGACGTTCGAGCAGATCCGTTCCTTCCTCTACGTCGTGGCGAAGATGGACGCGAAGGACATCGACGAGGACCCGTTCTGCCGCGTCGAGGAGAAGCTCCAGCCGCTCGCCCTCACGGGCATCACCCTGGGGGCCCAGGACGAGTCGACGCTGGACGACCGGAACGAGGACCTGAGACGCTCCTCGGTCGACATCTACTTCCGGTCGATCTCGGTGGCCAAATCGATCCTGCAGAACGCGCATGCCGGCAAGGCCGTCAACTTCCGCCGCGCCAAGCGCGCCGTGCAGACGATGGTCGACGTGGCCACGGAGGACGAGTTCTTCCTCCTGGCGCTCAGCTCGATCAAGAACTACGACGAGTACACCTACAACCACTCGGCGAACGTCTCGGTGCTGTCGATCACGTTCGGGCAGCACCTGGGCATGAGCAAGAAGCTGCTCGGCTCGCTCGGGATGGCGGCGCTGCTGCACGACGTGGGCAAGACGGACGTGCCGAAGGAGGTGCTCAACAAGGCCGGAAAGCTCACGGCGGAGGAATTCGCCGAGATGCGCCGGCACCCGATGCTGGGCGTCAAGCGGCTCCTTCGCTCGGGCGACGCCAGCGAGATGCTCATGCGGGCGATCGTCGTGGCCTTCCAGCACCACAAGCGCGTCGACCTGCACGGCTATCCCGAGACGAAGGAGGCCCGCGAGATCGACTGGTGCTCGAAGATCGTCTCCATCGTCGACTGCTACGACGCCCTCACGACGCCTCGCATCTACCGCAAGCGGTCCTACTCCGCCGCCGAGGCCCTGGGGATCATGCTCGACGACGCGGGCACGGCGTTCGACCGGCTGCTGCTCTACAAGTTCGCGCTCTTCATCACGCTGTATCCCGTGGGCACGATCGTGAGGCTGGACACGGGGGAATCCGCGCTCGTCTACCGCGTGCGCAACGAGGTCGAGTTCCTCGACCGCCCCATGGCCAAACTCCTCACCGACGTCTCCGGCGGCCGCATCGAGCCCGTCGTGATCGACCTCGCCGAGAAGCACGACACCGGCGCCTTCAAGCGCACCGTCGTCGCCATCATCGCCCCGAGCGCCTACTTCGACAACCTCGACGACTATTTCAAGCTTCTCTAAACGACCGCGCCCATGCCCAGCCTGCGCGCAAACCTGTTGCACTTTCGCCGTCATGTGCTATAGTGGCTATTGACCGGCGCCAACGAAAGGTCCCTATGCGTTCACGAACCGCGTTCCTCCTCGCCGCCTTGGGGCTGTCCGTCGCGATCTTCGTCCTCTCGCAGTTTATCTCCTCCGGAACGTTCCTCCGCAAGGCCGCCGCCGCGCCCAATCCCGATTTCCAGCGCGCCCAGAAGCTTCTGCAGCAGGCGGGCGCCCTTCGCGCAAACCACGACTGGGACAAGGCGAAGAAGTGCTACGAGGATGCCCTCAAGGGATTCCAGGCGGCGGGCACACAGAGGTTCGTCGTCGCCGCGCAGGCGATGGTCGACCTGTGCGACGCGATGCCGACGCTGAACCTGGCCAAGATGAAGGACGGGACGTACCAGGGAAGCCAGATGGGTTACGTGGCCGACGTCACCGTCGAGGTCACGGTGAAGGGCGGCAAGATCGCCGGCATGAAGATCGTCTCCACGAAGGAAAGCCGCGCGCTGAAGTCGCTGGAAACCGTCCCCCAGGAAATCGTCACCCGCAAGACCCCCTCCGTCGACGCGTTCACCGGCGCCACGATCACCTCCTGCGCCGTCATGGGGGCCACCGTCAAGGCCCTCCAGCAGGCCCAGCCCGACGAGAAGCCCAGGGCTTCGAAGCCTGCGACGGAGTAACGTCACACCAGGTCCAGGTCCTCTCCGACAACGGTCTTCCGGCCGCACGTCCACGCGTGCCGGCAGCGACAGGGAGTGATATCGGCACGCTCGGCGAACGCTCCGCCGCGAATCGAGGCGACACAGTCGGTGAGGCGATGCTCCCACGCCGCAAGCTGGGCGGGGTCGCAGGTCCAATCGTGGCGGAGGGCCGGGCGAAGAAAGAGCAGCGAGGCGCGATCGACCTTCATGCCGGCCTTGGTCGCGGCGAGGGCGTAGCAGGCGACTTGAAGCTCGTAGTGCGCGGCAAGCTCGGCGATGCCGCCGAGCTCGACGCGGTCGGTCTTGTAGTCGACGATCTCGACGCCGCCGCCCGCAGAAGTGAACGCCCCGTCGAGCGAACCTTCGACGACGAAGTCCGAGACGCGGCCGGCGACGGGATACTCCCCCACCCTTTCCTTCGCGGCGGCGGCCGAGGCGAAGAGGCCCTGGTCGAGCGCGCCGCGGATCATCCCCGCGGCGGCCCTCGCAATCTCCTTCCCCTTCTGGGAGCCGGCAAGTCCCGAGCCTGCGACCGCGTGCTCGACCGCCTTCGCGAGCGACTCAGACCGGAAATCCCACGCCGCAAGCGCGCGGTGGACCACCGTGCCGAACACGAGGCCGCTCGACGCGTGGGCCTCGTTCGCAAGGCCCACGTCGCCCGGCAGGATGCCGAGGATGCGCGAGAGGTAGTACCTCTGCGGGCAATAGAGATACTCCGCGAACTCGCTCGCCACGAACCGGCGCTTGAGCTTCAAGTCGAGCGGTATCGGCTCGATCCTCGCGCGGCCGGAATACTCCGGCAGACGCGGCATGATCGACGCGCGCTCGACGAGCCGATCGAGCCGCTTGACGATCTTCCACGCGCTGTGATGCTCCTGCTTCGCGCGCGACTCGTCCTCCGCGGGCGCCTTCGAGCGGACGGGGGCCTTGAGGCACCCCTCCTTCCCGTAGGCGAATTCCGCCGCGGGCTTGCCCTCGTCGCCGAGCAGGTCATAACATGACGCGACGCGATCGAGCCACGTGCCCTTAAGCGCCTTTCCCCCAGCGGGCGCACCCGAAAGCACAAGGTGGTCGCGCGCGCGGGTGAAGGCGACGTAAAGCACGCGCAGGTCTTCCGCTTCGTCGCGCAGCTCGTCCTCATGACGGATGAGGTCGTAGAGGATGGGCTTCGCGCCCTCCTCGTCGCCGAGGTTGATCGCGATGCCGAGCGCGCGGTCAAGTTCCAGCGCGCGTCCGGACGGCATGCGCCGGTGCGCGAGGTCGGGGACGAACACGACCGGGAACTCCAGGCCCTTCGCGCGGTGGACGCTCATGAGGCGCACGACGTCGCTTGATTCCTCCTCGGCCGCCGCCTCGCTCTCGCGCTCCTCGACCGAGACGAACTCCTCGATGTAGCGGATGAACTCGTCGAGCGTGAAGAGCCCCTTCGCCTCGAACGCCCGGGCGAGGTCAATGAGCTTCTCCACGTTCGCCAGGCGCTGCAGGCCGCCGTATTGGGCCAATAGCGCCGCGTCGAAGCCGGTGCGCGAGAGAAGCTCTCCGATGAGCCTCGATATCGGCAGGCGGTTCTTCACCGCGGCCAGATCCACGAGCGTCTTCCGCGCCGCGATGAGCCCGAGACGCTGATCGCCGGCGATGTTCTCCACCGACTCCGCCTCGGCCAGCCCCTGCCCCACTGACCCGCGCCGGCGCATGAAGAAGAGCGTCTCGTCGCTAATGCCGAAGAGCGGCGACCGCAGCGTCCCCGCGAGCGCCACGGCGTCCCGCGGGCGTTCAAGCGTCTTCAGCGCCGTCAGCACGTCCAGCACCTCCTGCGCGCGATAGAACCCGCCGCCGCCGAGGATGTAGTAAGGCACTCCCGCGTTTCGCAGCGCCCTTTCGTAAGCGCCCACCGCGGTCATCGCGCGAAAGAGCAGCGCGATATCCCCCCACCTCACCGCGCGGAACACCTTCGCCTTCTCGTCCCACGCAAGCTTCTCGCCGCCGGCGACCATCTCGCCGAGGCGCGCGGCGACCATTCGGGCCTCGCGGTCGCGGGCGTCGTCGGAGCTTTCGCCGGGGACGGGCTCAGGGACGATGGCCTCAAGGAACTGCGCGCTTTCGGTGCGGTTCGCGTCGAGGTCGATGTAGCGGCTCTGGTAGGCGCAGCGCAACTCGCACCTGCCCAGCACGCGGCCGAAGAACTCGTTCGCAAACGCGACGCCTTCAGGAACGGTGCGGAAGTTGCGGTCGAGGTCCACCGCGCCCCCCTGCTCTTCAAGGAGCTTTCCCAGGTCGTGGAACACCGTGACCTCGGCGCCGCGGAAGCGATAGATGGACTGCTTGTCGTCGCCGACGACGAAGAGCCGTCCCGGCGGAATGACCGGATGATCGCCCTTCGCCGACGCCTCGGCGTCCGCGGCGACGAGCAGCATGATCTCGCGGTCGATGATCGCGCTGTCCTGCAACTCGTCGACGAGGAGGAAGCGCACCTTCTCCCGCACCCGCGCGCGCACCGTCGCGCTCTTCGCGAGCAGCGCGTGGGCGCGGATGAGCAGATCCTCGAAATCGAGGCATCCCCGCTCGGCCTTCGCCGCATCGTAGGCCGTCGAGGCCGCGCGGTAGAGCGATGCGAGCGTGCGCGAGAATTCAAGCCCCCGCCGGTCGAGGTCGTCCGGTTTGCGCCCGAAGGCGCCGCCGGGGACGTCGTCCAGAATATCCCGCAGCGCCTTGAACGCCTCCTTCGCCGCGGCAAGCGCCTCCTCGCCCCACTTCGCCTTGCTGCCTCCGGCAAGCGTGGCGAGGGCATTGCGAAGCTCCGCCGCAAGCGCGACGCGGACTTCCGCATCCTTCGACGCGCCGATTTCGCCCGCGATGCGCAGCACCTCGCGCCGACGCGCCTCCGCCAAGTCCTTCGGGTCGGAGGCGGCGTTCCGGCGCAGGACGTCGAGGAGCCCCGCCGATTCCGCACGCTCCAGCGCAGCGGCAAGGAACTGCGCCTGGGCGTCGGCAAGGAGCTTCGCGATTCGCGCAAGGGCGTCGTCGCCGATTGTCTCGATCGCCCCGGCGGCCCCGTCGGCATCGACGCGCCGGCCGATCATCACGCCGAGCATCCCGCGCACGCTGTCGCGCCCGGTCTCGCGAAGGAGCGCGAGCACGCCGGGGATGTCGTCGTCGAGCGACTTGCGCAACACGTCGTCGACCGCGCGGCGGGCCAGGAGCGACTGCTCGACCTGGTCGAGGACCTTGAACTGCGGGTCGACCCCGGCCTCGACCGGGTGCTCGTAGAGGAGCGACATGCAGAACCCGTGCAGCGTGCCGACGTGCGCGGTTTCGAGGTCGATGCGCTGCCGCCGCCACCATGACGCGTCGGCGCCGGTCGCGGCCTTCTCCTCGGCAAGGCACTCGCGGCGCAGGCGGTCCTTCATCTCCTTCGCGGCCTTCTCGGTGTAGGTGAGGGCGGCGATCTCGCGGACGGACTCGACCTTGCGCCGGCGCAGAAGCTCCATGTATCGGCCGACGAGGACGAACGTCTTACCCGTCCCGGCGCCCGCGCGGACGCAGACGCTCCGATCCACGCTCTCGATCGCGGCGGCCTGGCGAGGGGTGCGGAGGGACTTATCCATGCTTCCCCCCTTCCCCGGCCCGGCCTTTCTCGCGCATGAACCACGGCTGATATTCCCCGCTCTTCTTCTTCGCGCGGAAGGGGCTATAGCGGCAGATCTCGCAGAACTCGCACCACGCCGGGCAAGGTCCGCCGCCCCGTCGGACGACCGGAAAGAGCCCGCCGCGGATGTCGACGGCGAAGGAGAGGATGTAGTCGCGAGCGAGCGTCAGGCATTCGTCCCACTCGGGCGCGTTGCGCGGCGTCTTCAGGCGATTCATCATCGCGCGGGCCTTCGCCCTGGCCAGTTCGTAATAGACCGCGGAGACGGGTTCCATCTCGCGTCCCTTGAAGAGGACGTCGCGCGCGGCGAGGACATAGACGGGCATCTGGAGCGACGTCCCCTCCGCGAGTTCCGCGGCGCGTGGCGCCCCCGAGCGTTTGTAGTCCACGACGCGGAACGTCGGAGCCTTCGAGTTCTCCATCGCCTTGCCCACGTCGATGCGGTCGATGCGGCCGATCACCGACACCGGAGCCACGTCGCGGGCCGAGAGGACCAGGCGCTCGGTCGTCGAAAGCGCCTCCGCCGCGCGGGGGTTCTTCGGGAATCCGAACGCCGCCTCGAAATGCGTCGGCGACATCCCGAACTCGTCCTTCGCGGTCTCGTCGATTTCGAGTTGCACGAACGCGGCGAGCGTCTCGCGGATGCCCTCGCGCTGGAGGCGGAAGAGCCCGTCGCTCATGTCGGGGTTCTCGCGGCGGAAACGGCCCAGGTGGCGCTCGGCGATCTCGATCAGCCGCGCCGTCGCGGCCTCACACTCGCTCTCGGCGATGCGCGAATGGGGCATCGTGTCGCGCCGCTCGGCGTAGAAATCGCGCAGCGTGCGGTGGAGTATCTGGCCCTCGTCCACGGCCTCGATCTGGGCGGGCGGCTCGGGCGGGGGTTCGAGGTCGAGGACGTAGCCGAGGAAGAAGGCAAACGGGCATCCGCCGTAGCGTTCGAGGCTCGTCACGCTGAACGCGTGCTCCGCCCCGAAGCGATCCGCCAGGAATGCCGCCGCCGACGGGTGCGAGAGGACGCCATCGTGCGCGCCGAAGAAGCTCCACGAATCGCGCTCCGCCTCGCCTTCAAGCGCGCGCTTAAGGACGAGCGCCGTCTCGCTTCCGCGCGCCCAGAGATACGCCGCCGCGCGGTTGATTTCAAGCGGGCCCGCAAGCTTCGGCGCCGAAAGCCTGAGCGCCGCGGCGCGTCGCAGTTCCATCCGCGAGCCCGCCTGAGCCAGCGGCGGCGTCTTCTTCGACAACGACACGCGTCTCACCTCGATCGAGTGAGCCGGCTCGAAAAGCTTGCGCACCTCGTCCACGTAATACGATACGAGCTTCTCCTTGCCCTCGCGATCGGTGACGGGATACGAGAGGTAAAGCCGCTTCTTCGCGCGCGTGGCGGCGAGGTAGAAGAGGAACCGCTCCTCGCGCTGAGAAAGCCGTTTCGGCTCCAGGCCGAGCCCGGCGCGCGACATCTCGTCGCGATCGCGGTCGTCGTAGAACGGGCCTTCCCGATGCATCCGCGGGAAGGAGCGTTCGAGCAGGCCGCCGATGAAGACGACGTCGAACGACAGCGCGCGGACGTCGTGGACCTCGCGGACGTGAACGCGGCCGAATCCCGCGGCGTGCCGGGAGACCGTGAGGTCGGCGAATGCGAGCGCGAGGTTACGCGCGAAATCCGCCGGCGCACACTCCGGCCGCTCGACGATCGCCGCGGTGCGGACGAGGCCGTCGAGCGCGTCCTCGACGGAGGCGAGGCTTTCGAGGTCCCGGGCCGCGATTTCGCGCGATGCGCAGCGAAGGTTCTCCGCAATGCGGAGCGCGCGGGCGACGCCTCGGAGGGCCTTGACGCATTCCTCCGCCGTGCGCGCGGATTCGAGCGGCTGAAAGAGCGCGAAGAGCCTCCCCGCCGCAGCCTCGGCGAGCGACGAATCGGCGATGATTGCCCGCAACTCCTCGGGCGTCTCGGGCCGCGGGGCGTCCTCGTCCGACTCGGCCCCGAGCGTTTCGAGCCGCGACGCGATCCGCTCGCGCAGGGCCTTGAGGTTCCTGAGCCACGCCTCGCGCCCGCCAATGATCCCGGCCTCGGCGGCAAGGTCCTCGAAGCGCGAGAGCGACAGGCCCCCGTCCCCGAGCCCCACGGCCGACGCGGAGACGTAGTTGGATTTCAGCAGTGCGAAAACGTCCACGCGGCTCCAGCCTTCGACCGGCACGCGGGCGAGTTGGAGCATCGCCTGGCCGACGGGCGTGTCGGAAAGGCGCATTCCCTGGGCGATGCGCACGGGGATGCCGAATTCCTCGAACGCGTCCTCGACCATGTCGCGATACTCGCCGAGCGTGCGGAAGAGGACGGCGATGCTTTCGAGCGGCACGCGCTCCTCAACGTGAAGGCGCTTGACCTCACGGGCGATCTCCCTCACCTCCGCGGCGGCGCCGGGGGCCTCGATGACGGCAATGGAGGTGGGGGCCGGCGCGCCCGAGGGGACGCTCGCGCGGAAGAGGTGGTCGGTGATCCATCCGAGCGCGGCGTCCGCGGCCTCCTTGCCGCGAGGGGGCGCTTCCTCGGTAACGGCGAAGCGCGCGCGGAGCGTCGCCAGCGTCGCGGCGGCGGTCTCGAAAAGCTCCCCGCGCCCGGCGTCGTCTTCCAGGGGCAGCGTCATCGTGAGCGACACACCTCGGCCGACGAGCGCCTCCAGCAGGCCGAGCTGCGTCGGGGTGAAGTCATAGAAGCCGTCGAGGAGGATCGAGCGGAGCCTCGCGAACGGCCCGAGCCGGCCCTCGGAGACGAGGAGCCGCGCGCGCCAGAACCGGCCCTCCTCGTCGTAGAGGTCGAGGCCCTGGAGCGTGTCCTGATAGCGGGAATAGATCGCGGAAAGCTCGCGATCCGCCGCCGAGCCGCCCTTGCGCCGGGCGAATTTCGCGAAATCCTCGGGCGCAATCTCCGCGCGCTTGATTTCGGTGATGAACTGCCGCACCGCGCGAACGAACCCGCGGAACTCAAGGACGCCCGCGTGATGCCGGATGGCGCCGTCGGCGGCGAGCGCCTCGACGATGCGCGCGAGGAGTTCGTCCTCCACCATCGCGTCCACCGGCCGCACCTCCGGCGCCTCGTGCTGGAGGACCTGTTCGGCGAACTGGACGAAGGTGAGGATTCTCGGGCCGACGAAAGCGTCGAAGGTCCCATCGAGCAGCAGCGCCGTGCGCAACGAGGTCGCCGCCTCGGTCGTCGGCAGGAGGAGGACGGCGTCTTCCCCACATCCCAGCGCCTCCCTGAATTCGCGCAGCACCCTCCCGGTCTTGGCGCTGTGCGCCGGGCCGACGATGACGGTCACAGGGATCTGGGGGGATGCCTTCGGCATGGCCGGATTCTATCGCCCCCGCGCGCCAGGGTCAAGCGTCAGCGAGCCGGGGCCACGTCCACCAGCGCCTCGCGGAGCTTGCGCCGGCGGACCTTGCGGACGAGCAGGCTGAGGCCGCCAAGGAGAATGACGTCTCCGTTCCGGAACGGCTCCGGATGGGCGCGATCCAACCATTCGTTCAGGGAAAGCTCGTCCGGCAGGTCCGCCCCGAGGTCCGCGCGCCCCGTCGCCTGGCGAAGCGCCCCCAGCGTCGCGCCGCCGCCGACCACCCACTGGCTGCCGGAGGGCGTCACGTTGCGCGGCATGCGGTCGAACTCGTCCTGGATGTCGCCGACCAGCTCCTCCAGGATGTCCTCGATGGTGATGAGGCCCGAGACCTTGCCCTCGGCGTCGCGGACGAGCGCCAGGTGGATGTGCTCCTGCATCATGCGCGTGAACGCCTCGCCGATGGTGACGTCGGCGCGCACCTCGACGAGCGGACGCACGATGCGGACGATGGACGGGTCTTCCGGGTGATTCTTGGCGAGGAAGAGCATCTCCTTGGCGTTGACGTAGCCGATGATGCCCTGCGGGTCGCCTGGCGTCCGCGTCACGGGAAATCGAGTGTAGGCCTCGAGGTGGATGACGACGAGATGGTCGGCCAGCGACGCGTCGGTGGAGAGCATCGCGACGTCCCCGGCGTCCACCATGGCGTCGGCGACGCGGGTGCGGGAAAGATTGCTGGCGCCGAGGATGATCTGCTCCTGCTCGGCCCCGATAATGCTCCCGGTGCGCAGCGCCCGGGCCTGGGCCCGCAGTTCGGCCAGGCCCATCTCGTACGCCCCGCCGACCGAGGCGGGCATCAGGCGCTCCACGAGCCGGACGATCCCCCGCGTCGCCCCTTCGCACACGACCACAGCCGGGTAAATGACGTAGGCCAGAACGCGCATGACGGGAGCGAGCGTCAGGCACACCCACTCGCTGTGCTTGATCGCCAGGGTCTTGGGGACAAGCTCGGCCACGATGATGGTCACGGCCGAGAGCGGTATCACAACGAGAGCCACGGCGAGCACGTCGCCGGACTGCGGGGTGATGCCGAAGGTCCGCTGAAGCCACGGGGAGAGATACTCGTTCGCCCCGGCGCCGCCGGTGGCCGCGGCGGTGGCGGCCGCCAGGGTCATGCCGATCTGCACGACGGCGAGCGAGCCCTCCATTCGCCCCTTCATCGCGAGCGCCGCCGACGCCCCGTGGCGCTTCAGCTCCGTCAACATCCTCAGCCGCCCCAGGCTCACCGTCGCCAGCGCCAGCTCGAAGCCGGCGAACGCGCAGTTGAGCAGCAGGGTTACGAGGATGATGATGATCTCAAGGAAACTCATGCGCCGTCCTCCGTCCAGCCGCAGGATGTCTTCGGCATGGCCGGATTCTATCGCCCCGCAGAGCGGCGGTCAAGCGGAAGGGGTTTCACAACCGGGCGCCGGGATATCAGAACCCCTTCGCCCGCAGGAACAACACGACCGCCGAGGCGGCGAGGCAGTAGAAGCCGAAATAGACCCAGCGTCCGCGCTCAAGCCAGCGGGAGAGCCACACGAGGGCGAGCAGTCCCGCCAGGAAACTGCACACGAGGCCGAGCAGGCTCGGCATCAGGAGGTCGACCATCGATCCCCCCGCCGCCAGGAGAGGCTGCTTGGAATGCATGAGGCGCATGAACTCCCGACCGATCGCCGCAGGGGTGATGATCACCGCCAGGGCGAAGCTGAACGCCTCCGCCGCGCGCCGGGAGGTCCCGGCGATCATGCCGGTCGAAATGGTGGCGCCGGAACGCGAAAATCCGCGGAAAGGCAGGCACAATCCCTGAACCATGCCGACCCAGGCGGACTGCCTGGCGCCGAGGTTCTCCGCGGCGGCGGACTCCGTCCCGCGGTTTCTGATGCCCGCGTAGATGATCAGCGCGCCTGCCGCCGCCAGGGCGATTCCCATAATCAGCAGGTTCCCGAAGATCATCTCGATCTCGGCCTTGTCCATATCCCGCAGCGCCACGCGTTCGATCAGCTCCTTGAGCGCCAGGCCCACGACGCCCGTCAGGACCGTGGCCAGCGCGAGAAGCTTCCCGTACTTCCACGCGGTCTGGCGCGAGGCGAAATAGGTCTCTTTCCAGCTCCGCCAAAAGTAGACGATGACGGCGAACATGGTCCCGGTGTGCAGCATGACGAGGAGCATCGTCATTTCCGGCCTGGTGGGGTCGAGGCCGAGGAGCTTTTCCGCCACGATGACGTGGGCCGAACTCGATACGGGCAGGAGTTCCGTCAGCCCCTGCACGACCGCGAGGATCACGATGAAAAGGATGGGCATGGGTTCAACTGGCTCCGAGAACGTGGAAACGGAGAACCGCCCAGAGGCCGACACGGAGAACGATGTTCGTCATCACGCCTGCGGCGAGGTCATCCAGGAGGATGCCCCAGCCGGCCGGAAGCCGCTCGAGCTGCCGCGCGGGCGGAGGTTTCAGAACGTCGAAGACACGGAAGAGCACGAACGCCGCGCCCGTCACCCACACGGCGTGCCATCCGAAGCCGACGGGCACGAAGAGCAGGCTCAGCCACTGGCCGGCGACTTCGTCGATGACGACGGGCTTGGGATCGTTGGCCTTGAACTCCGCCTGCGCCCATTTGCCGAGAGATGCGCACGCCGCGGAGGCGAGCACGACTCCCGCCGCAAGCGCCTGCCACGGCACGCCCCCGGGAATGAGCCACTGGCATGTGAGAAACACGAGCGCGGCGCCGAAGGAACCCCACGTGGCGGGGGCGATGGGGCCGAAGCCGAGGCCGAAGAAGGTGACGACGAGCTTACGCACGGTCCCGCTTTCGCACGAGGCGGTTGATCTGGACGAGGTAGACAAGGCCGGACATCACGGTGACGAGGAGCGTCAGCCAGACGAGGATGTGCCCGGCGACGAGCCAGCCGTCAGCAACCACCCCCTTCTTAAGCCATTCCAGCGTCACGAGGACGCCGTAGACGAGCGTGGCGAACTGGACGACCATCTTGGACTTTCCCCAGAACGAGGCCTGGAAGACGACGCCGTCCGCCTCCGCGACGCTGCGGAGCGACGTAACCAGCAGTTCGCGTCCGACGATGATCGCGGCCATCCACGGAACGACGAGACGCCAGGCCGCCCACTTGCACAGGACGCTCTCGGGCGAATGCGCGGCGAGCCAGATGAAGCCGGAGCAGACGAGGATCTTGTCGATGACGGGGTCGGCGACGCGGCCGAAGTCGGTGAGTTGGTTGAAGCGCCTCGCCACCCAGCCGTCGAGGAGGTCGGTGAGCCCCGCGATGACGAGCACGGGCACCGCCCAGAGCGACTGGAAACCGAGCGTCACGAAAAACACCACCACCAGCGCCAGCCGGCTCAGGGTGAGGAGGTTCGCGACGTTATATATCATGATCTTCCCCGAAAGCGGTCACCTGAATATAGCAGGCGCGCAACGGGATTTCAAGGCCGAAGCAGGAGTTTTCCAACGAGATCGTACCCTTCGCGCCGAACGATGCGGGCGCGCGCGATCTCGCCGACGCGGCCGGCGCCGGCAAGGCGGACCACCGGGTCGATCTCCGGCGCGTCGCCATATGTGCGGCCGATGAAACCCTTCGGCTTTTCAACCGCCGCGTCGAGGATGACCGGGACCTCGCGGCCGCCCCAGGAATCGGCGATTTCGAAGGCAATCCGCTGCTGGAGGCGCATGATCTCCTCCGCGCGACGGCGCCTTTCGGGCTCAGGGACGGCGTCCGCCATCGATGCTGCGGGGGTGCCGGGCTCGACCGAATACGCGAAGCAGCCGAGGCGCTCGAATCTCGCGGCCCTCAGAAAGTTGCACAGTTCGAGGAAGTCGGCCTCCGTCTCGCCCGGAAACCCGACGAGGACGGTGGTGCGGATGACGAGCCCCGGGACCTTTGCGCGAAGGCACGCGACGAGCGACTCGACCCCCGCCCGGCCGATGCCGCGTCCCATGCGCGAAAGGACCGAATCGCTGATGTGCTGGATCGGCAGGTCGACGTATCGGCAGACCTTCGGCTCGGAGGCCATGGCGTCGATGACGTCGTCGGTGAAGTGAGCCGGGTGCGTGTAAAGAAGCCGAATCCACTCGATTCCGTCGATGCGCGCAAGCTCGCCCAGGAGCGAGGCCAGGTGTGATTTCCCGTCGAGGTCGTGTCCGTAAGCGGTGATGTCCTGCGCGATGAGGCAGACCTCGCGCACACCTTCCGCGGCGAGCTTGCGGGCCTCGGCGAGGACGACGGGCGCGCTCTTCGAGCGAAGGCACCCGCGAATCTCAGGAATCGTGCAGTAGGCGCATCGGTTGTCGCAGCCGTCGGCGATGCGCAGGTAGGCCCAGTGGCCGGGGGTCAGGCGGAAGCGCGCGGATTCGTCCCGGAGTTTCTCGGCGCCGAGGCGGCGGGTCGGAGCCCCGCCGCCCTTATGACCGTGAGTGGCGGGGCTCTGACCCGCCACTCCCGATGAAGGCTCGCCGGCAAGGGCCTGCTTGATGACCCACGCGATGCGTTCGGGGGTGAGGAGCCCGGCCCAGACGTCGACCTCGGGGAATCGCGTTCGGAGTTCTTTTTCGTCGCGCTCGACCCAGCATCCCGCGACGATGAGCCGGCGGCACGGGCCGCTATGGCGCAGGGCGATGCAGTCGGCGAGGACCTTGGCCCCTTCCTCGCGCGCCGGGGCGATGAAGCCGCAGGTGTTGACGATGATGACCGAGGCGTCGGCCGGGTCGGGGCAGAGGACGACGTCGCGCGCGAGGAGCTTGCCCAGCAGGTTCTCGGCGTCCACCTGGTTCTTGGGGCAGCCGAGGGAGACGACGGCGACGAAGTTCGCGGGCGCGGAGGCGCCCGTCCCGTGAGAGACCGGGGGAAGCGGCTTATGACGACGGCTCACCTTTCGCCGCCATCCTTTCTTCCCACTGTTCGGGGGTGAACATCACCTCGCGCGCCTGGCTGCCCTTGTAGGAGCCCAGGATGCCGTCGGCGGCCATGAAATCCACGAGCCGCGCGGCGCGGGAGTAGCCGATTTCGAGCTTGCGCTGGAGGAGCGACACGGAGCCGCGCTGGCTCTCGATGACGATGCGGATGGCCTCGTCGTAGAGCGGGTCCTCGGAGCCCTTGGTCGGCTCGCCGCCCTCCTGGATGCTGACGAGTTCCTTCGAGAAGTCGGGCTTGCTCTGCCCCTTGGCGAAATCGACGACGCGCTGGATTTCGTTGTCGGAGATATACGTGCCCTGCGCGCGGATGAGCTTCGACGTGCCCGGCTGCAGGAACAGCATGTCGCCCGAACCGAGCAGCTTGTCGGCGCCGTTCTGATCGAGGATCGTGCGCGAGTCCACCTTCGACGCCACGCGGAAGCTGATGCGCGCGGGGAGGTTGCTCTTGATGAGGCCGGTGACGACGTCCACGCTCGGCCGCTGCGTCGCGAGGATGATGTGGATGCCCACGGCGCGCGACTTCTGCGCCAGGCGCGTGATCGACGTCTCGATCTCCTTGGGCGCCATCATCATCAGGTCCGCCAGCTCGTCGATGACGATCAGGATGTAGGGCATGTGCGTCGGCAGGTGCTTCGGGTCGATCTCCTCGTTCGGCTCGATGCCGAATCGCTCGCGCAACTCGGCCTCGGTGAGACGGTTGTAGCCCGCAATGTTGCGCACGTTGGCGAGCGACAGGAACTCGTATCGCTCGTCCATCTTCGTCTCGGCCCATTCGAGGATCGTCGCGGCCTTCTTCATGTCGGTCACGACGGGGCTGAGGAGGTGCGGGAGGTCCTTGAACCCGGACAGTTCCACCATCTTCGGATCCACCAGCAGCAGCCTCACCTGGCCCGGCGTGCGCGTCATCAGCACGCTGAGGATGATCGAGTTGATGCAAACCGACTTGCCCGAGCCCGTCTCGCCCGCGATGAGGAGGTGCGGCAGCGAGGCCATATCGACGATGAGCGGAGCGCCCGCGGCATCCTTGCCGAGATAGAGCGGGATCGCGGAGCGCGACTCGGTGACCTCCGACTGCTCCATGATCTCGCGCAGGCGGACGAACTCCTTGTCGAGGTTCGGCACCTCGACGCCGACGGTGCTCTTGCCCGGGATGGGCGCGACGATGCGGACGTTCGGCGCCTTGAGCGCCATGGCGATGTCGTCCGACAGGCCGATGATGCGGCCGACCTTGATGCCCGGGGCCAGCTCCAGTTCGTAGAGCGTGACCACGGGGCCCGTGTCGATGCTGACGACGCGCACGGCGATGCCGAACTCGCCCAGGCAACGTTCGAGCACGCGGGCCTTCTCGCGGATGAGATGGTCGTGGCGCGTCGGGTCGACCTCGGTCTTCACGTCCAGAAGGTCGATGCCGGGGAGCAGGTAATTCTCGTCGTTCGCAACGCCGGACGCCTCCTCGATGGCGGGAAGCTCCTTCGGGTCGCCCTTTTCGTCGTAACCTGCGGCCTCGGCCGCCGTCGGCAGGCTCGCGGCGGCGGGTTCGAGGGCGGGCTCGGGCTTCTCCTCCTCCTCGGGGAAATCCACCGCGGCGCGCTTCGGCTCGACGACGACCTTCTCCTCAACGACTTCCTCTTCGTCTTCTTCCTCGGGCGCGTCGAGCTTCTCGTCGTCGTCGGAGACGTCGGGGTCGTCCACGTCCTTCGGCTCGGCCTTCTTGCGCGATCTCCGCGCGGGTTTCGCATCGCCGGCGCCTTCGCCGACGAGGATCGGATCGGACGCCACCCGGCCGAAGAAGGCCCGGGCGCCGAAGGCGATCCAGCCGGGGATCTTCTTCACAAGCCACGCGAAGAAGTCATAGGCCAGCATGTCCGTCGCAATGAAGAGCGCCACCGCGCCCACCGTCAGCAACATCAGAAGCGAGCCCGCCCACGACAGGTAGCGCACGAGGAACGTCGAGAGGAAGTCGCCCACGTAGCCCGGATAGCCCGACCAGCCGACGGTGTAGCCGTCGCGCTGAAAATACCAGGCGAAGACGGTGCTCGTGGCGACCAGGGCGAGCAGGATGCCGGCGATGCGCAGCGCGGGCGTGTGGATCTCGCGGCCCGTGAAGGCCAGCACGACCCACAGGATGCCGAGGAGGACCGCCAGGTACGCCGCGGGCGCGCCGATGGCGCCGATGATGCCCGACGAGATCCACGACCCGACGACGCCGCACCAGTTGTCCTGCGCCGACGACGGCGGCCAGGATTCTTCCGACGGATACTGGTTGCCGGCGTGGCTGAGGAGGCTGAGAAGCGTCAGCGCCGTCAGGAGGACCAGCGCCGCGCCGAAGATCACGCGTCCGAGGCTCGGACGATCCATGTCAATGTCCCGTATGGCCGAAACCGCCGTGTCCGCGAGAGGTGTCGTCGAGTTTGTCGACCGGCACCCACGTCGCGTGCGTCACCCGCGCAAGGACGAGCTGCGCGATGCGCGTCCCGCGCTTCACCGTGAACGGCTCCCGAGAGATGTTCGCCAGGATGATCCCGATCTCCCCGCGGTAATCCGCGTCGATGGTGCCCGGCGCGTTCACGACCGTGAGGCCGTTCTTGAGCGCCAGGCCGCTACGGGGCCTCACCTGCGCCTCGAACCCCGCCGGCATCGAGATGTGCAGCCCCGTCGGAATCAGCTTGATATCGCCCGGCGCCAGTACGATGTCCTCGCGGTTCGCCGCCAGCAGGTCCATGCCGCTCGCTGCGTCGCTCTTATATTCCGGAAGCGGGAGGTCCTTCGCGTGCTCGTCGACCGTGACCCGCACTTCGATGCGTTCCATCAGACTCCGCCCTTCCTGCCCCGCGCGAACTCCTCGACGATGTCGAGAAGCCGCTCGGCTACCGCGCGCTTAGGTGTCCCGCGAAGCGAAATCGTCCGCTCGCCGCGGTCAATGATGTCCACGCTCGTCACGTCGGCCCCGAAGGCCGAAGGCGCGTTGAGCACGATGAAATCGAGGTTCTTCCTGCGGAGTTTCTCGAGGGCCCCCTGCCGCGCAGCGTCCGATTCCACGGCAAACCCGACGAGAATGCGTCCCCCCTTCTGCTGCCCTATTTCTCTAAGAATATCGGGATTTTCGACCAGCTCCAACAGCAGTTTCCCGCCGGAGCGCTTCCGCTTGCCCTTGAAACGCTCCGCCGGCCGGTAGTCGCCCACGGCCGCCGTCATCACCACAACCTCAGCGCTATCAAGGAGTTGCATCACGGCGGCGTGCATTTCCTCAGCCGACACAACGCGCGTCACCTTGACCCCCATGGGGTCGGCAAGGGCCACCGGCCCAGAGACAAGGTTCACCGTATGTCCTGCCGCAGCAAAGGCTTCCGCCACGGCGAAGCCCATCTTGCCCGTGGAGGGCGAAGTAATGTAGCGCACGTCGTCGATGTATTCCTGCGTGGGGCCGGCGGTGACGAGTATGTTCATGGACGGACTCCGCTGGGATGGCTTCAGAAGGTATTTCGCGACGGATGACGGCTACTTGAGCCGCTCGGAGATGGCGATCATGAGGTCCGGAACCTCGGCGAGCCGCCCGACGCCGACGGCGCCGCAGGCGAGGTAGCCCTCACCGGGCTCGACGACCTGGTGGCCGAGTTCCTTGAGCCGGCGGACGTTGTCCTGGACGACGCGGTTCTCCCACATGCGCTTGTTCATGGCGGGCGCCACGAGCACCGGCGCGTTGACCGAGAGGAGCACGGTGGAGAGGAGATCGTCGCCGATGCCGTGAGCCAGCTTGGCGATGATGTTGGCGGTGGCAGGGGCGACGACGACCAGCTCGGCCCAATCGGCCAGGGCGATGTGGGTGGGGTTGAACTCCAGGTCCGGGTCCCACATCCCGGTGTAGACCTTCCGGCGCGAGAGCGTCTCGAAGGTGAGAGGCGCCACGAAATGCTGCGCCGAGTCGGTCATCACGACGGCGACCTCGGCCCCGGCCTGGACGAGCTTGGAGCAGAGGTCGGCGGCCTTGTACGCGGCGATGCCGCCCGTCACGCCGAGCAGGATGCGACGTCCCTTCATGGCCGGTCCTCCCACAAGCTACTCCTCCGCCGCCCCGCCCTCATCGTCATCATCGACGACGGGCTTGAAGAGCTGCTCCGCGGGCGCCTCGGGGGCCTCTTCGGTGGCCTCGATGCGTCCCTCGGCAAGCTCGCGCAGGACGAGGTCCAGCATGTCCTGGCGTCCCTTCGGCATCTCGACCAACGGCCGCGCGCCGCGGACCAGTTCGCGGATCCGCTTCTGCACGATGGACGTCAGGCGGAACGGACCGCCCTGCATCTCGATCAGCGTGTTCAGGTCAACTTTGTTCGGCATCCCGTTTCTCCTTGACCCTTCGGATCAGGTCCTTGAGCTCATGGATCGCGTCGTCGAGCCGGTCGTTGACGATCGCGACGTCGTACTCCCCGGCGGCGGCCAACTCCTCATGCGCCTGCTTCAGGCGCTCCTTGAACTGCGCCTCGGTCTCCGTCCGCCGCCCGCGAAGCCGTTCGGCAAGCACCTCGAAGCTCGGCGGCTTGATAAAGACGAACGTCGCGCCCGGGAACTTCTTCCGGATCTGCCGCGCGCCCTGGACGTCGATGTCCAGGACCATCACGCGCCCCTCTTTCACCGCCCCGGCCAGCGCGTCCGAGGGAGTGCCGTAGAGGTTCCCACACACCTCGGCGTGCTCGGCGAATCCGCCCGCGGCGATCCGCCGCTCAAACTCATCGCGCGACAGGAAGAAGTAATCGCGGCCGTCCACCTCGCCCGGCCTCGGCTTCCGCGTCGTCGCCGACACCGAATAGCCCAGCGTCGGGTCCGCCGCGAGAATCCGCTGCACCATCGTCGTCTTGCCCGAGCCCGACGGCCCGCTGATGACGATGATCGCTCCGCAACGTTTGGCCACGGCCCCTCACTCCGGCCCTCTCCCAACGGAAGAGGGAAATCATTCCACGTTCATCACCTGCTCTTTGAGCCGGTCGACCTCGGCCTTGCCGTCGAGCACGACCTTCGCGAGGTCCGCGTCGGCGCACTTCGAGCCCATGGTGTTCATCTCGCGGAACATCTCCTGCACGAGGAATTCGAGCTGCCGCCCGGCCGGCTTGTCCGAATCCATCAGCGCATCGAACTGCTTCAGGTGCGACTCCATCCGGTCGATCTCCTCGCGGATGTCCGACCGCTCCGCGTAGATCGCCAGCTCACGCGCCAGATCGCTCGGAGACACGGCCACATCCCCGTCGCGGAGCAGCTCCTTCACGCGCACGGCGAGCCGGTCGCGGTATCGCGCCACCATGTCGGGCGCGCGCCGACGCACCTCGGCGGTCAGCTCCGCCAGGTGGCTCGTCACGGCCTTGAGCGCCGCGCGGAGGTTCTCTCCCTCTCTCGCGCGCATCACGAGCAGCGCCTCCGCAGCCTGGCGCATCGTCGACTCAATCCGCGCCCACACCGCGTCCAGGTCGCTGTCGCCTTCGTCGGCTGAGCCGATCACGCCCGGAAGCTTCAGGATCTCGGCGAGCGGGATGTCCATCCCCCAAGGACCGATATCCTTGATCTGCCGCCGATATTCCTCGACGGCCTCTTTGTTGATCACGTATTCGCGCGCGCCCGCGAGCGACCCGGCCTTGCGGATCGTCACCATCACCGACCCGCGCGAGATCTTCTCCTTCACCACCGTCTCGATCTTGCCGGTGAGCTGCTCCCAGGCGTCGGGCATCCGCGTGGAGACCTTCACGAACCGGTTATTGACCGAGCGCATCTCGATGGTGAGGGCGTATCCTTCGCCTTCCGTGTGCGCACGGCCGTAACCGGTCATCGAGAGGATCATGTCAGGCCTTTTTCCCAGGACGGCTTCCCGGCTTCACCGCGGGCGTCCCCTGCTTGCACAGGGGGCAGGCCTCGGGCTTGTAAGCCGGGACGTCGAAATCGATCACGTAACGGTACGGCACGCCGAAACTCACCGACGTGTTGCGGCAGATGAGGCTCGTGACGCCGACGACGTTGGCGCCCGACGCGACGAGCAGGTCCATCACTTCCTTCGCCGAGCCGCCCGTCGTCACGACATCCTCGGCGACGAGCACCTTGTCCTCGGGCCCCACGGCCCAGCCGCGGCGCAGCTCGAACTTGGCGGACTCGCCTCGCTCCATGAACATGCCGCGCGCGCCGAGGTGCCTCGCAAGCTCGTAGGCGAAAACGATCCCGCCCATCGCCAGCCCGATGACGGCGGTGACGCCGGCGGACTTCCACTGTTTCGCCAGGTCCGCGCACAGGGCTTCGAGCCGCGCGGGATACTGCTGCACCTTCGCGCACTGGAGGTAGTTCGGGCTGTGCAGCCCGCTCGACAGGACGAAGTGCCCCGTCAGCAGCGCCTCCGACTCGCCCAGGATCTGAAGGACCTCTTCGCGTTTCATGCGGAGCCCTTCCTTACTTGGCCTTGCTCGAAGAAGCCGGGGCCTGCGGATTCGCGCCTGCCCCGCGGCCCAGGCCGAGGGACGACTTGTCCCACATGATGTTCATCGCGAGGATGAGCACGAAGAACCCCACGGCGATCCACGCCGTCAGTTTCGCGATGCTCTCCGCGCTGCGTCCGCCGAACGCCGTCTGCACCGACGAGCCGCCCAGCGCGCCCGCCAGGCCGCCGCCCTTCGTGTCCTGCGACAGCACGAGGAACACGAGCACGACGCATACGCCCAGGAGCAGAACAGCCAGAATCGTCATCAGGATGCTCATGAGTCTCTCTCCTTCAGTCCTCGCTCAGAGGCCCTTTGCCTTGATCGTATTGCGAACGATTCCGAGGAACTGGTCGGCCTTGAGGCTCGCGCCGCCCACCAGCGCCCCGTCCACGTGCGGCTCGGCCATCAGCTCCGCCGCGTTCTCGGCCTTCACGCTGCCGCCATACTGGATCGTCATCGCCTCGGAGGCCGCCTTGCCGAACTTCCCGGCGAGGAGCCCGCGGATGAACTCGTGCGCCTCGTTCGCCTGCGCGGCGGTGGCGTTCACGCCCGTGCCGATGGCCCACACCGGCTCGTAGGCGATCACGACCTTCGCCAGGTCCGCGGGGGCCAGGTCGAAGAGGCCCTTCACCGTCTGAGTCTTCAGCACGTCGTGGGTCTTGCCGCCCTTGCGCTCTTCGAGCGTTTCGCCGACGCAGAGGATGACCTTGAGCCCCGCGGCAAGCGCCGCCTTCGTCTTCTTCGCGATCAACTCGTCCGGCTCGCCGATGACGTGCCGGCGTTCGGAGTGGCCGAGGATCACCTGCGTGCAGCCGACGTCGAGGAGCATCCCCGGCGAGACCTCGCCCGTGAACGCGCCCTTGGCCTCGTGCCAGCAGTCCTGGGCGCCGAGGATGATCTTCGTGCCCTTCACCGCGGCGGCGACCGCCTCGATGTAGACGAACGGCGGAAACACGCCGACGTCGATGCGCGATTCGCCCGCGACCTCGGCCTTGAGGCCGGCGACGAGGGCGAGCGCCTCGACGCGGTTGAGGTTCATCTTCCAGTTGCCCGCCACGAATGCGCGACGCATGAAGTCCTCCTCAGAAGTTATCGGCCCTATCTCTTGCACACCCTCTGCCGCCGGGAGAGGGTCGGGGTGAGGGGGAAAGGGGAAATCGCGCCTCCCCCAGTCTCCCTCACCCTGGCCCTCCCCCGGAGGGGGAGGGAATAGCCTAATAATCAATGGTCCGCGCGCGGATAGGAGCCGAGCACCTGCACGTAGCGACAGCTCGACTCGATCTCCTTCAGCGCCGCGGCGATCGCATCGTCCTCGACGTGCCCTTCCATGTCGACGAAGAACATGTAGTCCCAGACCTTGGTCTTGGACGGGCGCGACTCGATCTTCGTCAGGTTGACCTCGTGCTTCTTGAACGGGAGGAGGATGTTGTAGAGCGCCCCCACCTCGTTCCGGATCGCCAGCATCACGCTCGTCCGGTCGCGTCCCGTGCGCGTGCCACAGTGCTGCGACAGCACCACGAACCGCGTCACGTTCTCGTGCCGGTCCTCGACGTTCTCCGCCAGCACCCCCAGCGCGTAAAGCTCCGCCGCCTCGCGGCTCGCGATCGCCGCAATCGACGGGTCCGCCGCGGCCATCTTCGCCGCCGCCGTCGTACTCGCCACAGGCACCACCTCCACGCCCGGCAGGTGCTCCGTCAGCCACACGCGGCACTGCGCGACGGCCTCGGGCTTCGAGCAGACGCGCTTCACGTCCGCGAGCTTCCCCGTGCCGAGGAGGTAATGGTGAATTTCGAGGACGATCTCGTCGCAGATCTTCAAATCGCACGACATGAACATGTCGAGCGTCTCGTTCACGACCCCGCCCGTCGAGTTCTCGATGGGCACCACGCCGACGTCCGCCTTCGCCTTCGCCACGTCGTTGAACACGTCCGCGATCGTCTCGGCGGGGTTATACTCCGCGCCCGAGCCGAAGTGCTCCCGCGCAGCCTGGTGCGTATACGTCCCGGCCGGCCCGAGATACGTCACCACGATCACCCTCTGCAGCGCCCGCGTCGAGCTGATGATCTCGCGGTAAATCGCCGTAATCGCAGTCGGCGGCAGCGGCCCTTTCGTCAGGCCCGCGACGCCGCGAAGAACCGAGGCTTCGCGATCCGGGGCATATATCGGAAGCCCGGCGCTATCCTTCAGCTTCACCAGCTCCAGGGCCAGGGCCGCCCGTTCGTTCAACGTGGCAACAAGCCGGCGGTCGATCTCGTTGATCTTCGCCCGGATGGCCTTGATGTCCGGCATGACAATCCCTCGCCTGTTAGAACCGTTAGTTTATCGGTCGAAGGCCCGCTTGTCAAGCCCCGCTCCTTGAAACCGAAGCCCTGATTTCCGGCAACTCCCTGGCGGGCAACGCCTTTTCGCCAGATTCCGCCCGAATATCAAGGATATCGGCTATCTCCGGCATGCCTGCTTATCATCAAACTGTAAAAAACGGCTCCTGTCCCCGTTAATTGCACTGGGGCGGAGAAATACGTCGTAACAATCAGCCTACAAAGGAGTTACGCCGTTGCCTCTAGGCCGGAAGGTCGACTTCATACTTCTCGCGAAGGATATCCCCAAGCTCGCGGAAGGACCGGATGACGTGATCGGGCTCGGTGACGCCCTGGACGCTCGCGTATTTCCCTTCGCGGCGGACAAGCACCGTGGACATGCCGAGCTGGTTGGGGGGATCAATATCATTGGGCGGGTTGTCGCCGACGTACATCGCCTCCAGCGGCCAGATGTTGAGCTGGCGACAGGCCTTCATGTAGAGCTTCACGTTGGGCTTGCCGATGCCGATCTGGTCGGAGAGGAAGATCGCCGAGGGGTCGATATATTCCATCAGCCCCAGCCGCAGTATCTTCTCCGCCTGCTTGATCTGCGGGCCGCTGGTGATGACGCCGAGGATGAGGTCAGTCTTGCTGAGCCTTCCGAGCAGTTCCTTCACGTCGTCCGGCATGGAGAGCTGCCGCGCCTTCGTTTCGTGGTAGGCGACAACGGCCCCGGCGACGAGAATGACGGGATTGACCCCTTCCAGGGCCTCGGCGGGCAGGCGCAAAAGAAGCTTGTCGAAGTGGTGCTCGTAATTCGAGGTGAACTCCCCGATCACCTCGTTCAGCTCGCGCATCAGCGCGTCGTGTTCCATCTTGAGGCCGAGGCGAATCATCTCCTTGATGCTGTTCGACCGGGCCAGTTCGGCAAAATCGGTCGTCGAATAGAGCGTGTCGTCCACGTCGAACAGGATCGCCTTCAGCTTTGCCATCGCCCAGTCCCCCCCAAACTCCGGCCTGGATATGGATGTGTGCCTGTGAATATATACCCCCGCCCGGCCTGAGTCAATTCCAAAACCCGACCGTGCCAACTTGGCAGGCAGACTGCCCTCTTGGCCCCCTGAAACCTGCCAAAATGACAGTCGGCCAAAAGAGCCGTTTCTTGCCCGCGTATTTTCTTCAGCCATAACGTCCTGCCATTCCATGACTTACACCCGCGCCCCCGGATTTATAACGTTTTGGCACGCCGTTTGCTATATGCTCTATGGTAAGGTCAATGAAGAGCATTCACCGGGAGCGGCCGGCCTTAACGGCGGCCAAACGGAAAGGAGCATCAAAATGGCGAAGGCCATCGGAATCGATCTCGGGACTACGAACAGCGTGGTGGCGGTGATGGAGGGCGACTCGCCCGTCGTCATCACCAACGCGGAGGGCGGGCGCCTGACCCCGTCGGTGGTCGCGTTCACCGACAAGGGCGAGCGGCTCGTCGGTCAACTGGCGAGGCGCCAGGCGGTCACGAACCCCCTCAACACCATCTTCTCCATCAAGCGATTCATGGGGCGCCGGCACAGCGAGGTCTCCTCGGAAGAGAAGCTTGTGCCCTACTCCGTCGTGGGCGGCTCGGAAGAGCTCGTCAAGGTCCACTCGGGCGGCAAAGAATGGACGCCTCCGGAGATCAGCGCGATGATCCTGCGCTACCTCAAGGAAGCCGCCGAGGCCCACCTCGGCGAGAAGGTGAAGGACGCAGTGATCACGGTCCCGGCCTACTTCAACGACTCGCAGCGGCAGGCGACGAAGGAAGCCGGCATCATCGCGGGGCTCGACGTCCGGCGCATCATCAACGAGCCGACGGCCTCGGCCCTCGCCTACGGCGTCGACAAGTCCAAGGACCAGCGGGTGGCCGTATTCGACCTCGGCGGCGGCACGTTCGACATCAGCGTGCTGGAGCTTTACGAGGAGACCGACCCGGACACCAATAAGCCGATTAAGAACTTCCGGGTGCTGTCGACCAACGGCGACACGCACCTGGGAGGCGACGACTTCGACCAGGTGGTGATGAACCACCTCGCCGAGGAGTTCAAGAAGCAGAACGGCGTCGACCTCAGGAAGGACACGATGGCGCTGCAGCGGCTGCGCGAGGCCGCGGAAAAAGCGAAGTGCGAGCTTTCGAGCCAGTTGGAGACCACGGTGAACCTGCCGTTCATCACGGCGGACGCCACGGGTCCCAAGCACCTGGAGATGCGCATCACGCGCACGAAACTCGAACAGCTCACGGCGCAACTCGTCGAGCGGACGCGCAAGCCTTGCGTCAACGCCCTTCAGGACGCCATCGCCAAGCTGAACGACCCCAAGGTGGGCGCGTCGAACATCGTGGACGAGGTGCTGCTCGTGGGCGGCTCCACGCGCATGCCCCGCGTGCAGCAGATGGCCCGCGAGATCTTCGGCAAGGAGCCCAACCGGTCGCTCAACCCCGACGAGGTCGTCGCCCTGGGCGCGGCCATCCAGGCCGACATCCTCACCTCGGGCAAGCACGGCGAAGTGCTGCTCCTCGACGTGACCCCGCTGTCGCTGGGGATCGAGACCCTCGGCGGCGTCATGACGAAGCTCATCGACCGCAACACGACGATCCCCGTGCGCAAGGCCGAGACCTTCTCGACCGCCGCGGACAACCAGCCCGCCGTGGATATCCACGTGCTCCAGGGAGAACGCGAGTTCGCCCATGACAACCGCACGCTCGGGCGCTTCCAGCTTACCGGAATTCCGCCGGCGCCGCGCGGTATGCCGCAGGTCGAGGTCTCGTTCGACATCGACGCCAACGGCATCCTCAACGTCCACGCCAAGGACCTGGGCACGAAGAAGGAGCAGTCGATCACCATCAAGTACTCCTCGGGCCTCAGTGACCAGGAGGTCGCGAAGATGAAGGGCGAGGCCGAGCAGTACGCCTCCGACGACCATAAGCGCCGGGAGGTCGTCGACGCCCGCAACCAGGCCGACAACCTCCTCTACCAGACCGAGAAGACGCTCAAGGAGCACGGCGACAAGCTCTCGGCCGCCGACCGCTCCCGCATCGAGGAGACGAAGAAGAAGCTCGAAGAAACGCTCAAGGGCGACGACATCGCCGCGATTAAGTCCGCGATGGACGCCTACATGACCGCCGCGCAGCAACTGGCGAAGGTGATGTATGAAGGTGCCGGCAAGCCGGGCGGCGAAGGTCCGGGCTCGCAGGCCGGCCCTGGATCGACGCAGCAGGAGCCCCCGCGGCAGTCGGGCCCAAGCGAGAATCCGAAAAAAGGCAACGGCGACGGCGGCGACAACATCATCGACGCCGATTACGAGGTCAAGTAATGAGGGAAAGCCGGTGACGGGTTGACGCACACACACCTGCCGGCCCCAGCGCCGGCAGGTTTTTTTCTTCCCCTCCCCCGGAGGGGAAGTTAAGCCTAAGGAGTCTCCATGCACCCCGACAAGCTGACCGTCAAAAGCCAGGAGGCCGTGCGTCAGGCCATCGAGCTGGCGCAGAAGAGCCATCACGGCGGGGTCGATCCGCTGCACGTGGTGGCCGTGCTGCTGCGGGAGGGCGACGGCGTCATTGCTCCGCTCTTGGAGCGCGTGGGCGTGGACCGCTCGGCGCTGGAGGCGCGCGTCGCCGTCGAAATGGGGAAGCTGCCGCAGGTGACCGGCGGCTCCGGGGAGCCGTATCTCACCCCCGCGGCCAACGCTCTCTTCGAGCAGGCCGAGGAGCTGGCGCGGCGGATGAACGACGAATACGTCAGCACGGAGCACCTGTTCCTGGCGGCACTCGAAGACCGCGGCGCGGCGGGACGCGCGCTGAAAGAAGGCGGCGTTCACGAAGGCCAGGTGCTCGCGGCGCTTCGCAACATCCGCGGCTCTCAGCGCGTCACCGACCAGAACCCGGAGGAGAAATACGAGGCGCTCAAACGCTACGGCCGCGACCTTGTCGAGATGGCGACTCGCGGCAAGCTCGACCCCGTCATCGGCCGCGATGAGGAGATCCGCCGCGTCATCCAGGTGCTGAGCCGCCGCACGAAGAACAACCCCGTCCTCATCGGCGAGCCGGGCGTCGGCAAGACCGCCATCGTCGAGGGTCTCGCCCAGCGCATCGTCTCCGGCGACATCCCCGAAGGACTCAAGGGCAAGAAGGTCATCGCACTCGACATGGGCGCGCTCATCGCCGGGGCCAAGTACCGCGGCGAGTTCGAGGACCGCCTCAAGGCCGTCCTCCGCGAGATCTCCGAGAGCCAAGGGCGCATCATCCTCTTCATCGACGAGCTGCACACCGTCGTCGGCGCCGGCGCGGCGGAAGGCTCGGTGGACGCGTCGAACCTCCTCAAGCCGATGCTCGCCCGCGGGGAACTGCGGTGCGTCGGGGCCACCACGCTCAACGAATATCGCAAGTACGTCGAGAAGGACGCCGCGCTCGAGCGGAGGTTCCAGCCGGTCTACGTCGGCGAGCCGTCGGTCGAAGACACCATCGCGATCCTGCGCGGCCTGAAAGAACGCTACGAGGTCCACCACGGCGTGCGCATCACGGACGGCGCCCTCGTGGCCGCGGCGACGCTGTCGCACCGATACATCTCGGGGCGGTTCCTGCCGGATAAGGCCATCGACCTCGTCGACGAGTCGGCGAGCCGCCTGCGCATCGAGATCGATTCCATGCCCTCGGAGCTGGACGAGTCCACGCGGCGGCTCCGGCAGCTCGAGGTGGAGCAGGAGGCGATCAAGAAGGAGAAGGACGACGCGAGCGTCAAGCGCCTCAAGAAGGTCGAGCAGGAGATCGCGCGCCTTCGCGAGGAGACCGCGGCGTTGCGCCTCCAGTGGGAGAACGAGCGCAAGGTCATCCGCGAGATCCAGAAGATCAAGTCGGACGTCGAGGCCGCGCGCACCGACGAGCAGAAGGCCGAGCGCGAAGGGAACCTGGAGCAGGTCGCGCGCATTCGCTACGGGACGCAGGGCGATCTCGCGAAGAAGCTCGCCGCGAAGCAGAAGGACCTCGCCCGCGTTCAGAAAGACCGCGCGCTCCTCAAGGAGGAGGTCGGCGCGGACGACATCGCCGAGGTGGTCGCGAAGTGGACCGGCATCCCCGTCTCGCGCATGATGGAGAGCGCGCGCGACAAGCTCGTGCGGATGGAAGACCGGCTGTCCGAGCGCGTCGTCGGCCAGGAAGAGGCCATCCGCGCCGTGTCGGACGCGATACGCCGGTCGCGCTCGGGCCTGAGCGACCCGAAGCGCCCCATCGGCTCGTTTATCTTCCTCGGCCCCACCGGCGTCGGCAAGACCGAGCTTTGCCGGGCGCTCGCACAGTTCCTCTTCGACGACGAGGAGGCGATGGTGAGGCTGGACATGAGCGAGTACATGGAGAAGTTCTCCGTGCAGCGGCTCATCGGCGCACCGCCGGGATACGTCGGCTACGAGGAAGGCGGCCAGCTCACCGAGGCGGTAAGGCGGCGGCCCTATTCCGTCCTGCTCCTCGACGAAATCGAAAAGGCGCACCGCGACGTCTTCAACGTGCTCCTCCAGGTGCTCGACGACGGGCGCCTCACCGACGGTCAGGGCCGCACGGTCGACTTCCGCAACACCGTGATCATCATGACGTCGAACGTGGCGAGTTCGTTCATCCAGGAATTCTCCGAGCACGGAGGCGACGAAAAGGATCTCAGGACTCGCATCCAGGAGACGCTGCGCGAGACATTCCGGCCGGAGTTCCTCAACCGGATCGACGAGACGATCGTCTTCCACAACCTGACGCGCGACGACCTGAAGAAGATCGTCGAGCTTCAGATGAAGGACCTGAGAAAACGCCTCGCCGAGCAGGAGATCGCGCTGGAGGTCACCGACGCCGCGAAGGACGAACTCCTCGCGCTCGGCTACGACCCGTCGTTCGGCGCGCGGCCCCTGAAGCGCACGATCCAGCGCGAGATCCAGAATCCGCTCGCGAAGCTCCTCCTCGAGGGCAAGTTCGCCCCCGGCGCCAAGGTCGCGGTCGGCGTCAACAAGAAGAAGGAGTTTACGTTCGCGTAGCGCGCCGTCGGATCGCGGCGGAGAGGCCGAGCAGAACGATTCCCGCCGCGCCCGTCACGAGCGCCCAGGTCCACCACTGCGGCACGACGAAGAAGGAGTAGTCCGACACGGGCAGGGCATCGTAGACGGCGCCATGATAGAAATCGTATCCCGTAGCGTCGGCGCACGCGGAGATGGGCGTCGCATAGGTGACGAAGTGGCAGGCGAGGGGCTTCCAGCCTTCGCTAGCGAGCCGGATGACCGCCGCGCCCCAGAAAGGCGTCGCGGAGAGCGCGAAGCCGAGCAGCGTCACCCCGGCCGGAACGCCGCGCTTGCTGCGAAATAGCGCCCCGAGCGCCGCGCCGAGGCCTGCGGCCAGCAACCCGATTCCGAGCGCCGCAGCCTCGACCCGAAGCACCGCCGGCAGCGCGGGGTGGGCCTCGAAGAGCATCAACAGCGCCAGCAGCGCCGCCGACCCCGCGCACGCCACCGCGACGCGCAGCCCCGCGAACCATGCCCCCATGGGCGATTCCAGCGCAAGCGCCGCGCCCCACCAAGGTGCCATGGCCAGAAACGCCACGCACTGAATCACCCCCGCCATGAACGCGACCCGCGCCGGGCGCCAAGCCGCCTGCTCGCCCGAGCGCAAATCGAAGAAGAGGCACGCCGCGAAGACCGCGAGCGGGATGACCCACGGCGCGGTTCCCAGGATTTGACGCTTTGCCGAATTCACGCACGGACCTCCGACATCAGAGCGGCACTGAGCAACGGGCGGTTCACTTCGGCGGCGGAGCCGATTCGGGCGGCAGCTGTTCGAGAAGCGTTTCGACGCGCTTGCGCTCGTCGTCGGCGGGCGAAAGTTCCAGCGCGCGTTTCCACGCCGCGCGGGCCCGCTCGACGTCGCCGGCGCGATAGCAGAGGATGCCGAGGTTGCGCCGGAGGACTTCCGACGCGGGGAAATACTCAATCGCCTGCTCGGCCGCCCGGACGCCTTCGGAGAGGCTCTCGCGGTCGCGCTGCTCGACGAAGATGTCCGTCAGGGCCTTCCACGCCTCGAAGAACCCCGGCCGGACGACGAGGGCGCTGCAAAGCTCCTCGATCGCGTTGCGAGGCTTCTTATCGCGGTGATAGATGCCGGCGAGGAGGAAGTGCGCGTCGGCGTTGTTGTTCGCGCGGATCGCGTCGTGCAGGAGCCCCGAGGCCGATGTCGTGTTGTCCTCGGCGATGTAGGCACGGGCGAGCGCGGTCATGGCGTCGGAATACTGCGGGTTGAGCACGAGCGCGCGGTTCCACTCGTCCTTCGCCTTCGCGGGCTCCTTCGCCTCCTCGTAATAGAGGAGGCCGAGGTTGTAGTGTTCGACCGCGCCGCGTTCCGCCGGGCTTGTCTTCGACGACACCGGCATCAGCGCGAGCACCGCGGTCGCCCCGGCCGCAATGAGAATCATCGCCGGCAGGGCATACTCCCCTGCCCTCGCGCGCCGGACGAACTCCACGAGCGCCGCGGAGGCCGACACGGCGAAGAGCGGCACGACCGGCATCCGGTATCGCCCGAAGACGTAAAAGATGACGACGCTCACGACCGTCGCGAGCACGAGGAAATGCACCAGCCACGCCCTCGGCCCCCCACGCGCCATCGCGATAAGCCCGGCGACGCCGAGCGGCATTAGGAGCGCATACGGCACGAACGGCACGCCCAGGATCGGCGCGCGCTCGGCGAAGAACTCGGGGCTCCACGTGTCGGGGACTTCGTCCGCGCTGAAGAACCGCATGAGCTTGCGGGCCTCCAGCGACACCCATGTCCCGGGCTCGCGGCCGATGAAATCGAACGACTGCGAGAACCACCACGACGACACCTCCGAGGGCTTGAGCAGCCGTCCGGCCTTCGCGCTCGCCGCCGCGCGGGCGTCGTCGGCTTCGAAGCGCGGGTCCTCGCGAACGCCAGTTACCGGCGCATAGCCGCCGTCGGCTTCGGCGTTGTTGCCGATGTAAAAGTTAAACCCCGCGTGACTCGAGCTGAGGACGAAGTCTCCCCCCACCGCGACGTTCCGGGCCATCACGAGCAGCATCGGCGCCGCAAGGCCCGCCAGGAAGAGCCCCGCCGCAGCAGCGGCCCTCTTCCACCCGGCGCCGCCCAGGACGATGAGCATCCACACCAGGACGAAGGGCACCGAGACAAGCGCGTTTCCGCGGATGAGCCCCAGGAGCGCCGTCGCCACGCCCGCGAGGACCCACAGCCGCCGCCTCGGCCGCTCCCACGCCGAGACGAGCAGGTGCGCGACGACAAGCACGAGCAGCATTTCCCAGACCACCTTCAGCACCTGGAGTTCGTAGAAGACGGAGGTGTGATAGAAGGCGAGCAGAAGCCCCGCGATGAGCCCGGCCCAGCGGCTCCCGGTCACGCGCGCCGCGAGGATCTGCGCCAGGACGCACACCGCGGCCCCCGCGACGACCTGCGCGATGAACACGCCCAGAAGTCCCGGCCCGAACGCGAGATGAATGAGCCCGAGAATATACGGGTAGAGCGGCTCCTGGTAGAACACGCGGTCGCCCTGCCAGTGGCCGCGGGCGATGTCGAGCGACCAGGCCTGGTAGCCGCGCGCGTCCATCGTGAGGTAATGCGCGAAGGGCGTCGCCTCGAACTGCACGAGCGCGCTCACGCGGACCGCCGCGGCGACGAGCGCAATGACGAGCACGAGCTTCCAGTCGCGCGCGAGCGTGCGGCGGAACCCGCGAAGCTCCGGCTCAGGGTGTGCCGCTGCGACGGTCACGGTCGCTCCAGCCGATAGACGTAAATCGTGTGTCCGATGACGGCAACCGGCTTGTGGTCGCGAAGAAGCCAGGTGAATTCGCCCTCGCGGTTGCCCCGGTACGGCATTCCGTAGAGATAATTGACGCTCACCGCGACGATGCCCTTCGCCCCGCGCCAGATGCGCCGCGCCTCAATGCCGCAGTGCGAGGGCGGAACCTCGCCGAAATAGGCGAGATAGACCGGCCCCGGGACGTTCTCCCGCCGGAGCCAGTCGGCGAGACCCGACAGGTCCTGGCCCCAGTCGATGTTGCTGTCGAGCAGGAACCTCGGGCCTCCCTCGGGACCGCCGGCGACGGGGTTGAAGTATGCCAGATAGTCCGGGCAAATGCCAACAGCATCGGCCGCGGCCCACCCGGCGAGGAGGACGAGCAGCACCGCCAGCGCAATCGCCCATCGCCCGCGCAACTTGCCGACGATGAGCGCGGAGCGCCCGGCGAGCATGAAAAGGAGCGGAAACACGGGCAGCATGTAGCGCAGGCCGAGCTGCTTGTTGCTGAAGGAGTTCGCCGCCCAGAAGACCGCCGCCGTGATGACCAGCGCGGCGGCGAGCGCCCGGCGCTCGGGCTTGACGACGAAGAGCGATGCGGCGCCGAGGAGCACGAGCGCCAGCGCGCCGAGCGGCGTCTTGAGAGCGAAGGCTTCGAGGTAATAGGACCACCAGCCGGTCTTCGACCACTCGCCGTTCAGGTAATTCCACGTGTCGCAGCGTTCAACGTCGGCCTGCTGGCCGTCGAGTCCCGTCACGTACACGGCGGGCAGTGGCACGGGCAGCGCACCAAGCGGACTGCGGGCGACCGACCGCATGGCCGCGCTTGAAAGCGAGTCCGGGTCGAGCGAGCGGCAGGTGCCCCGAAAACCGTAAGCCGCGTTGACGACCACGAGCGCGACGAGCGCGGCCGCGACGAGTGCGACGAACGACCGCCATGCGAGGCGAGGACGCCCCTCGGCGAATCGCCCGTCGAACGGCGCCCGGAGCGGCAGACGGAACTCCCCGCCGAACGCCACACCCGCAAGGAACGCAAACGGCAGGATGACCGCCAGGAGGAGCCCCGTGAACTTCACGAGACACGCGACCCCGAGAAGCACCCCGAGCAGCACGACGCGCCACCAGGAGCCGCTCCGTCCAAGGGAATCGAACGCGAAGAGCACCCCGAGCGTCGCCAGCATCATGGCGGTGTCCTGCGTGGCCAGGCTCCCGTGGGCGAGCACATCCGGGTTGACGACATAGAGCGCGAGGGCGAGCGTCGCGCACCAGAATCCCATCAGCCGGTTCGCCCAGAGGAAGAGGACGAGCCCTGCGACGACGCTGAGGACCATCACCGCCGCGCGCGCGCGAAGGATCATCGCATCGTACGACGCCTCGTTGCAGGCGAGAAACACGTGTCCGTAATCCCACTCGTAATCGAGCCCGCGAAGCCCGCCCGGAGCGGCGGCGGGGACGTCCGGGCGCATCGGCAGGACCGGCAGGGCCATCCACAACTTGGCGAGCGGCGGGTTGAGCCCGTTCACTGAGAAGTCGCCGGTGTGCCAGTAGGAAACGCCGGAGGGGACGTGAATCACCTCGTCGACAGTCGCGGTCTTGTGCGAGACGCCGAGGGTCAGGAGCGCCGCCTGAAGCGCCAGCAGCACCGCGGGAAGAAGCCACCGGAGCCGCAGACGCCCGGCCGAAACGCTCGGGGCGGCATCGCTCATCGGGGACCTCCTGCAAATCCGCGCGCCGAGCGCGAATGAAGCGGGCGTGAAAACACCTGTGGCCCCGACGAGCGGGGCCACAGGACGTTTACTCTGGAATCAAGCGGACTTCGCCAATCACGGCGCTCCCTGCAGGTCCGCCTCGTGCTCTTCCTGGATGATGATCGTCGGCTTCACCAGGATGATCACGTTGGAACGTTCGGTCGTGAACCCGCGGCGGCTGAAAAGCTTGCCGAGGATCGGGATCTTGGACAGAATCGGGATCCCCGAATTGACCTCGTGATCGTAGGCGGTGTTGAGGCCGCCGATCATGAGCGTGCCGCCGTCCGGAACGCTGACGGTGCAACGGACGACCGTCACGTCGATCACGGGCAACTGGACGACCGCGCCGCCGAAGAGGCCGGTGGTGATCGTCTGGAAGTTATCGATGCGCTCGATCACCGCCACCGAAGGCCGCAGGTCCATCTGGACGTAGCGACGGTCGGCGGACACCGTGGGACGGACGTCGAACACGATGCCGTCCTGAACGGTGCCGATGTCGGGGCTGTAACCGACGGCGCCTTCCGACACCTGGGCCGTGACGTTCTGCACGAAGTTCTGCTGACGCGACACGGCGATGTAGGCGCGCTGGCCGTTCATCATCGTGAGGCGCGGAGCGTTCATCAACGTCGACCGGTTCGACTGCTGCACGGCGGTGAGGATGAAGTTGACCTCAACGTCGTTCAGGAAGGAGGCCGCCAGGGTCAGGCCGCCGGTGCCCGTCAGCCCCTTCGCCGTGCCCAGGCCGGTCGGCCCGCCGGCCGCGTTCACCACGGTCGCCAGGGCCGTCGTCATGCCGCCCTGCAGCGTGCGGTCATACTGGAAGCCCTCCGCCGAATCCGGCACGCCGTCGCCGTTCGCGTCGATGTAATAAGGAGGCGAGGCCGCGGAGTTCCCCACGCCGGTGAAGTCGAACCCGACGGATTCGAGGAACTGGTCGGTGATGGTGATGAAGCGGATGTCGATCGACACCTGCAGCGCGCGCGTCTTGCGCAGGTCGTCGAGGAGCGTCTGCACCCGTGACTGCGTCTCGGGGGTGTGGGTGACGACGAGGCTGCCGGCGCGGCCGCGGATGGCGTTGCCGCTGCCCTCATCCCACGTGCCGGACGAAACCACCTGCTTCACGAGCTCGATCAGGTCGTTGAGCGACTCTTCCGCAGACTTCGTCGTCTCGGTGCTGGAACTGCTCGACTTGGAGGCGTCTGAGAAGATGCTGCCACCGCCCGAGCCGCCGCCGCCCGACGAGCCGCCGCGGTTCGAGGACAGGTTCTGCAGCTCGAACGTGGGGCCTTCGAAGTTCGGGATGTCCGCCAGCAGGTCGCGCACGTCATACGTCTGAATCTCCGGCGGACGCTTCACGCCGTCGGCATCGGAGATGAACACCACGCCGTCGCGGATGATCCACTTGAGCCCGAGCTGCTCGGTCAGGAGCCGGATCGCCGTCTCCAGCGGAATGTTGTCCAGCTTCAGCGTGACCGTCTTGCCTTCCTCGAGCTTCGACTTGTCGACGACGATGTTCACCTTGCCCAGCGTCTGGAGGAAATCAATCGCCTCCAGCACCGGCTGCTCGTTGAACGTAAAGGTGACCACCGTCTCTTCGAGCTGCTGACGGACCTTCTTGTCGGCCGGCTTCTCCTGCACCTGCTGCTTCTGAACCTGGCGCAACCGGCGATCCGACAGCTCCTTCCAGTTGTCCGGGTACTTGGTGATCGGATACCACGGCGTCATCTCCTCCTGCTGGGAGGAATACTGCTTCTCCTCCTCGATCAGGCGCGACACCTTGCCGTTGTAGCGCCACATCTGCAGCTTCTTGGTGGTCGTCGTCTTGATCTTCTCGGAGATCGAGGCATCCTCGGGGTCGAGGGCCTTCATGCGCTCGAGGACGATGAGCGCGTCGTCATACTGCCCGCGGCCGTAGAAGGTGTTGAACTGCTCGGCCAGGCGCTGCTTGAGGCGCATCTGCTCGATCTTCATCTCTTCGAGGTGCTTCTGCATCGCGTCGTTGGCCGTCTTGTTGGCGAGGATGTCGGTTTCCTGCTTGTCCTGGGCCTGGGTGGCCGCGACGAGGTCGAGGTGCTCCTGGATCCGGGCCAGCCACATCTTCTTGAAGGCCGCGTCGAAATCGCCGTACTTCACCTGGAGCTGGGCGGCGAGGAACTTCTGCTCGGCGCGCTTGAAATCGCGCTCATGCAGGAAGACCATGCCGTCGGCCAGCTTCGTCCGGATCTCCTGCTCTTCAAGCTGAACGCGGACCTTGTCCTGGTCGACCGCCGCCTTGAAGGCACTGTCTCCTTCGAGCGGAGTTACCGGAGCCGCCGGAGCGGCCGGGGCCGCGGCGGCCGTCGCGGGCGTCTCGGCCGCAGGCGTCGCGGGGGCGTCCTGGGCGGGCCGCTCGACCGGCTTGGTCGTGTCGCGGGCATCGGCCACCATCGTCGGGGCCGGCTCCGTCTTCGCGACCTTCGCCGCCTCGATCGCGCCCTTGCAGGAAGCGATGTTGGCGTCAAGGTTCGCGCGGTCGCCCGCCGCCACCTTCTCGGCCGGGAGCTTATCAAGCTCGGCCCGTGCGTCGTTGAAGAGCGACAGGGCGCCTTCGTAATCGCGCTCGCGCATCAGGCTCTCCGCGCGATTATACTTGACCGCCGCGGCATTGAAGCGGGTGAGAACCGCCGGGTCCATCTTCGGCGTCTCGACGGCGGGCGCCGGGGTGGTTGCGGGCGTCGCAGGGACCACCGCCGGAGTCGTCGCGGCGGCCGGGGCTGCCTGGAGCTTCGCGTCGATGGCCGCCAACCGCCGGTCGATCTCCTGCTTCGTCGACGGGTTGAGCTGGAGGTTCTCCTTCTCGACGGTCTCCTTGACTTCCGTGAGCATCTTCTTGGCGCCCGCGTAGTCGCCGCGTTCATAGAGGTTCAGCGCGGTCTTGTACTTCTGCCCGAGGGAAGGCTCGGCATCCTGCGCAAAGGCCTGCACCGCACCCACCAGCAGGCCGATGGCCAGCGCCGACGCGACAACCCCCCTCTCCAACCAGTTCCGTCTCAAGGTACGTCCTCCTTTCACAGAAACTCGGGTCGGTGACTCGATTTGTTCTTGGCGTCGTAACGCCCGGTTCCCCACACTGATCCCGGGCGCCGAAAATCAAGCGGGCACGCCGCAGGGCGGTCCCCCTATTTCTCCTTGTCTTCCTTCGTCTTCGACAGCGGCGGCACCGGCTCGACCCACTTCGTCCGGAGCGCGCCCTTCTTGTCCATGTAATCCAGCCGCAGCTTCGGGATGACCAGCCGCGTCACCCGCTCTTCCTTCGTCAGGGTGCCGGGCACGGTCACCGTGCGCCGGTCCTCGGACACCTGCACGTCGTTCTGAATCGCGACGACGACGCAGCCGGTGGCGAAATCGACCTCGCGCTTCTCCTTTTCGCCGGCCACCAGGATCGACACCCGCCCGCCGATCTCCTCGCCCGGCCGGACGTTGAAGCTCTGCTCGACCCACTCGCCCTCCGGCTCCGTGCTCTTCTTCGCGGGCGCAGCCTTCGCGCCGGTGCTCAGCTCGAGCACGATCTGCTTGATCTCCTCGGGCGAGAAAGCCCCGCGTCCGCCGACGAAGCAACGGACCTTGAACACGCCGACTTCCATCTGGTTGGCGTTCGAACCGCCCTGGAAATACCACTTCTTGTAGGACGAAACCTGAACGTCGTTCGTCGGGGGCGTCGTAGCGGCATCGCTCTTCACCAGCTCCGCAACCTTCTCGGCCGATTCCCTGTACTTGGAGTAGACCGGATTCCGGCAAACGATGACGACATTGTATTCATACTTCACATCCGGGTCAATCCTCTCGTCCACAAAATAGTACCAGCCCGGCGGCACCTCTCCCGGCTTGACCGTCGTCTTCACCGGCTTGGTCCAGGTCGGCGGGACCGGCGTGGGGTTCGGGGCAGGCCCCGGACCAGGAGTTGGCCCCTGACCGCCGCCCTTGCGCATCTCCTCGTCATGCCTGGCACGTTCCTCCGCATCCTTCTTATCCATCTCCATCCGCTTCTTCATCTCTTCGTCCATGCGCTTGCGCATTTCTTCCTCCATGCGCTTGCGCATCTCCTCTTCCCGCCTCTGGTCCGGGCCCGCCATCTGGGCGTAGACGTAGACCGGCTCGCCGAACAGGCTGCGCGGTCCCAGATCGAGGCCGGGCACGCCGCCATAACGGGCAGGAAGGTTCGAGGGCCGCCAGTTCTCCGGGGTGATCAGCACCGGCTTCGTGTGGCCGGAGCGGTCCACGCGGTAGATTTCGATATGGTCGTACTCGAGGCCGCCCTGATAGTCGGGCTGCGCCGTGCCGGCCAGCGCCCGGCGTTCGAGTTCGTCGTCAATCTGGAAGACGATCACGGCCTGGCCGCGCTCGGCCCTGGCAATGACCTTCTGCGCGGCGACAACCGGCGGCGCGTCCGGGGCCTTGGGCGACACGATGGTGCCCTTCTTCGCGCGGCCGAAGATCAACTGCCGCTGCGGCAGCACCACCGGCGGCGAATCATTCTGCCAGGGGCTGTCATACAGGTCCTTGATCTCCTGCGAGTAGGGCCTGACGACGAGCGCCTGCTTCAGGTCGGACCTCGGGTCCTGCGACCTCATCTCCTCCATGCCGGTCTTGAGCAGATTGTAGGCCTTGGCCTCCTGCGGGACCTGCACGTCCCAGGGCTTGTAGACGCCCAGCACCAGGATCAACAGGAGCGCCATGACGCCGAGGACGACCTTCTCGACGTGCATGAGCAGGAGTTGCTTCGGGTCTTGCATGAGCGGTCTCCCCTTACTGCCTGCCGAACGGCGCGCGGGGCGCCGCCGGCTTGCCCTGACGACGATAGTCGAGCGCCCAGCCGTCGACGCGGACGCCGATGAAGAGCGGCGGGATCGACCGCGCGGCAATGCGCGGGTCGTCCTCAATCCGCGTCATGCTGACGTCGCGAATACAGATCGGAACGCCCTCGCCCGGGTGAAGCAGTTCGCCCAGGAGCAACTCATAGTATTCGACCGGCATCCGCACCTCAAGGCTGAACGGATAGACCTCGAAGTAGGTGTCCATCGTCTTGTCGGGATGCTCCGCGAGGATCATGGGCTTATAGTCGCTGCCCCGCGATTCGCCGGGATTGACCTCGAGGCGGTCGAGCTGCATGACGTGGAGCTTGGGCGACAAGACGATGTTGACCAACTCGGTGCTGAGCGACAGCTCGCGGGCGGCCATAGTCCGCTGGGCGGGGTCCCTCGGCACGTTCACGCCCCAGTCCCAGAAGTGCCACGTGTCGGCCGTGGCGCTGATCTTCTTGTCGGCGAGGTCCTTCTGGAGCTTCTGAACGGACTTGTCGTAGACGAACTTGTAGGCGCCCGGATCGTCGGCGAGGTTGGGCTCCAGGTTCTCGAGGCTTTCCCTCAGGTGCATCTTCGCCAGCCAGTCGACCGTGGCGTTGTCCTCTTCCTCATACCTCTGGCGGAAGAGCTTGGCGTCGGCGAGGGCGGCGTCGTTGGGAAGCACCATCTTCTTCGCGGTGCTCTTGCTGACGAGGCCTTCCATGTCCTCCACCAGGCCGCGGACCTTCGCCTCCAGTTCGCCGTTCTTGCTCTTCAGCGGCTGAACGAGAACAACGAAGAGGACCAGCGCCAGGAGCACCACGGCGCCCATCACGACGAAGAACAGGTTTTCCTTGATGATGTTCACGAGCCGCCCTTTTTCAAGGCCGTGCCGCGGAATCCGTCACTTTGCCGGGCCCTTCTTGGCCGCCTCTGCCATGCGCTTCTTCGTGTTCTCCACGTCCACCAGCAGCGTCCCCGCCGGGTCGACAATCACCAGCACCTGGAAGAGCGTGAACTTCTCCAGGCGCAGCCCGCGGTCGCGCTCGAGGTTCGCCAGGAACTTCTCGCGGCGCGGCAGCGGCGGCTGGCCTTCCTTGTCGCCTTCGGCCCAGTTCTTGATCTTGCCGTCCTTCTGGTCCTTCTCGCGCGCCTGGATCTCCTGCCACGTCTTCGCCGTCTCGTCGTCCAGGGCCGTCAGCGGAACCTGGCGCTCCATCAGGTCCACGAACCGCTCCTCGGGCTGCGAGCCGACAAACCGCACGTCGGCGAGGAGGGGCGGATTCTGCAGCACGAAGTCCGCGAAGGTGGTCTTGTTGCAGTCCGGGCACCTCGCCGGCGGCGCGATCGACCCGCCCGGCACGCGGTAGCGACACTTCTCGTTCGGGCACACCCATTCGTTCGTCAGCTTCTTCACGAAGGAGTTCGTGACGTAGTAGCCGCCCTGCGGGTCGATGGTCTCGCCCTGGATGGCCACGACGTGAACGAACTGCCCATCATGCTTCACCTCGCCCCCGCGCACGGTACGCGTGCCGAGTTCGACAATGGCCGGCCCGGTATTGCCGGAACTGCGGATCTTTTCGGCCCAGCCCGGCTCGAAGGACATGCCCTTGCCGTGGAAGTTGAGCGGCGGCGGAAGCTCGCCGAGCTTGTCCTCGGCCTGAATCTTGCACATCGTGTCGTAATCGACCGACATGGAGACGGTCTTGACGAGCCAGACGCCCTTTTCGTTGTTGGGCTCGGCAGGAACAGGCTCATAGATCTTGTGCAGGGCCTTCAGCCAGAAGTCGCGGCCCATCCAGAGATGCTCCACCTCCTGCAGCTTGTTCTCGATGGGGGCGACGTTCACCAACGTGTCCCACCGGCGCTTGCGCTCGCGGGCCTGGTTGATGAAGTCATTGGCGGTCGGAGGAGTGGTGCTGCCATCGTCATACTTCTTGGCGATGGTCGCCTCCAGCTTCTTGTGCTTCTGCCAGGTGGCGTACCAGGCCGTCGCGAACATCAACAGCGCACAGGCGGCGACCGCCACGGCCCACGGCTTCTTGCGGGCGATGATCTTGCGCTGCAGGAGCTCCGGCGGCAGCAGGGAGATGTCCATCCGACCCATGCCGCAGCCCTGGACGGCGAGCCCCAGCGCCACGCCGAAGGAGAGCGCCGATTCCTCGAAGAGGCGCGGGTTGCGCGCCATGGAGATGTCGAAGTTCTGCGGCTCGGTGAGAGGCTTCACCGGCAGGTGGAGGCTTTCGGAGAGGTATTTCGCCAGGCCCGGCAGCTTGAACGACCCGCCCAGCACCTGAATACCCGTGATGCGCACGCCCGGGTTCACCGACTTGTAGAAGCCGATCGACCGCTGAATCTGCTCGAGCAACTGGCGGAAGATCGGCTCCAGCGCCTGGTAGATCTGCGTCGAGTATTTGCTCTGCTTCGCCATGCGCTTCAGCGCCTCGGCCTTGCCGAACGGCACGCTGAACCGCTGCATGATCGCCTCGGTGAGATCGTTGCCGCTGATCGGCAGCGAGCGCGGCCAGACCGACGAGCCCGTATAGATCAGCAGTTCCGTGTTCTCCGCGCCCATGTCGATGACGATCTGCGCCTCGGCCCCGCCCGGCTGGTCGAACGCCACGTAGTTGTAGAGCGCCATCGGCGCCAGTTGCAGCACGTCCGGCTCCATGCCGCACACCAGCATGTTCGACAGGAACGAGTGGACGATGTCGCGGCGCATCGCGAAGATGCCCACCTCAACCTGGTCCGCCGGCCCGTAGGTCTTGTCGAGGGGCTTGTAGTCCCAGACCACCTCTTCGAGCGGGAACGGGATCTGCTGGTGGGCCTCGTAGCGGACGATGTCGGGAACGCGCTTGCGCTCCACGGGCGGAAGCTTGATGAAGCGGATGAGCGCCGACTGGCCGGGGATGCAGGCCAGCGCCACGTCGCTGCGGGAGATGCGGTTGCGGGAGAGGAACGTCTTCAGAGCCTGCTGGATGACCGCGTCTTTATCGACGTCGGGAGCCGAGAGTATTTCATCATATTCAACAGAGTCGAATGCAAGAATCTCGATGCGGTCGCCGACAGGTACAGCCTTGACGGCCCTGAGCGCCGTCTGGCCGATGTCGATTCCCCACGCGATCTTGCGCGCCATTGGTCCCCCCTGAATCGAAGCCGGACACTCCGCGCAACGAAGCCAAGCCAAAAAGTCACTGGATTTTAGTCACAACCCCAATCCAGTCAAGGAAAAAACTCGGCCTTTCTCAGAACTGCATCAGGAACTTCCTTACCCCCCTGAAAGGGTCCATCCGAAGCCGAATCGCCCGACAAAGCAACGCCGCAAGCCCTTACAAGTCAACTCGTTATATCAATACAGGCCTAAAACACCTGCCCGCCGGGAATCTGCCGGTGGGAGTCGGGTCGCGTTGAAAGACTGTGAATTGACCTTTTGGAAAGTTCTTCGCAAGCCACTGATGAGACGACTGAAACTGCTGGATAAGGTATCCCGCGTATGTAGGCCAACAATCAATGACTGGATTCTAAGAGCCCGATGAAAGGATGTCAACGACTCTTTCAGAAAAAGAAACGGGCTGTCTGCGCCGGCTCTGCCCTTGAGTGGGCTCCTGAGAAGTGAGAGGGGTGGAGGGGTTTTTCGTCAGGAGAGGAGGGGGTCGCCGGCGCGGACAGCCCGTCGCCGCGAGACATGAGTTGCCAACCCCTCCCCCTCAGGGGGAAGGGGCTCAGGCGGCGTGGCGGGACTGATTCCCCGACAACACGCGGACGATGTCGGCAATAATCTGCAGGCGGTCTTCCTCGGCAACTTCGAATGACGTGAGCATCGCGTCGACCTCGGCCTGAAGCCCAGCCAAATCGGTCCGGGGCTCGCACGACCAGGCGACGACTTTGGCGATGACGGTCTCGCGCTCGGAGTCCGTAACGCGCGCGCGGACGAACGAGGCGCAGAGGGTCGACTGAAGGATCAGATCGAGCCCGAGAGCCTGCTCCTCCACCCTCCCGGCGCACTCCCCCGGCGGCAGCGACGGATTGCGGAAACGATTTGCGGCGCTCGTCGCTTCGAGACTCCGTCCGAAAACTCCCGGCAAATCGACGCAGTCGCTCAATGCAATCCTCCTCGGCTGTCGATCTGGGTGGCACGTAGCGACGGGCAGGGTATTCAACAGCCCCCCGGCCCACTCGGTCGTCCTCTATAGCAAACGGCGTGCCAATCGCCCTGCCGACGGAGGCAGAATCCGCCGCAAGCATTGCACTCACAATGGGTTATGGCCATTATGGATTTTTCGCAGACCCGCCCGGAAGACCGAACCCGCGCGCAGAAGTTGCGCCGGCCGCGCAGGAGTTGCGCGAAACAGCCGCAGCCGGGGACGGGTGTGCCACATAAGAAGCATCACCGCTGCGGGATCGGCAGGCCCAGCCTATTAAGAACCGTCTTCATGTCTTCCCACGCCTTGCCCTTGTCGGGAGGGTTACGAAGGAGATAGGCCGGATGGAAGGTAACGAGAGTGGGGACGCCGTGATAGTCGTGCCACTGGTTGCGCATGCGGCCGACGGGCATCTGGAGTTCGAGGAGGTTCTGCGCGGCGGTGCCGCCGAGGCAGACGAGGACCTCGGGATGGATGATGTCGATCTGCCGGCGGAGGTATGGCATGCACGCGATGACCTCCTCCGGCCGCGGAACGCGGTTCTCGGGCGGACGGCATTTGAGGATGTTGGCGATGTAGACGTCCTCGCGCCTGAGGCCCATCGCGATGATCATGCGCGTCAAGAGCTGCCCCGCTCGGCCGACGAACGGCTCCCCTTGCGCGTCTTCATCCGCCCCCGGCGCCTCGCCCACGAACATCAACCGCGCCTCGGGATTCCCGACGCCGAAGACCAGGTTCGTCCGCGTCCGGGCAAGCTGGCACTCGTGGCAATCGGCCAGCTCCTGCCGCAGGGCCGCGAGACGCTCGGCCTTGGTTCCGGTACCCTGTGCCGCAGGGGGCTTCTCCGCAGGGGCCTTCGTCTCGGGAGCCGGTGAGACGTCACCCTCACCCTGACCCTCTCCCGGAGGGAGAGGGGATGAAGAAGCCGGCACGGGCTTCCCCACGACTTCGACGCCGAACGAGCGTTCGAGGGCGATCTTGTCTTCCAGCATCCGGAAGAGCGGCGCCGTCCGGTCGTCGTGCTGTTTCTTCGCGGGGGTCATCGGTCCTCCGCCTGAGAGCCGACGATCTTCTTCAGCGCCTCCCGCACCGCGGCGAGGACCTGCTGCTGGGCCTCGGCGAGGTTGGTGGCGAGCTCGCAGCCGCAGGCGAGCTGATGGCCGCCGCCCTTGAAGATCTCGGCGACGGAGAGGATCGGGATGCGGTTGGAGCGAAGGCTCACGCGCACCCCGCGCTCGAACTCGCGGAAGAGCACCCCGACCTCCACCCCGGCGAGCATCCGAGGGATGTCGGCGAAGTCCTGCGTGTCGTCGGAACTCACCTTGTAGCGCCCGAGCATCTCAAGGGTCATCGAGGTCCAGGCGAGCTTGCCGGAGTCGTCGACGCGGATGCGACTGGCCACCTCGGCCCAGAGCGCAAGCTGTCCGTGCTGCCACGAGCGGTAGAGCTGGTCGCCCAGGTCCCCCGGGTTTGCCCCGCGCTCCACCATCTCCGCCGCGACCGCGAGGCACTTCGCGTCGGTGTTGGGCAGAGAGAACCGCTGCGTGTCGGACATGATCGCCGCGAAGATGTTCGTCGCGATGTCGGGGGTGAACTCGAATCCCCCGCGCTTGATGAGGTCGTAGACCAACTCCCCGGTGCTCGACGCGTCGGGGTCGTCGCACTCGATGTCGGCCTTGAGCGTGCCGGAACGATGGTGGTCGATGCTCGCGGTGACGACGCCGACGGGCAGGAGTTCCATGACGCCGCCGAGGCGGGTCGTGTCGGCCACGTCCACGGCGATGAACGTATCGACCCCGGCGGGGACCTTCGCCGTGGGCGTGTCTTCAAGCGACATCGTGCGTTCAACGCCGGGCAGAAACTGGTAGACCACCGGCACCGCGCCGGGCAGAAACACCTGCGACGATTTGCCGAGTTGCCTCAGCAGCGAGTCCATCGCCAGCGCGCTGCCCAGGCCGTCGCCGTCCAGCCGCACGTGCGAACTGACGAGGAAGCTCTTACCTTCCTTCAGCCGGGCGATCAGACGGTCGTGGGTGGACGGGGCTAGCACTCAACACCTCTCCTTCGAACGAATGACGAAGCACGAATGACGAATGAATCCCGAATCTCTCCCGCCGCGCGCCGGCATTCGTCATTCGGATTTCGTCATTCGTCATTCAGGGTTGCCTGGTGGCAACCTTATCTCCCTGCCGGATCGCCCCGCCGAGGGTGTCCCAGCGGGTAACGGTGGCCTCGGCCATGCCGCCGCGGAGCACTTCGACGATCTCGACGAACCCGGCGGCCTTGCCGTCGCGGAAGACCTTGAGGCGCATCCCCTTGACGATCGCGTCCTTGTCGCCGAACTGGAGGAGCACCCGCTTGCCGCCGTCGCGCGCGGCGACGACCGAGCCGTTCACGTCGGGCAGATTGGCCGCAGCAACGCTATTCTTCCACCACTCCTGCCAGGATGCAATGATTTTCCGCTTCTCTTCGGGAGTTTTCGCCTCTTCGAAGCCGAAGCCCTGGCCGGTCTTGCGTTCGAGCGCCCGCGAGGCCCGCGCCGCGTTCGCCTCCACGGGATCGGAAAGCGCCCGGATCAGCGGCTCCAGCGCCTCCGGCCGGTCGATCTCCTCCAGCGCCCGGATCGCCGCGAACCGCGTGAACGCGTCCGTCGACGCCACGCCGATGCCCAGGCACGCGATGCCCGAGGGGTCCCCCGACTGCGCCAGCGACTTCGCCGCCGTGAATCGCACCGCGGCGCTCTCGTCCTCCAGCAGCTTCTTCAGCAACTCCGGCAGCGTCGGGTCCTTCAGCAATATCAGCTTCTGCAATATCGCCGTCTTCCTGTCCGCGTTCTCCTCCGCCTGCATGACGTTGACGAGCGCCGCGCCCGCGTGCAGCGTGTCCTGCGTCTCGTACATCGGCAGGTAGCGATAATACACTTCGAGCGTCAGCGTCATGAGCGCGGTCATGTAGACGCGACCGGCGAAGCCTCGGGCCCAGTAGCCGTCGGGGTCCCACGAGCCGGCCTTGTGCCCCTCGGCGCATTGCGCCCGGACGAGCATGTCGCGCGTGGCGGCGTTCCATTTCTCCCAGTCGAACCCGCCGACCTGGTACATGGCGAGCGTGCCGTAGTACCAATAATACTCCGAGTGATCGTGCCCGTGCTCGCCGCGGAGCTTGTGCCAGGCGGGCAGGTCGTCGAGGAGCATGCTCACCTGCCGCCGGACGGTCGGATGGTCGCGGCCCATGCCGAGCGAAAGTTCCGAGAGGATGCCCACCGCGACGAGCGCGATGCCGTGTCGGCTGGTGGGCTCGGCGGTGTAGCCGACGAACCCTTCCTCGTCGGTGACGCGTTCGAAATGGCGGAGGATGCCCCAGGTTGTCCTCCAGGGCACCGACACCTGGCAGGCGTGGGCGCTCTTGAGGGCCATGACCTGCCAGCCGGTGACGGAGGAATCGTTGCGGTCGGTGCGCGCGGCGGTGTAATCCCACCCGCCGGACTTCTGCTGGGCCTGGCAGATGTAGCCGAGGGCGCGGATGACGCGTATCTTGAGCCGCGGGTCGCGCGTCATGGCGTAATCCTCGGCGAGCGCCAGCGCCCCGACGGCGTGGTTATACATACTCACCTGCTCGCCCTTGCCGAAGCAGCCCGTGTGCTCGTCCTGCTGCTTGAGGAGCCACTCGAGCGCCCGCGACGCCTGCTCCTTGTATTCCCCGTTCTGGTGCGTGCTGCCGTGGCCTAAGAGCGCGAGGAGCGAAAGCCCCGTCGTCGCCACGTCGTAGGTGCCCGGCAGGTCGCCGTGCTGCTGAGGCGCGACGCCCCCGCAGAGGTCGCCGTCGGGGCAATGCCGCGTGAAGCCGACCGCGGACCAGCGGCCGTCGTCATCCTGGTGCGCGACGAGCCACTTGAGCGCCGCCACGACCGCGGCCTCGGACTCGCGCGAGCCGCCCCGCTTGGCCAGGGCCTCCATGCGCCCGGCATCCGTGCGATCCCCGAGCTTCGCCGCGTCGCCGGGGGTCTCCACGGGCAGCAGCGGCTCGTCGGTCGCCGGGCATAGTTGCGCCTGCAGCATCAGCGCCGTGGCGCATAGGAAGAGCGTGCGGAGGGCGTTCAGGTTCATAGAGGGTTCACGCGTGGCTCGTTCGGTCGGCCGGTACCGGAGTATTCTACCCGCTGAAACGCGACGCGCAAGGCGGGAAATGTCTTCTTCATTCGAAGGCCTCGGGATAGTATAGCGCCATGACCACCGCCCGCATCGTCACGTTCGGTTGCAAGACCAACCAGTACGAAGGCGACGCCCTCGCCTCGGCGCTGGCGAAGGCGGGGGTGCGGGTGGATGAGGCCGCCCAGCCGGATATCGTGATCGTCAACTCCTGCACCGTGACCGAAAAGGCCGACCGGCGCGCCCGACAGGCCGTGATGCGCATCGCCCGCGAGCACCCCGCGGCGCGGATATACATCACCGGATGCTACGCCGCGCGCGAGGCGGACCAGCTCCGCAGGCTGCCGAACGTGGCCGGGGTGTTCGCCGACAAGACAGAGCTGGCGCGGATTATCACCCGCGGCAAGGAACCGGCGGCAAGCGTCGAACCGCCCGCCGGACGCCGGGGCCGCGCGTATCTGAAGATTCAGGACGGCTGCGACGCCCGCTGCTCGTATTGCATCGTCCCGCTCGTCAGGCCTGCCCTCTCCTCGAAGCCCCTCGATGCCATCCTCATCGAGGCCCGCGAACTCGTCGCGGCGGGGTTCCTGGAAATCGTGCTCACGGGGATTCATGTCGGAAAGTATTCCGGATCATTGGCCAAGGTGATCAGCGGCGTGGCCGCAACTCCCGGACTCGCGCGGCTGCGGCTGAGTTCCATCGAGATGCCGGAGCTGGCGGAGGAGATCATCGAGCTGATGGCCTCGAACCCGGTCGTCTGTCCGCACGTTCACCTGCCGCTGCAGTCGGGGGACTCAGGAATCCTGGCGGCGATGAACCGGCGCTATTCGCCGGGGCAATTCCTTGACGCCGTAGGGCGCATCCGCGAGCGCATCCCCGACGCGGCGGTCACGACGGACGTCATCGTGGGCTTTCCGGGAGAGTCGGATTCGGCGTTCGAGAACACGCTGCGCGTCGTGCGAGAGGCGCGCTTCAGCAAGGTCCACGTATTTCGTTTCAGCGCCCGCGCCGGGACGAAGGCCGCAACGCTCCCCGGACACGTCACCCAGCGCGTCGTCACCCGGCGCAAGCGGCAGCTCATGACGCTCGCCGACGAACTCGCCCTCGACTACGCCCGCGCCTTCGTCGGCCGCAACGTCGAGGTCATCGTCGAGACCGTCGAGCCCGGCAAATCCGGCCGCGCGGTCGCCCGCACAGTCGCCTCGGGCTTGACGGAACGCTATCTCCGAGTTACCTTTGACGCCGGGCCGGAACTCATCGGCCGCAAGGCGCTCGTCACCATCGAACGCGCCGGGGCCGGAACTCTCGAAGGCCGACTGAAAGGCAAGGACTCGCAATGACCGTTCCGCCGGCCGACAGCCCGAGACCTTCCGCCCCCCCGCCGCTGCCGACGAGGCCGCCGCTGCCGCCGTACGTGACCGTCATGCCGGCAGGCCCGTCGCAGGGCTTCCCAAGCGACGCGGAGCGAGGGGTGAGGCGCGCCGCGACGGTCGCGTTCGCAAGCGCCATGACGGAGATCGTCATCGGCGCGCTCGGCGTCGTCATCTCGCTCGTGTGGTTCAGCCTTCCCGGGCTCTTCGTAACGACCGCCATTACCGTCGTAGGTTTCGTGGAGCTGACCGGCTCGCGGCGGATGCGTCGCGCGGACCCGTCGGCGCCGAGGATGCTGGCGGTGAACCAAGTGGCGCTCTTCCTGGCCATCGCGCTCTATTGCGCCGTGCAGATGACCCTCGCCTCGACATCGGAGGCCGCCCGGATGCCGGTGACGGACGAACTTCTCAAGCGCGTGATGCCCGACGATCCCGAGTTCCGGCAGCCGTTCGAACAGAACCTCCGCGGGCTCCTCGGCAACGCTTCCCTCGCCGACGCCGCGCGCATCTTCTACGGCATCGTCGTCGTGCTGAGCATCGCCTTCCAGGGCGGAATGGCCTGGTATTACTTCACCCGGCGCCGGGTCGTCGAACAGCTCCGCGGCGAAACGCGGCGCGCCTGATGTCTCCGCCGTAGGATTTTCAGCGGAACTTTGTGAATGACCCCGGGCTTTTATTCGTCTAGAATACCATTGGGGAGAATCTATGCCATGATGGCGCCACCGCTTCATCCTGCGCGATTCTCAGGCCTCTTCGCGGCCGCCGCGCTGATGCTCTTCCCGGCGGAGCTCGCGAGCGCCGCCACGGTCACGCTGACCGACGGACGCTCATGGGAAGGCACCATCGTCCGCGAGACGAAGGACGCCGTGGTCGTCAAGACCGCGGGCGGCGAAGTCTCCATCGACCGCGCCTCCATCCGCGACATCGACCGCGCGCCGACGAAGCGCGAGCAGTATGACGCGAAGCTCGCCTCGCTCGACGCGAAGGACGCGGACCAGCAGTATCTCCTCGGGCTCTGGTGCCGCCGTAATGGCCTGTCGCGCGAGGCCGATTATCACCTGAACTACGCCTGCGCGCTCGAACCCGACCACGAGGGTGCCCGCCGCGCGCTCGGGCAGATGAAGTATCAGGGCAAGTGGATGAGCGAACTCGATGCCAAGCAGGCGATGGGCCTGCGCTTCGTCGACGGCCGCTGGATGACGAAGGAGGCCGCGGAGCTTGCCGAGGCCGAGGCGCTCCGGCGCGACCTGACGAAGCAAGTGGCGAAGCGCGTCGACGCCCTCGCCGAGATCATCGCCAGCCCGAAGTCCGACCCCGCGAAGCGCGACGCCGAGGACGCGCTCGCCGCGATGCGCGACCCGCTGGCCGCCGGGCCGATGATGGCCCTCGCGCGGCACAAGAGCCCCGACGTCCGCCAGGCCGCGCTGCGCGCCGGGGACAAGGTCGACGCCGCGGGCATCGCGCAGGAGGCGCTGCTTCATGCGCTCTATGACGAAGACGCGTATGTCCGCGAGCGCGGGCGAAAGGTCCTCTCGAAGCGATGGGACGACGTGATGCTCGCGGAAACGCTGAAGGCCCTGCGCGACCCGGACGTGCCGGCGGTGCGATTCGCCGCGGCGCTGCTGCTGGGCGTCGTTCGGCCGGCGCAGGCGGTGGACCCGCTGATCGAGGCGATCTACACGCCCTATCGCGTCCGGCGGTCGGCGGAAGGCGCGCCGGCGCTGGGCCTCCGCGGCTACCAGACGAAGGACTCGGGCCCCGAGCGCGGGCCGATCATCTCCGACCCGACCGCGGGAGTCGTCGGCGCCGGCCCCGGCGGCACCTGGCGCCCGCTCGACGTCCCCGACGATCCGAGCATCGTCTACGTCATCAACTACGCCGCCCTCGACGCCCTCCGCGGCATGACCGCCAAAGACTTCGGCCTCAACAAGCGCGCCTGGCGCGACTGGTGGCGCGACGCCAAGGATAACTTCAAGGTCTTCAAGTGACCTCCCTGTA
>JBBIVY010000004.1:0-66218 GCA_037439485.1 Planctomycetota bacterium | reverse complement strand
AAGGGAAAAATCAACTATTTTTCACAAAAGCTGCGCCAGATGGCTGAAGTGTTACATCTGTTCGAGAGTCGTAAGTCTTCCGACAATTGGAAGACTCCCTCACCCGTACCCTCTCCCGGTGGGAGAGGGGGGGATCACCTCTGGCCAGAAAGGGTGGCGCCCGATGAGAAAGCTTGCGATCTGCCTTGCGCTGCTCGGATGCGTGTGTCTCGTCGCCGGCGCGTTCGCTCTCGCGCAGGAAACCAAGGCCCCCGCGGAGCCGAAGGTCAAGGCCCTGCCCAAGCCCGTGACCGAGGGCGGCAAGCCGCTGATGGAGGTGCTGAAGAACCGCCGGAGCGACCGGGCGTTCAGCCCGAAGGCGCTGCCGGACCAGGTGCTGTCGAACCTGCTCTGGGCGGCGGACGGCATCACCCGCGCCGACGGCAAACGCACGGCGCCCAGCGCGGTGAACTGGCAGGAGATCGACGTCTACGTCGCGACCGCCGACGGCCTGTGGCTCTATGACGCGAAGGCGCACGCGCTCACGCAGGTGCTCGCCGCCGACATCCGCGAGACGACGGGCAAGCAGCCGTTCGTGAAAGACGCGCCGGTGAACCTCGTCTTCGTCGCCGACCTCACGAAGATGAAGATGCCCGGCATCACCGACGACGACAAGAAGATGTGGGCCGCCGCGGATACGGGGTTCATCTCCGAAAACGTGTATCTTTTCTGCGCCGGCGAGGGACTCTCCACCGTCGTCCGCGGCCTCATCGACAAACCCGCCCTCGCCAAGGCCATGAACCTCCGCGCCGACCAGTCCATCATCCTCGCGCAGACGGTGGGGTATCCGAAGGAGTAGCCGCCGAAACCTGATGCTTCTTGTGCTTATGTGGCATCCCGACACGTCGGGATGCCACATAAGCAACACAAGCCCTACGACCACTTCTCCATCACGCAGAATTCCTCCATCGGCTTGCGCGGTCGCGCGGCGGGTTTCTCGGCGGGGTAGCCGAGGGGCATGAGTTCGACGACGCGGACGTCGGGCGGGATGCCGAGGAGGTCCTTCACCTTGTCCTCGAAGAAGGCGCCGATCCAGCAGGCGCCGAGGCCTTCGCTCACCGCGGCGAGAGACATCGTCGTCATGCAGATGGCGAGGTCGATCGGGTAGCAGTGCTGCCCGCAGGTCATCACGCGGTCGGACTTGATCGCGCAGCCGACGAGGATGACCGGGGCCTCGCCGACGAACTTCTGGTCACGCGCCGCCGCGGCCACCTTCCTGCGCAGGTCCGGGTCGGTGACGACAAGGATGCGCCACGGCTGCTGGTTCGAGGCGCTCGGCGCGTTGCGGCCCGCCTCAAGCACGCGCGCGAGCTTCTCCGACTCCACGGGCTTGTCCTGATAGCTGCGGATGCTCCGACGCGCAAGAATCGCTTCCATGACGTCCATGTCTGTCTCCTTCTTCTTGTAGGTCAGACATTCCTGTCTGACCCGATCCGGACAGGCAGGAATGCCTGTCCTACGTTCTTGCCGCCACCCTCAACCGATTGACCAGCAGGTGCGCCTGTCGCGTGGGCTCAGGGATTCGGAACCCTCGGCAGGTGCGAAGCGTCCACTCCGCCGCGAGGTCCAGGGATATCCGGTGTCCCACCGAAATGTAGAGCGGCCGCACCCGCGCCTTGGTCCTGACCACCATTCCAATCTTCCGCCCCTCGTAAGTCAAGGCCGCCGTGTCGCCGGCGTTCGGCCCCGGCTCCTCGTGCTCGCCAATCAGCCGAGTCTTGGCGCATCCGATGGACGGCAGGTCCAGCAGAAGGCCTAGGTGCGCAGCCAGGCCGAATCCCCGCGGGTGAGCAATGCCTTGGCCATCAAACATTACCAGGTCGGGCGTATGTTTCAGCCTTTCAAACGCCTCAAGCACCATCGGCCCCTCGCGGAAGGTCAACATTCCAGGAATATACGGAAAAACGGCCTGGCCGGACGTCGTAACCTCTTCGACAACAGTCAGTTGTGGATATTCCATAACGATGACGGCGGCGTAGAATCGGTCGTCGCACTTTTCGTAACTGACATCGGCCCCGGCAATCAGGCGGGGGTTCTTTGGGCCTCCCCGGCTGATAATCTGTCCACGCAGGGCCTCCTGAATGGCCTTTGCGGCCCGATAGTCTACGTTCCACGTGTGCAACCGGCGGATATTCACGGTTTCCGGCTCCCAAGCATGTCCTTGGTCATTCTAAGGGGAGACGAGGGCAATGCAAGGCAAGACCCCGAGCCATTTTGCGGAGATTTTTCCCTTGAGTGGGAGCGGTCGATTGGGTATTATTCTGCGCTGCTGAAAAGCGTGTGGCCGGGGGTTGCTGTTCACCTAAAACCGTCCCGTCGAAACGGGGCCCAGACACAGAAGGGTTGCGTGATCGCTTGGTTATCAGGATTAAGACCCGAGGCAACGAATCGATCGACCAGATGCTGAGGCGCTTTAAGAAGCTGTGCGAGAAGGAAGGCTTGATCAAGGACGTGAAGCGCACGTCTTACTACGAGAAGCCCTCCGAGAAGCAGCGTCGCAAGGACCGCAAGTCGCTCAAGCGCGCGCAGCAGGAATCGCTCGAGCAGCAGGGGCGGCTCTAGGCCTGCACGCCCGAAAAACACATCAGCCCCGATCCCGACGCCCCGGGACCGGGGCTTTTCTTTTTGGTGGGACAGGCATTGTCGCCTGTCCGCGCCAGAATGAACGCACGCCCTTGAGCCTGAATCCTTGCTCGCCCGGACAGCCTCCGCCGATCCCGAAGCGCCCCGGGCCAGCGTCCTGATCTACATGAAGAGCCTCACCGTCAAGAAGCACGGTCTGCCGGCCCACGTGTTCGGGTACAAGGACAGCTCCGAGTCCCTCGCGAATTACAACCCCCGGAAGGCGTGGTGGGAAGGTCCCGCCTTGCTGCATGAGGACGCGCCGATTCCGGACCCCGACATCTCCGGCGGAGCCGACTGCGAGGCGATCAAGGGCATCGGCGGAAGCTCCAACGTCGCCGTCACGGTGACGTTGATCTGTCACGCGGACGTCAGATTGAAGGCCCTGGCAAAGGCCGATTGCATGAAGGGCACGATCACGGCGAGGGCCAGCGCCTCGGCCGCCGGAGTCCGGCGCAAACGGTTCGCGTTCGAAGTATTTCCCGGCTGTCCCTGGTTTTTGATTTTTTGCTTGTGATGCTGACGGGATTTGGATATGTTTACCGGGTCTAAACAGCCGTAGAACGGGCTTGCGGCGGTTCTGGCCGGCCCGCTTCCGATGCTTTCTATCGCCGCGACACACTTGGCGTGTGCCCCCCGATAGGATGCCGACTCTATCGAGGATCTTCGCGCATATGAGCCGCCCCATCCGCAAAATCGTCCTCGTCCAGCCCGCACAGCCCATGCCCAGCATCACCCCGAGCGAGCAGATCGTTCTGCCGCGGTACGGCGTGCCGCTGATCGCAACCATCCTCAAGAACGCCGGTTACGACGTCACGCTCTTCGTCGAGGAGTTGAAGCCGATCAACTGGGAGATCATGTATCAGGCCGACCTCGTGGGGTTCCACGCGCTCTCCTGCGCCGTGGGCCGCGCGCGGCGGATCGTCGAGCAGCTTCGCATGAAGAGCAACGTCCCCGTGGTGATCGGGGGCGAGCACGCGACCTACCTGCCCGAGAGCGTGCTGAGGTTCTGCGACTACGTCGTCCGTCAGGAGGGCGATGAGACGATCCTCGACCTCGTCGACGCGCTCCAGACCGGCCGCGACGTCGCGACCGTGCCGGGTGTGACCTTCCACCGCGACGGCCGCACCATCGCCACGCCCGACCGCCCGCCGGTGAAGAATTTCGACACCGTCGTCGACCTCTCCACCATCTACGGTTGGGAGAAGGCCTACAAGGGCGCCCCGCCGCCCTACCCGATGATGACGGTGCAGGCCACGCGCGGGTGTCCGTTCACCTGCCAGTTCTGTCCGGTCGAAGTCATGATGGGGCGCGGCTACCGCCGGCGCTCCATCGAGTCGCTGATGGTGGACCTGAAGGACAAGCTGCAGTACTCGCGCGCCGTGGTCTTCGTGGACAACCTCTTCGACGGCGACCAGAAGTTCGCGAAGGAAATCCTCAATCGGATCATCGCCGAAGACCTCAGACCGCAACTGACAATCTTCTGCCGGACCTCCGTCGGGAAGAACCCCGAGATGCTGAAGCTGATGCGCAAGGCGGGCGTCATGCGCATCTTCGTCGGGGTGGAGTCGCTGAACCAGGAATCGCTGGACAGCGTGACGAAGCGGCAGAGCGTGGCGGACATCAAGCTGGCCGTGGACGAGATCCGGCGCAACGGGATCTCCGTCCTCTCGACGCTCATCATGGGATTCGACACGGACACGGTCGAATCGCTGGAGGCGACCCGGCGGATGCTGCACGAGTGGGGCCTGTCGCAGATGAACGTGTTCGCGCTGTGGGGATTCTACCCGCACGAGGGCAAGCGTCTGACGCCGGTGGAGCGGATCATCTTCAAGGACTGGGACTACCTGAACGGCTCCTACGTGTGCCATTTCCCGCTGCGCATCCGTCCCAGCCAGGTGCAGCGCCAGATCATGGCGACCTACGACGACCTGTTCCGGAAGGACCAGCCGCCGACGGAGTATCCCCGCTGGAGCGGACGCGACGCCGTGTGGCAGGACTTCCTCCGCGAGATCTGGCGCGTGACGCGTCCGACGATGGTCGACTACCTCCCCTTCCTCGAAGAGACCGAGCGGGACTACTACGACGAGAAGGACCACCTCCTCGTCGACAAGCTCCCGACCCGGCCGGACCTCGATTGGGTCCGGTACCACATGCAATAGCTTCTGTCTTCTTCTGTAGGGGGACCCACGTGTCCCCCCGCGTTTCTTCTTCGACGCCCAGCCCATGGCGATCCCGCGGCGGCAGCCTCCGGCCCTTCAGGATCGTTTGAGGAAGGGGTGCGCCCCGACGGCATAGAGGACTCCCGGCAGGTGGGCGAAAACGGCGGGGAGAAACCGCGCGAAGTCGTTGAGCGCGGCCTTGCGGATGATGCGGCCGTACTGCCCGGCGGAATAGAACCGGCGCGTGATGAGCCGGCGGATGCCCCCGAGTTGCCGGGCGGAGCTGTGGTCGGAATAGACGCGGCCGTCGGGATGAATGTGATAGCCCGGGGTGTCGGCGACGAGTTCGTCGAGGCCGCTCCAGGGGCTGGCGCGCAGCGTCGAGAGCGCGATGACGTCGAGCCCCAGCTCGCGCGCGAACGGCCCGATGCGCTCCATGTCCGCGACGCTCTCCCCGAGGTTGCCGATCATGAAATAGCCGACGAGCATCATGCGGCTCCGGCGCAGGACGCGGAAGTATTCGCGGATGCGCGCGACGTCGAACCCCTTGCGCATGGCCTCCAGCGTCTTGTCGTGCGCGCTCTCGATGCCGAGCGCCAGCAACGAAAACCCCGCGCGCTCCATCTTGCGCAGCACGTCCGGCCGGCGCGCCACTTCCAGCCGCGCGTTCGCCACGAAACGCTTGCGGATACCCCGCTCCACCAGCAGTTCGCAGATGCGCTCCACCCGGCCCATGTCGTGCGTGAACAGGTCGTCCGAAAAACCCACCAGCGGCGACCGGATCCGCGAGATCTCGTCCACCACCGACTCCGGCGACCGCGCCGACCATCCGCGCTTCGTGCCCCATGGGTTCCGGCTGAACGAGCAGAACGTGCAGTGGAACGGACACCCGCGCGAACTCGACACGACGTCCATCGGTATCCCCGCCCAGGCGCCGCGGATGCGCACGCCATAGTCCTGCCGGCGCAGGCTGCGGTCGGGAATGAGGTCGTTGCGCAGCGGCCCGAGCACGCGGTTCGGGCCATGTCGGATCTCTCCGTCTTTCCGGAAACTGATCCCCGCGATGCGCTCCAGCGGCACCCCGCGGCAGAGCTCCTCCATCGCCTCTTCGCCGTCGCCGCGCACCACGACATCGACGTTGGGGAAGTCCGCAAGCCACGCCTTGGGGTCTTCGGTGACGTGACGGCCGCCGAGGACGACGAGACGTCCCGGCGAACGAGGCACAGAGCGGATTTCCTCGCGCACGAACTCCCGGTCGAGGTCCCAGTTGACGGAGAAGCAGACGAGGTCGGTGTCGCCGCGCAGGAAATCGACCGTGCGGCGGCGCTCCACCCGCAGGTCGACGAGGTCGAGGGATTGGGCGAAGGGGCGAACGACGGTGGCGATGTATTCGAGGCCGATGGGAGGCAGGAAGCCCGCGCTTCGAAGTTCCCGACGGTAAGGATAAACGCATAGCGCGCGCCGGAATGGCGATGGAACGCCGGATTCGCGCATGATATATCGCTCCTGGACCGTCCCCGGTAGCTTCGCCCCTATAGTATACGGGCCCCGCGCGACCCCGGCAAGGACATCCTCCCTTCCCTCCCCATCAGGGGGAGGTTCCAGCACTGGAACCTCTGTTCCCCAAAAAGGGGTCAAAAACGGCCGAAATACTGCAGGTTCCATGGTTCCACTGATTCTGGTTCCACTGGGGCCATGGTGGACAGGAAGCTGGTTTTTGTGCTCACCTGCCGCACTAACCACAATCTGTAGGGAGGGGCGTCCCCGCGTCGAAGAACGCGACGCGAAGCGCCGGAAGACGCCCGTTCGGCGAAACGAGGTCCGCAGACGTTGGACAGCTCACCCTCGCCCCTCCCCCGGAGGGAGAGGGGAATCTTCTCGACACGCCCCCGTTTTTGCTTGAAAAGGGCGCCGGGAAGCCAACAATATAGTGGTTAGGCGATAGCAATTGAAGGAAAGGAGCCCCGTGGTAACGACAAATGCGCTTCCGGAGGCGGTCATCCGCGCCCAGAAGCTGGCGAAGACCTACTCCCTTCGGTTCGGTCGGCAGAAGGTCGTCGCGCTGGAAGGGCTCGATCTGGAGGTCCGCCGCGGCGAGGTCTTCGGACTGCTGGGCCCCAACGGCTCCGGCAAGACGACGACGATGAAGCTCCTCCTCGGCCTCATCTTCCCGACCTCGGGCCGCGCGGAGGTGCTGGGCCTCGCGCCCGGAGACGTGAACGCCAACCAACGGCTCGGGTTCCTGCCGGAGGAATCCTACTTCTACCCGTTCCTCAGCGCCGACGAAACGCTCGATTTCTACGGACGGCTCTTCCGCATCCCCCGACGCGAGCGCCGGCGGCGGGTGGACGAACTCATCGCGCAGGTGAGGCTCGAAGACGCTCGGCGGCGGCCCATCCGCGGATATTCCAAGGGCATGAGCCGGCGCATCGGCCTGGCCCAGGCGCTCATCAACGACCCCGACCTCCTCATCCTCGACGAGCCGACCTCGGGCATGGACCCCATCGGCACGCGCCAGATCAAGGACCTCATCCTCGACCTCAAGCGGCGCGGCAAGACCGTGCTCATGTCCAGCCACCTCCTCGCCGACGTCGAGGACGTCTGCGACCGCATCGCCATCCTCAAGACCGGCAAGCTGGAGATGATCGGCGCCGTGGCCGACCTGCTGACGGTGAAGGACGTGACGCAGATCAGGGTGCCGAACCTCGACGCCGCGGCGCTGGAGCGGGTGAAATCGGCGCTCGGCGACCAGGCCGCGACGGCCGACGTCTCGCACCCGAGGAGCACGCTCGAGGAAATCTTCCTCCGCATCGTCGCCCAGGCGGACGCGCGCGATAAAGAGGGGCCGAAGACGTGACGACGGAAGGAAACTCGAAACTCGAAACTCGAAGCTCGAACCAGAAGCCCCCTGGAGCCGGGGATGCCTCTTCTTCGAATTTCGAGTTTCGAGTTTCGAGTCTCCCCCGCAGACGTTTCCCAGTCTGCGGGGGCGTCATCGGCGCCATCGCCGCGCAGACGCTCCGCCAGTGTCTGCGGCGCAAGGTCCTGTTCATCCTGGGGCTCTGGCTGGCGGTCATCCTCATCGGCCTGGCGGTCATTCCGAAGCACGAACCGGCGGAGCGATACCACGCGCTCGTCAGCCTGTGCCTTAAGACGACCTCCTTCTTCGGCGTCATCGTGTCGGTCTTCCTGGCGGCCTCCGTGCTGCCAGAGGACCGCGCGAAGAAGACCCTCTCCACGCTCATGACGAAGCCCGTGGGGCGCTTGAATTACCTCCTCGGCCGCGTCGCCGGGTTCTCGCTGACGATGGGGCTCATCGTCCTCGTCATGGGCGTCGCGGGCTGGGGAGTCCTCCGCTGGGCGGGCGCCTCCGCCGAGCGCGAGACCGGCCGCACCGACCTCGTCGCCGCCAAGCGCGGGCTCGACCCCACCGAGATCATCCGCCGCGAAGGAGAGAAGACGAAGGTCGTCCCCGAGTCCCGCGCGGCCACGGTCGCCGGCGGCGGCGCGCAGGAGCTGGTCTTCGAATTCCGCGAGGGGCTGGAGTCGCTGCCGGAGGGCGTCCAGCGCATCGAGATGCTCCCCACCATCGCCACCGGCGCCGAGATGCCGCAGTCGCAGGCCACTGTCCTCATCCGCAATCCGAAGACCGGCGAGAAGCAATCCACCGACCTCCTCCTCGACAGCGACCGCGTCGCCTTCGTCGATTTTCCCCCTTCGCTCGTCCACGCCGCCGAAGGGGTCGAGGTCGTCCTCACCTGCCACAAGCCGGGCGTCTTCGTCCGGTTCGTCCCCGGCTCGTTCCAGATCATGACCCCGTCGGCGCCGTTCGAGGCGGCCTACGCCAAGGCCCTGGGGCTCATCCTCCTCGGCCTCGTCCTCGTCATCGTCGTCGCCGTCACCGCCAGCACGTTCCTCAGCGCGTGGGTCGCGGCGATGCTCGCGTTCACGGGCTATTTCTTCTCGCTCTTCCAGACCGTCCTCGTCGAGCACATGCAGGCCATCTCGTCGAGCGAGCATGCCGGGCTCTTCGGCACGGGCATCTACGAGCACACCCACGGCCCCGTCGCCCACGCGAGCGACCCGCTCTACATCGTGGCGATCAACAAGCTCTTCTACGGCACGCTCTGGCTCCTGACGCACATCTTCCCCAACTTCGACAACTTCAGCGCCCTCGGCTGCCTCACGGCCTCCCGCGACGTGCCCTGGGCCGCCTGCGGCTATGCGGCCATCCTCGTCGCGGCCTATGCCGTCGGCTACCTGGCGCTGGCTCAAGTCGTGTTCTATAAGCGGGAGCTGATGCCCTGAAAACACAAATCCCAAATTCCAAGGACCAAATTCCAATGAATTCCCAAACGCCAAATTCCAAGGGGATCTCGCCACGCGGCGGAGGGGGACTTGGAGTTTGGAATTTGAAGTTTGATTGGAATTTGATGATTGGGATTTGGAGTTTGACGCTCATCGCCGCCCTCCTCCTCGCCGCCGCCGCGGCGCGAGAGAAGCTGATCGCCGCGCGGACCGAGGCGGGGCTCACCCCGGCGCAACTCGCCGATCTGCCGCCGGTGGGCGCGGCGTCCGTCGTCCTCCTCGGCGGGTTCCGCGGCGTCGCCGTCGACGTCCTCTGGCTCGAAGCCATCACCTACCACGAGCGCCGGCAGTACGTCGAAGAGCGCGGCATGGTCGAGCTCATCACCGAGATCCAGCCGCGGTTCGTCTCCGTCTGGTCGTTCTGGGCCACCGCCATCGCCTACGACGTCAGCGTGCAGTTCGAGAACCCGCGCGAGCAGTGGCCCTGGATCCGCGACGCCGTGCAGTTCCTCCGGAAGGGCATCGACCTCAACCCCCAGACCGGCGACCTCTGGTTCTACCTCGGCTGGATCTACCAGGACAAGATGTCCCAGAACCCCTACTTCGAGGAGGCCTGCGAACGCGACCTCAAGGTGAACAACTACGAGGAGGCCGCCCGCTGCTTCGACCGCTCCCGCAAGCTCTCCTGGGGGCCGGAGTTCCCGTTCGCCCCCAGGGTCGTCGAAGGCGGCCCCTTCTGGGCGCTCCTCCTCCGAGGCGAACAGGTTCTGCGCCGTGCTTCTCTTGTAGGGCAGACATTCTTGTCTGCCGACAATAACGTTGTGGGCCCCGACACATCGGGCCCCCACTTTTCCCCCAAGACTCTCACCCAGGCCAAGCCCTATCTCGACAACTGCCGGCGCGAGGCGGCAGCGCTCATCGCGAAATACCCGAAGGACGATATCTACCGCACCTTCCCCGCGCGCGTAGAGTCGGCGGTCGCCGACGGATACGCGGCGCAGGTGACGAAGGCGCTGGAAGAGGGCGATTTCAGCGACTCCTCGATCGCGCGGGCGCGCGCCGTGCTCGACCGGGCGCTCTCGGAGTTCGCGACCCAACGCGCCCGGCATGACGAGCCGCACATCGCCGAGATGTTCCGCCTCAAGGTCAACGACGCGTGGCTGCGAATCCCGTCGAGCATCGTCCGCCACGTGGACGCGCTGATGTCCGCCCGCGAAACCGGCCCCGCCCGCGCCCTCGAACTCCTCCGTCAGGCCAAGGCCGAACTCGATCGCACGCCCGAGGCCGTCCGCTCCGCCTCCGACTATGCCTACCTCCTCATAAGGTGCACAAAAGGCATCAAAGCCCTCCAAGACGTCATAAGGCAACGAGAAAACGATTGATTGCCTCTTTTTGTAGGGGGGCACACAGGCCCCCCCTACAACAGGCGCCATTTCATTTTGAAATGGCCCCGGAATGGGCATCGCGAAGGCATGAAAACCTTGACTTTGGCGAGGGGAATCGCTATAGTCCGACGTGGGTCAGACATTCCTGTCTGACGTGAATATCACAGGCAAGAATGCCTGTGCTACATTGAAAGAGGGGGACAAGTATGCCAGGGATCTTCTGGGTTGTGCCCATTTCGGGCGCTATTGCGGTGTTGTTCGTGCTGTATCTCATCAAGGACGTGATGAGCCGAGACACCGGCACGAAGCAGATGGCCGAAATCGGCGGCATCATCTTCGAAGGGGCCTGGGCGTTCCTCAAGCGCCAGTACGGCACCATCGCCGTCCTCTCCATCATCTTCGCCCCGCTCATCGGCATCCTCGTCGGGTGGCTGGGCGGCCAGATCGATTACAAGGACGCCCAGGGCGTGCCGGCCGTGGTGACCGCCGTCGACGTCGGCTGGATGACCGCGGTGGCGTTCCTCGCCGGCGCCATCTGCTCGGGCGTGTCGGGTTTCGTCGGCATGTATATCGCCGTCAAGAGCAACGTGCGGTGCGCGAGCGCCGCGCAGAAGAACCTGCACCAGGCCATCACCGTCGCCCTTCGCGGCGGCGCGGTGGCGGGCTTCCTCATCGTGGCGCTGAGCCTCATCGGCGTGATGGCGATCTACTTCGCGTTCGGCGGCTACACGAGGCCCGGGATTGCGCCGCACCTGATCGTGGGCTTCGGCTTCGGCGCGAGCTTCGTGGCGCTCTTCGCGCAGCTCGGCGGCGGAATCTACACGAAGGCCGCCGACGTGGGCGCGGACATCGTGGGCAAGGTGGAGTCGGGCATTCCCGAGGACGACCCGCGCAACCCGGCCGTCATCGCGGACCTGGTGGGCGACAACGTCGGCGACTGCGCGGGCCGCGGCGCCGACCTCTTCGAAAGCACGGCGGCCGAGAACATCGGCGCGATGATCCTGGGCGTGGCCGTTTACGCCGTCACCGGCAACGTGGTCTGGATCCTCTTCCCGCTGGTCGTGCGCGCGTTCGGACTCATCGCGAGCATCGTCGGGCTGATGAGCGTCAAGGGCCACACCGATGAGAACCCGATGCTCGCCCTGAACCGCGGCTACTTCGTGGCGGTCGCGCTTTCCGTCGTCGGCATGCTCGTGACGGTCTACTCGATGCTGCACGTCTCCGGCCACCTGGAGCTGTCCAAGTCGATGTGGCTGTTCGGCGCCGGGTGCGTCGGCATCGTCGCCAGCGTCGTCATCGTCTACGTGACGCAGTATTACACCGAGTGGCGCTTCAAGCCCGTGCGCGAGATCGCCGAGGCCTCCAAGACCGGCTCGGCCACGAACATCATCTCCGGCATGGCCGTCGGCTTCGAGACCACCTGCGCGACCGCGTTCGTCATCGGCGGCGCGCTGCTCGGCTCCTACTGGATGGGCGTGATGAGCGGCGTCCCCGGCGCGGGCGCGTTCGGCACCGCCGTCGCCACCATGGGCATGCTCATGACCTGTCCCTACATCCTCGCGATGGACACCTTCGGCCCCATCACCGACAACGCCAACGGCATCAACCAGATGGCGGGCGCCGGCGAAGAGGTGCGGAAGATCACCGACCGGCTCGACGCCGTCGGCAACACGACGAAGGCCCTGACGAAGGGCTACGCGATGGTGAGCGCGGGACTCGCCGCGTTCCTCTTGTTCCAGGCCTACCTCGACCGCGTCAGCCTCATCCGCACCGGCAAGGAAGGCATGGCCAACGACGTGAACCTCGCGCGGGTGGAAGTGTTCATCGGCGCGCTCTTGGCTGTGATGCTCGTCTTCCTCTTCAGCGCGTGGGCGATCAAGGCCGTCGGCCGCACCGCCGGCAAGATCATCGACGAGGTCCGCCGTCAGTTCCGCGAGAACCCGGGCATCATGAAGGGCACCTCGAAGCCCGACTACGCTAAGGCCGTCGACATCACCGCGCGCGCCGGACTGCGCGAGATGATCCTTCCGGGCCTTCTGCCGGTCCTGGCCCCGATTGTGATCGGGGTCGGCTTCCGGTATCTTTCGCTGCCCGGCATGGAGTTCGACGCCGCGATGGTCGTCGCCGCGGTCCTCATGGTCGGCACGATCGCCGGCATCATGCTCGCCGCGTTCATGAACAACGGCGGCGGCGCCTGGGACAATGCCAAGAAGATGATCGAGGACGGGCAGCTCAAGGACGAGAACGGAAACGTCATCGGCAAGCACACCCCGGCGCACGCCGCGGCGGTGGTGGGCGACACCGTGGGCGACCCGCTGAAGGACACGGCGGGCCCGTCGCTGCACGTGCTGGTGAAGCTGCTGAGCACGATTACGCTGGTGATGTGTCCGCTCTTCATCGCCGCGGGCCCGAAGCCCGCGACGCCGGCGACGCCCGACGTGAAGCCCCCGGCGATCACGGTTCCGGCCGAGAAGGCCAAGTAGGGCGGGGAATGCCTCGCCTATCGTGACTTGACCGCGCCACTCACCCTCCCCCGCCGCTTGCGGGGGAGGGTTTTCAGTTTGGAGAACTCCCATCGCACGCAAGAAAGACGAAGCCCGCGAGATCGCGAAGCTGTGCGCGCGCATCGCGGACGACAAGAAGGCTGAAAACGTCGTCGTGCTGAAGATGACGGACCTCATGGTCCTGACCGATTACTTCGTGATCGCCAACGGCACGAACCCGCGGCAGGTCTCCGCGATCGGCGACGAGGTCGCGCGCGCGATGAAGGGCCTCAAGGTGCCGGTGCTCGGCGTCGAGGGCACGAGGGAAGGCCGATGGGCGCTCATCGACCTCGGCGACGTCGTCGTCCACGTCTTCGACGAGACGACGCGCTCCTTCTACGACCTCGAACACCTCTGGGCCGATGCGCCCCGCGTGCGCTGGAAGAAGGCGGTTCGCCGTTAGTTGTAGGGGGGACCTGGGTGTCCCCCCGCGTTTCTTTGTCCGGCCCTTTTTCCCTGTAGCTTAGCCCCTCGTGGGCGTGGGTAAGAGCCCCCTTGTGGGGCGTCCATGACCACCGGCGCGGGGCCACGAGGGCGCCCGCTACCCACGGGCACGAGGCCCTAAGCTACATAGAAACATGGAAGAAGAACGGGGCCATCCCGACGCGTCGGGAGCCCCCTACGAGAAAAAACAACCGTGAGCGAAACCCGCCGCATCATCCACGAGGCGCTACGCGCCGTGCTCGCAGGCCCGGTCGGGGTTCCCGCCGATTCCGTGTTGCTCGACGAGGCGTGCGCCCTTGAGATCCCGCGCGAAGAGCACGGCGACCTGACCGTCGTCGCGGCGATGCGCCTGACGAAGGCCCTGAAGAAGAATCCCCGCGAGATCGGCAAGACGATCCTCGACGCGCTCATGGCTTCCGGAACGCTCCAGGACGTCGTCGAGAAAGCCGAGATCGCCGGGCCCGGCTTCATCAACCTGACGCTGAAGAAATCCTGGGTCGAGGCCCTCGCCGGCAAATGCCATGCCGACGCGCGCCTCGGCGTAGAGCCCGTCGCGAAGCCGCGCACCGTCGTCGTCGATTTCTCCGCCCCCAACGTCGCCAAGCCCATGCACGTCGGGCACATCCGCTCGACGATCATCGGAGACTCCATCAGCCGGGTGCTCAAGCGGCTGGGGCACACGGTCGTCCGCGACAACCATCTCGGCGACTGGGGCACGCAGTTCGGCATGATCATCCACGGGCTCAAGACGAAGGGCCTTGCGGACAAGGTCGACACGCTCGGCGTCAACGACATCGAGAAGATCTACCGCGAGGTGAACGAGCGGATCGAGAGCGAAGGCGAATCGAGCGCGACCGCCGAGGCCGCGCGCGCGGAGGTCGTGAAGCTCCACACCGGCGACGCCGGAAACCGCGCCGTCTGGCAGGGGCTGATGAGGGTCTCGCTGCCCGAACTCGAGGCGACCTACAAGCGGCTCGGCGTCTCCTTCGACGTGACGCTCGGCGAGAGCTTCTACGACGAGATGCTCCCCGGCGTCGCGAATGACCTCGAAGCGAAGGGCATCGCACGCCGGAGTGAAGGGGCGCTCGCGATCTTCTACGAGGGCGAGAAGCTGCCCCCGTTTCTCGTCCGCAAGAGCGACGGAGCGTTCCTCTACGCCGCGACCGACCTCGCGACGATCCGGTATCGCGTCGACCGCTGGAAGGCCGACTGGATGATCTACGTCGTCGACGGCCGGCAGCAGCTCCACTTCAACCAGCTCTTCGACGCCGCGCGGATGTGGGGCTATTCGAACGTGCGGTTCGAGCACCCGTGGTTCGGCAGCGTCCTCGGCGAAGACGGACGTCCGTTCCGCACCCGCGCGGGCGGCACCGTGAGGCTGAGCGAGCTTCTGGACGAGGCCGAGTCGCGCGCGATGGCCGTGGTCGAGGCGAGGAGCGCCGAGATGCCCGACGACGAGAAGCGCCGGATCGCGCGCGTCGTGGGCATCGGCGCGCTGAAATACGCCGACCTTTCGCAGAACCGCACGAGCGATTACATCTTCTCGTGGGACAAGATGCTGGCGCTCCAGGGCAACACGGCGCCCTACATGCAGTACATGTACGCCCGCGTGCGGAGCATCTTCCGCAAGAGCGGTCCCGATTCCGTCGAACTCCTCCGCGAACGGACGGCCTACAGGCTCGACACGCCCGAGGAGCTGAAGCTCGCCAAGGCGCTCGTCGCCTTCGGCGAAGTCGTGGAATCGACGGGCGAGCAGCTCCGTCCCAACCTCATTGCCTCCTACCTCTATGATCTTGCAGGACGCTTCAGCGCATTTTATGATAAGTGCCCGGTGCTGCAGGCCCCCGATGAGCCGACGCGCCGGAGCCGCCTGAGCCTCTGCGATCACACGGCCGCCGTCATCCGGCTCGGCCTCGACCTTCTCGGCATCGACGTCGTCGAGCAGATGTAGAATGTGGGACAGGCATTCCTGCCTGTCCATGCCCGAACAGACAGGGATGTCTGTCCCACGTTAACGGGAGGGAAACAGCCATGGAACTCAAGGTCCACGAGATCTTCGCGTCGATCCAGGGCGAATCGACGCACGTCGGCGAGCCGTGCACGTTCGTGAGGCTCGCGGGGTGCAACCTGCGCTGCGCGTGGTGCGACACGACGTACGCCCTCGTTGGCGGCACGCCGATGAGCGTCGAGGCGGTCCTGGCGAAGGTGCGCGAGATCGACCTGGAAGACGTCGAGATCACCGGCGGCGAGCCCCTGATCCAGGAGGGCGCGATTCCGCTCATGCGGGCGCTCGTCGATGACGACTTCACGGTGATGCTCGAAACCAACGGCACCCTCGACCTCGGAAACGTGCCGGACGAGGTGGTGAAGGTGATGGACGTGAAGTGCCCGTCGAGCGGGATGAGCGCGAAAAACCTGACGAGAAACCTCGACTTCCTCGCGGGGCGCGACGAGGTAAAGTTCGTGATCGCCGACCGCGCGGACTATGACTGGGCGAAGCAGACGCTGAAGTCGAACCGCAAGTTCGAGCACGTCCATGCGATTCACTTCACCCCCGTCGCCGGGCGGCTCGACCTCGGAACGCTCGCCGACTGGATCCTCGCGGACAAGCTTCCCGTCCGACTCGGGTTCCAGCTTCACAAACTCATCTGGGGGCAGGACACCAAGCGATGAAGGCCGACAAACCCCTCGCGGTCGTCTGCGTTTCAGGCGGAATGGATTCCTGCGTGACCGCGGGCATCGCGGCCGAGACGCACGAACTCGCGCTCCTGCACGTGAACTACGGCCAGCGGACGGAGGCGCGCGAGTCAAAGGCGTTCGCGGGCATCGCGGATTTCTACAAGGCAACGAAGCGGCTCATCGTCGACCTGCGGCACCTCTCGCACATCGGCGGCTCGGCGCTCACGGATAGATCGATCGACGTGCCCGAAGGCAAGATCGGCCGCGAAGGGATTCCGCCGACGTATGTCCCCTTCCGCAACGCCAACATCCTCGCCGCCGCGGTGGCGTGGGCCGAGACGCTGGGCGCGCGCGCGGTCTACATCGGCGCCGTCGAGGAGGATTCCTCCGGATACCCCGACTGCCGCGAGAGCTTCTTCGACGCTTACCGCAAAGCCGTCACGCTTGGCACGCGACCCGAGTCGAAGATCGACATCGTCACCCCCGTCATCCACCTGCGCAAGGCCGAGATCGTGCGGAAAGGCTCCGCCCTCGGCGCCCCCCTCCACCTCACCTGGAGCTGCTACAGGAGCCAGTCCAAAGCCTGCGGCCGCTGCGATTCCTGCCTCCTCCGCCTGCGCGCCTTCAAAGAGGCGGGCGTGCCGGACCCGATTCCCTACGAGAAGTGACGCCACGCTGGAAAGGCGGCCGTTAAACGAAATCGGGCGAAGCCGCCTGAGCTTCGCCCTTCGTAATTGCCGATGGAATCCCGCCGCCTCAGCCCATGAACTTCTTGAGCACGACGGTGGCGTTGTGGCCGCCGAAGCCGAAGGAGTTGGAGATGGCGATATCGACCTTGACCTCGCGGGGGACGTTGGGGACGCAGTCGATGGGGCAGCGGGGGTCGGGAGTCTCGTAGTTGATCGTCGGATGGATGACGCCGGTGTCGAGCGTCAGCACCGTGGCGACGGCCTCGATGCCGGCGGAGGCGCCGAGAAGGTGGCCGGTCATGGACTTCGTCGCGCTGATCGGCATCTTCGGCGTCAGGTCGCCGAAGACCTGGCGGATGGCCACGCACTCGGTCTCGTCGCCGAGCGGGGTGCTGGTGCCGTGGGCGTTGATGTAGCCGACGTCGGAAGTGTTGACGCGGGCGTCCTTGAGCGCGGCGGCCATGGCAAGCGTGGCGCCGAGGCCCTGCTCGTGAGGGGCGACGATGTTATACGCGTCCGCGCTGGCGCCGGCGCCGAGATACTCGGCGTAGATGCGCGCGCCGCGGGCCTTCGCGTGCTCCAGCGTCTCCAGCACAAGCACGCCCGCCCCTTCGCCCATCACGAACCCGTCGCGGCCGAGGTCGAACGGACGCGAGGCCTTCTCGGGCGCGTCGTTGCGGCGGGAGAGCGCCTTCTGGGCGCAGAAGCCGGCCAGCGACAACGGGCTGATCGCCGCCTCGGCCCCGCCGGTGACCATGACTTCGGCCTCGCCGCGGCGGATGACGCTGGCGGCGTCGGCGATGGCGTGAGCGGCGGAGGCGCAGGCGGTGACGGTGGCGGAGTTGGGCCCGCGGAGGCCGAAGACGATGGAGACCTGGGCCGCCGCGGCGTTGGCCATAAGCTTGGGGATCATGAGCGGGGAGACACGCCGGGGACCGCGTTCGAGAAGGCGGATGTGCTGCGCCTCGATCTCGCCGAGCCCTCCGATGCCGGAGCCGATGATGACGCCGCAACGCTCGCGCGTCTCCTTGTCGAAGTCGAGCCCGGAGATGCGCACGGCCTCCTGAGCGGCGACCATGGCGAACTGCGCGAAGCGGTCCATGCGCTTGGCCACCTGCGGGTCGATGAGCTTCTCGGCGTCGAAATCCTTCACCTCGCCGGCGATCTGCGTCGGGTAGTCGGTGGTGTCGAAGCCGGTGATCCGGCTGATGCCCGACTTGCCCGCCAGGAGCGCCTCCCAGAACGCAGGGACGCTCGACGCCAGAGACGTGAAGACGCCCAACCCCGTAATGACGACCCGCGGCCGCTCGTTCACCTTACTGGTGCTCCTCGATGTACTTGATGGCATCGCCCACGGTCTTGATCTTCTCGGCTTCCTCGTCCGGGATGGACATGTCGAACTCGTCCTCGAACTGCATCATGAGTTCGACCAGGCCGATGGAGTCGGCCCCGAGGTCCGCCTCGAACGACTTCTGGGCCGTGATCTGCTCTTCCGGAATGGAAAGCTGCTCGCTGACGATCTTCTTGACGCGTTCCTCGATGGACGCCACGTGCCGTGCCTCCTGTTCTTGTGACTTTCTTGCGGCCCAACAGCATGACGGAACAGCGCCGGATCTCCGACCCCCGTCCGGCAGGAGGGGACAGTCCCGGACAGCGGGACAGTCCCCATCCTACATCATCACCATGCCGCCGTCCACGTTCAGGGTCTGACCGGTAATGAACGACGATATATCGGTAGCGAAGAACAGGACCGCCCCCGCCACGTCGGCCGGCTGGCCGTACCGCTGAAGCGGGGTCTGCTCCTTGTACTTCGCCTTGACTTCGTCCGGAAGCACCGCCGTCATCGGGGTCTCGATGAACCCCGGGGCGACGGCGTTGACGCGGATGCCTCGCTTGGCGAACTCGCGGGCCGAGGTCTTCGTGAGCGCCATCACGCCCGCCTTCGACGCGGCGTAATTCGCCTGGCCGGGCGTGCCGATGTGCCCGCTCACCGACGCGATGTTGACGATCGAGCCGGAACGCTTGCGCAGCATCTGGCGGCCGACCACGCGCGTCATGTTGAACGTGCCCTTCAGGTTCACCGCGATGACCTTGTCCCACTCCTCGTCCGACATGCCGATGAGGAGGTTGTCGCGGGTGATGCCGGCGTTGTTGACGAGGACGTCGATCTTGCCCATCTTCTCGACGATCTCGTCGACGGCCTTCTCGATGCTCTCGAAGCTGGTGACATCGGCCTTGAGACCCAGCGCCCGCACGCCCTTCGCCGCCATCTCGGCCTCGGAGGCCTTCAGGTCGGCTTCGAGCACGTCGATGAGCACGATGTCCGAGCCCGCCGCGACCAGCGCCTCGGCGATCGACTTGCCGATGCCGCGCGCGCCGCCGGTCACGAGGCTCACTTTTCCCTTCAGGCTCAGTTCCATCGGGTCCCCCTATTCTCCCAGCGCCTTGACCGCGTCGGCCGAGTTGATGCTCGTGACGCCGGCCTTGCGGTCGATACGCTTCATGAGCCCGCCCAGCACGCGGCCCGGGCCGATCTCGTAGAACGCGTTCACCCCGTCCGCCATCAGCTTCTGCATCGACGGGCACCACTTCACCGGGCTCGTGAGCTGCCGGATCAACAGCTCGCGCACCTGGTCCGGGTGCGACACGTAGTCGGCCGTCACGTTGCTGATCACCGGCGTCTGCGGTTTCGCCACCTCGACCTCGGCGAGCGCCGCGGCCAGCTCGTCGGCGGCGGGCTTCATCAGCGGCGAATGGAACGCCCCGCTCACCTTCAGCTCCACCGTCATCTTGGCGCCCGCTTCCTTCGCCAGCAGATCGGCCGAGGCCAGCGCCGCCGGCTCGCCCGAGAGCACGATCTGCTCGGGGCTGTTGAAGTTCGCCGCCGCGATGATACCGTTGGCGGACGCCTTCGCGACGATGTCGGCGATCTGCGCCTCGCCCAGGCCGATGACCGAGAGCATCGAGCCCTTGTGCTTCTCTCCCGCGGCGGCCATCGCGCGGCCCCGGCGGTAAACGAGCTTGACGGCGTCCTCGAACCGGAGCGACCCTGCGTAAACGAGCGCGGTGTATTCGCCGAGGCTGAGCCCCGCGCACACCACCGGCTTCACCGCGGCGAGGCGCGTCTCGTTCTTCACGACCTCGAGGAACGCGATACTCGCCGCGAGGATGCACGGCTGCGAATACTGCGTCATCTGGAGCTTCTCGTCCGGGCCGTTGAAGCAGAGGTCGGCGAGGTCGAAATCGACCTGGTCGTTGGCGCGCTGAAAAACATCGCGGGCGCGGGGGTAGGCGTCGAACAGATCCTTGCCCATCCCCACCACCTGCGCGCCCTGCCCCGGAAAGAGAAACGCCGGCTTGTCCATTACCACCTCACCACCATGCTCGCCCAGGTCAACCCGCCGCCGAACGCCACGAGGACGACGACGTCGCCCTTGTGGATAAGCCCCGCGCGGCGGGCCTCATCGAGCGCCATGGGAACGCTCGCGGCGGAGGTGTTGCCCATGCGGTCGATGTTCACGAACATCTTCTCCTTCGGCAAGCCGAGCTTTTCGGCCGCGAAGTCGAGGATGCGCGTGTTCACCTGGTGCGGAACGACGAGCTTGATGTCGGCGATCGTCAGTCCGCACGACTTCACCGCGCTGCCCACCAGCTCCTGCATCTTCGACGCGGCGAACTTGAAGACCTCTTTGCCGTGAATGATCATGTAATGCCGGCGCGCCGTAACCGTCTCGGCGGAGGCCGGGTTCTCGCTGCCGCCCGCCTCGACCGTCATCAGCTCGTAGCCGGAGCCGTCGGCCCCCAGCTCGCAATTCAGGAGGCCGCTGATCTCCGTCGCGGGCGCCGCCTTCAGCACCACCGCGCCCGCGCCGTCGCCGAAGAGGATGCACGACGTGCGGTCGGTGTAGTCCGTGAACCGGCTCAACTGGTCCGCGCCGACGACGAGCACGGTCTTGTATCGCCCGCTCGCGATGAAGCTCCACGCCGTCGAGAGCGAGTAGACGAACCCGCTGCACGCGGCGGACAGGTCGAACGCGGCGGCTTTCGAAAGACCGAGCTTGTGCTGCACGCGGCAGGCGGTGGCCGGAAGCGGCCGGTCGCCCGTGAACGTGCCGACGATGACGAGGTCGACGTCCGCGGGAGCGACCTTCGCGTCGGCGAGCGCCGCGCGGCCGGCTTCGACCGCCATCGCGCTCGTCGTGAGGCCGCTATCCGCGATGTGCCGCGACTTGATCCCCGTGCGCGTGGTGATCCACTCGTCGGTCGTATCCACCATGCGCGCGAAATCGTCGTTCGTCAGGACCTTCTCCGGAACATAGCTGCCCGTTCCGGCAATAACGGCGCGAATATCCGAGGCCATGGGGTGTTCCCTGGGGGGACTCGCCGCACTCCGCCCTCGCCGCGCCTCGGAGGACTCCGGGACGCGTCAGACGGCCTGGGCGATCTGCTCGATGATGCGACGTCCCCCGAATTCCCGGGCCACGCGCAGCGCGTTGAAGACGGCCCGGGCGTTTGAGCTGCCATGCCCGATGATGCTGATTCCGTTCACGCCCAGGAGCGGCGCGCCGCCATACTCCGCGTAATCGTTGCGGCCCATCAGGTCCTTGAGGACCCTCTTGTTCTCCTCCGCGCGGTCGGGGCTGGCCGAGATGAGCGCGGCCTGAACGTCGGCGAGGAGGCTGGAGCCCAGCCCCTCGACCACCTTGAGGATGACGTTGCCCACGAACCCTTCGCAGACGACGACGTCGCAGGCGCCCTTGAAGATGTCGCGCCCCTCGACGTTGCCGATGAAGTTCAAGCCCTGCTGCGCCTCCAGGAGCTGCCGCGACTCGCGCACCAGCGGGTTGCCCTTCTCATCCTCGCTGCCGATGTTCAGGATGCCCACCCGCGGGCTCTTCACCCCGACAATCGCCTGGCTGAAAAACGACGCCATGATGCCGTACTGAAGGAGGTGCAGCGGCTGGCAATGAATGTTGGCCCCGACGTCGATAAGGACCACCGGGCCCTTGTGCGTCGGAACGACGATCGCGATGCCCGGACGTTTGATGCTCTTGATGGGGCCCAGCAGCACCGTTGCGCAGGCCACCTGGGCACCCGTGTTGCCGGCCGAGAAGATCGCCTCGGCCCGGCCCTCGGCCACCATCTTCGTGCTGACGGTGATCGAGGAGTTCTTCTTGGATTTCAATGCCTCGGTCGGCGCCTCGCCCATCCCCACCACGTCGGGCGCATGGACCACCGATATGTTGACCGGAGCCTCCCCGGACTTGGCCATCTCCTCACGAACGACGGCCTCCACCCCGACAAGGAGGAACTCCGTGTCGGAGTACTCCCGGGCCGCTTTCACCGTGCCTGCGACGACCTCACGGGGGGCGAAGTCCCCACCCATTGCGTCCACCGCGATGCGCATCTGTCAGGCTTCCTCTTTGACCTCGGCCGTCCGGCCTTTGTAGTACCCGCAATTGCCGCAGACGCGATGAGGCAGCTTCGCCTGCTTGCACTGGGGACATTCCGCGAGACCCACCTTCGGAAGCTTCCAGTGGGTGCGGCGAAGACGCCCGCGCGTGACCGAATGCCTGCGTTTCGGAAGTGCCATAAGTCTCTGTCGCCTCTAGTGTTAAGCCAAAAACAGACCCGCCTTGGACCTTCCTCGGGCACCCGTGCAGAAAAACGGTGCCGGAAGACCCCGGCGGGCACCTTACCCCCACAGGACAAGGGGTGAAAAGATACGGTCCAGAGCGCCTTCTGTCAAGGGAAAAACTCAAGGCTCAAGCGTTCCAGGGCCCTCTCACGAGGCTTTCAGCTCGTCCCCAGCTTCTCCCGGAGCAATTTTAGCCCTAAGTCCAAGGCATCATTGACCTTAGATACATCCGTCCCGCCCGCCTGGGCCATCTCGGGCCGCCCACCGCCGCCGCCGCCAACCACCCCTGCGACCTCCCGGATAAGCTTCCCGGCATCCACCCCCGATCCCTGCGCCTTCTTCCCGGCGTAGGCAATCAGGGAGACCTTATCCCCCGACACCGACGCCAGCACCGCAGCGGCCTCTTCATTGGATTTCTTAATAATGTCCACGGCTGAACGGAGTTCCTCGGCGCTGACCCCTTCGAGCGCCGCGACGACCAGCTTGACCCCTCCGGCCGACGGGGCCGACTTGAGCAGGTCCTGGAGCTGGGTCGAGCGTTCGCCGCCACGGGACTTTTCGAGCTGGCGGCGCAGTTCCTTCAGCTCCTTCGTCAGCGTCTGGGCCCGGCGGACGACGTCCGAGACGGGCGCCTTCAGCTCCTCGGCGACGCTCTTCAGCCGATCTTCCGTCGCCTTCCAGTAATCAAGGGCGTACTTCCCCGTCACCGCGGTGATGCGCCGGATGCCGGCGGCAACCGACTCCTCGCCGACAATCTTGAACTGCCCGATGTTCCCCGTGCGCTCGCAGTGAATGCCGCCACAAAGCTCCAGCGAGAAGTCCCCCGCCTTCACCACCCGCACCCGCTCGCCGTATTTCTCGCCGAAGAGCGCCTTGGCGCCGGTCTTGCGGGCCTCGTCGATGGACATCTCCTCGGTGTGGACGTCGATGTTGGCCATGATCTTCTCATTGACCCGGCGCTCGACGGCCTCCAGGTCCATCTTCGTGGGGGCCTCGAAGTGATGGAAGTCGAATCGCAGGTAGTCCGGCGCGACGAGCGAGCCCGACTGCTCGGCGTGCTCGCCCAGCCGCTCCCTCAGCGCGGCGTGAAGGAGGTGCGTGGCGGAGTGGTTGCGCTTGACGTCCTCGCGGCGCTCGGCGTCGACCGTTGCGGTGACTTCGTCGCCCGGAAGGAGCGCGCCCTTCGTGACGCGGCCGAGGTGGAGGATGTGCGGGGCGGCATTCTTCGTATCGGAGACGGCAAACTCGGCCTCGGCCGTCTGGATGCGGCCGATGTCGCCGACCTGGCCGCCCATTTCGGGATAGAAAGGCGAGCGGTCGAGGACGACGGTCACTTCCCCGTCGGCGGGGACGGCGACGTCGACGAGGGCGTTGCCCTTGATGATGGCGCGAACGCGGGCCTTCGCGGAATCGGCCTTGTAGCCGAGGAACTCCGTGGCGCTGATCTTCTCCTTGAGGGTGCCCATGGCGCCCGAGACGAAGATGTCGCCGGTCATGGAACTGCCGCTGCGGGCGAGTTGGCGCTGCTTCTCCATCTCGGATTCGAACTCGGCCTCGGTTTCCGGCGTCACCTTCAGCCGCGTCGCCGCGACCTCGGCCGGGATGCCGTAGGTGTCGAAGAGCCGGAACAGCTCGCGGCCGGGGATGCGCTTCGCGCCCGACGCGGCGTATTCCTTCTCCAGCTCGGCGAGGAGCTTCTCGCCCGAGGCCAGCGTGTCGGCGAACTTCTCCTCTTCGCCCTTCACGATGCGCGCGATGGTCTCGCGCCGTTCGTTCACTTCGGGATAGGGCTTCTCCATGATCGCCGCGGCGACCGGCACGAGCTGGTGCAGGAAGGCCTCGTGGATGCCGAGCGCGCGGCCGTCGATGGTCGCGATGCGCAGGAGACGCTTCTCGACATAGCCGCGGCCCTCGTTCGAGGGCAGCACCCCGTCGGCGATGCAGAACGCGATGGCCCGGGCGTGGTCGGCGATGCGGCGCATCCGGCGGCCGTCGTCGGTGGAGGTCGCATATTTTCGGCCGGAGAGTTCCTCGATGCGCTCGATCATCGGCATGAAGAGGTCGGTCTCGAAGTTATTGGGTTTCCCCTGCAAAATCGCGAGCATCCGCTCGAAACCCATGCCGGTGTCGATGTTCTTCTGCGGCAGCGGCTGGAGGGTGCCGTCGGACTGGCGGTCGAACTGGGTGAAGACGAGGTTATAGAACTCGACGTAGCGGCCGCAGGAGCAGGCCGGGCTGCACTCGGGCTTGCCGCAGCCGTGCTCGGCGCCGCGGTCGATGAAGATCTCGCTGCACGGGCCGCACGGGCCGTTGGGGCCGACCTTCGGGGCGTTGGACGGCCAGAAGTTCTCCTTCGCGTCGAAGCGGTAGATCCAGTCGGCGCGGACCTTGACCTCCTTCGCCCAGAGGTCGTACGCCTCCTGGTCCTCCTCGTAGACGGAGACGCGCAGGCGCTTCGGGTCGACCTTGAAGGACTTCGTGATGAGTTCCCACGCCCAGGGGATGGCCTCGCGCTTGAAGTAGTCGCCGAACGAGAAGTTGCCGAGCATCTCGAAGAAGGTCTGATGCGACGACGTCCGGCCGACGTTTTCGATGTCGCCGGTGCGCAGGCACTTCTGGCTGGTCGTCGCGCGCTTGAGCGACTTGTCGGCGCGGCCGAGGAAGTTGTCCTTGAACTGGTTCATCCCCGCGCCCGTGAACAAGAGCGTCGGGTCGTTCGTCGGCACGAGCGAGTCGCTCGGCTTCCTCACGTGGCCCTTCTTCTCGTAGAACGACAGGAACGCCTCGCGAAGCTCATTGTGCGTCATCATGGTCGAACTCCCGCCCTTTCCCGTAGTGCGCCGACATGCGAGATGACTGCCTTCACCCTCATCCTACTTCCCCAGGCACAACAGGCTTCCGTCCCGCAGCGACACATAGAGCCGGTCGCAGGCGATGGCCAGGCCGTCGAACGCCGGAAGCGCGGGGAGCGCCATCTCTTGAAGCGTCTTGCCGTCCGACGCGGACAAGACGGTCAGGAACCCCGTGGACGCGCCGTCGGCGGCCTTCACCCGACCCGCGAAGACGACGGCGTTCGATGCCAGCGCCATGGCTTCCACCTGATGCGTGCGGGGGAACTTCGGCTCCCACACTGTTTCTCCGTTTCCGCGCCTGACGACGGCGACGGGACTGAATATCTGTTCGTCGTTCCACGCCAGGAGGCTCGCCACCGTCGTGCCCGCGAAGAAGCCTTTGCCGGAGCGGCGGGACGGGTACTCCGTCCATGCGCCGTCGAGCATGCCGGTCTGCGAAATCCCCTTCGGCGGCGTTGCCGTGCCCCGGGCTCCGCCGGTCTTCGGGGCCAGCCGCGCCTGCCACCACGCGATCTTTCCGTTGCGAACGGACAACAGATCGTTCATCAACTGCGGTCCCGGAGCCATGCACGCGCCCCAGAGCTGCCGGCCCGTCTCGGGATTGAGCGCCAGGATGCCGACGCCTCCGTCCGATTCCGAAGTGCGTCCGGCGTTCGCGAAGGCCATGCCGTCATGGACAAGAACCGACCCCACTGTCGGCCACACGCTTTCCACCTGTCCGTACGCGACCATGCGCCGTTCCCATGGCGCCGCCCGGGTGCGCCAGGCGAGTTCGCCGTCGCGGGCGCGCAGGGCGTAGACCCAGCCGTCGTGCGAGCCCACAAGACACAGTCCCCGGTAGATCGTGGGTGGCGTATCGACGCGTCCGCCCAGGGACGCCGTCCACGCGGTCTTGCCGGTGAACGCATCGAGCGAGACGATCTGTCCGGCATCGGTCACGGCTACGAAGACCCGTCCCCCCGCGCTGACGGGCGCGCTCACGGAGGGCCCGAGCCGCGTCCGCCACGCGTCGGCCAGGAGTCCGCTCTCCGCGCGCGCCACGGGAACGCGCCAGAGTTCACGCAGCGTATCGCTCAGAGGGGACTTCGTTGAAGCCCGGCGCTCGGCATCGCCGCGATACGTCGGCCAGGCCTTGTCGTCCGCTTCGTCGGCCGCGGTCTCGGCGCCGAAGGCCGGACCCTTCTCCAGCGGGCGCACGCGCTCGAAATCCTCGACCTTCGGGACCTCGCCGCAAGGCCCGACGGCGAGGAAGCCGGGGACCTGTCCCGGGAAACACGAGCAGTTGCTCTGCGCGGAGTAGAACATGCCGTTGGCCGGCACCATCCCCTCGATGCACGCCCCGCGCGCCCCGAGATACTGGAACTCCTTCAGCGGCGAGTATCCATCCGACATCCGGAGGAACTCTCCCCCGCGCGAGTTCACCAGCATGTTGTTGACGACCGTCCGGGGCGTGCAGAACTGATCGAGGACCCCGCCGTCGATGACGCCGGTCTGTCGGCCCGTCAGCGGATCGAATTTCCTCATGTCGCACCAGAGCTCGCCGTTCACCACCGGCGTCCACGTGCCGGGCGTCGAATCGCTGAGGGAGGGAACCTGCCACAGCGTTCTGCCGTCGTCGGCCGAGAGCACGTAAACCGCGTGCGGTCGCGGTTCCTCCCCCGCGGGTTTGATGGGCGCGCCCAGGCCCCGCAGGTCCCCGCGCTTGGCGACCACCACGTACCCCTTGCCCGCCGTGTTCAACTGCAAATCCGGAACTCCCCCGAAGCGCGCGTGGGGAACGCGCCAGCGTTCCTTGCCCGTCGCCAGATCCAGCGCCACGACCGAACGCTCCGTCGGGGGATTGCCCTTCTGCGCCAGAAGGTAGACGACGCCGTCCGCGGCGATGAGCTGCTGCGCCGGATGCTCCAGTTTCCACTTGAGCGTTCCGCGGGCAGCGTCATAGGCCTCGACCGAGCCCACGTCGCCTCTCGCGGTCCACGTCGAATAGCCGCCGATGTAATCCCCCGGCGCCCTGGACGACACGCGAGACTGCCAGCACGTCGTCACCAGCACGCCGTCCAGAAGGACCAGTTGCACGACGGGATACTCCGTCGCGAAAGAGATCGTCTCCTTGCCGGTCACGGCGTCCAGGCCGACCATCCCGTCAGCCCTGGCGGTGTAGACGCGTCGGCCGTCGGTCACCAGCGCGCCGGTGTTGTTCCAGAACGTGTAGCCTCCTTCGTTGGGAGTCTCGCAGCAGATCTTCCACAGGGGCAGACCGTTCCACGCGCTGTAGGCGACGAGGTACTGCGGTTTCAATCGCTTGTCGTCGCCGACGTTCTCGAGGACGTTGTGCGTGAGAATGAAGATCCGTCCCCCGGCCGTGACGTACGCGCGACTCTTGCCGCTCACGGTCGTCGGCACTCCGTTGATCCAGCGCAATCCCATAGGAAAACCGACCAGCTTGTCTTCACTCACCATGTTGCGATCGGGTCCGTGGTTGGGATGGGTCCACTCATCCATCCCCGCCGGCCGAGGCTTCACGGCCTTCGTCCATGCGCCGTCCTTCGTCACGCAGAGCACCCCCCCCGGCGCCAGCACCCGCATGATCTCCTCGACGCGCAGGCCCCGTTCCTTCAGCGTCCCCGGGTCCTCGACGACGACCAAGTCCGCCAGATCGTTGAGATAGGGCAGCGGGTCGATCGCGTATTTCCCGATCGTCACCCGCCCGGACATCGTCTTCAACTCCACGGCCCTTCGCGCGCGCGCCAGAGCGGCGTCGTCGAGCGCCAGGCCCTCGACCGCCAGGTCGCTCTGGGCCGCAAGTTCGGCCGCCAGGGCGTCGGAGGTCTCGCGGCCGCTGCCGAGCTGAATGCACAGGCCGACGCGGACCCCCGAAAGAGCCAGCAGTTGCTTCGCCGTCGCGGCATCGCCGGGCGCCCCTCCCGCGGCGGCGCATGAGAGAACGCCAATCGCGAACCCCAGGACCACTCCCGTCAGCGCCCTTGTCCCGAATCGCATGGCAGGTCTCCTTTCAGTTCAGATGCCGCGGCCGCGAGCGACCCCGGCCCGACGGCCTTCGCCGAGAGCCGGATCGTCTATCAACAACGTCTTCAAGCCGAGCGGCCCACGAGAGCGCTGCACGTGCCGCCGACAATCGCCGTCGTCATGAACCCCTAGTCGTCCTCTCCGGCGGCCTCGGCCTCGGCAGCGGGCTCGCCCCCGGCGGCGACCAGCGCCACCGAAGGCAGCGGGCCGAGGTGCTCGACGAGGTCGGCGTAGCCGAGCTTCTCGACCGTCGCCTTGCGCAACGCCGTGAGGATGTCGAGGTTGGCGGCAAGGAACTCGCGCGACTTCTCGCGGCCCTGAGCCAGCTTCGTCTCGCCGAAATTGAACCACGCCCCCTGCTTCTGGGCGACGCCGTTCTCCACCGCGAGGTCGAGCAGGTCGCCGACGAAGTCGATGCCGATGCCGTAGAGGAGGTCGAACTCGGCCGCGCGGAACGGCGGCGCCACCTTGTTCTTGACGACGCGCACGCGGGTGCGGGCGCCGATGACCACTTCGGAGGCCTTGAGGGCGCCGATGCGGCGGATGTCGAGGCGCACCGACGCGTAGAACTTCAGCGCGCGGCCGCCCGGAGTCGTCTCGGGGTTGCCGAACATGACGCCGATCTTCTCGCGGATCTGGTTGATGAAGATCACGCACGTCTTCGACTTCGAGATCACGCCCGTGAGCTTGCGCAGCGCCTTCGACATCAGCCGCGCCTGCACGCCCACCGACGAATCGCCCATCTCGCCTTCCAGCTCCGACTTCGGCACCAGCGCCGCCACGGAGTCGATGACCACCACGTCCACCGCGTTCGAGCGCACGAGCAGCTCGCAGATGTCCAGCGCCTGCTCGCCGCTGTCGGGCTGGCTGATCAGGAGCTGCTCGGTGTCGACGCCCAGCTTGCGCGAGTAGCTCGGCTGCACCGCGTGCTCCGCGTCGATGTAGGCGCAGACGCCGCCCATGCGCTGCGCGTTCGCGACGATCTGCAGCGCCAGCGTCGTCTTGCCCGACGACTCCGGGCCGAAGATCTCCGCCACGCGGCCGCGCGGAACGCCCGTCCCGCCCAGCGCGAGGTCGAGCGACACCGATCCCGTCGAGATCCCGTCGTAATAGGGCGTCGTCTCCGCTCCCAGCTTCATGATCGCGCCAACGCCGAACTGCTTCTCGATCTGCTCCACCGTCCTCGTCAGCGCCGGATTGACGCTCGCCGCTTCGGCCTGCTTCTTCGCCTTCGCCATGTTCGTGTCCCCCTATTTCCTTTTCTGTAGGGGCGGACCTATGTGTCCGCCCGCGTTTCTTTGCCGCTAGAGGCTTGGGTGGCGGGTCGGAGCCCCGCCACGCAAACACTTCAACTCACAACTGACACGTGACAACTGACGAGTGACGGCAAGAGCCGCCGGGCCGCTTTCGCCGTTGCTTGTCAGTTGTCACGTGTCAGTCGTCAGTGCTTCCCCGCCAAACCTCGCCCGCGCCATCGGCGTATGCATCGGGCCTTCGCGCGTGAGTTCGCTCATGAAAAGCACCAGCTCATCCGCGCTGAACGTGCCGAGGTCCTCCTTCGACATCTCGTCCTTCATCAGCCGATCGAGACGATCGCCGCCGCGGGACGAGCGGACGCGGCCGACCGTAACGTGCGGGTGGTAGGGCCGAACCTCCGGCGCGATGCCAACGGCGTCGGCGATCTCCTTTTCCAGGCCCGCGACGAGAGCGTTGAGCGGCTCGATGTCCCCGTGAATCCCGGCCCAGAGGACCCGCGGCGGAGCGTCCTGCGGAAACGTCCCGAGTCCCGAGATGCCCAGCTCGAACGGCAACGCCTGCGCCGCCACGGCGTTCATCGCGTCGCACACCGCCGGCACGTCGTCGCCCGGCATGTCGCCGAGAAATTTCACCGTGAGGTGGATCGACCGGGGCGCCGTCCACTTGACGTCCGCCCCTGCCGCCCGCAGCTTCGCCTGCACGCGGCCGAGCGCGTCCTGCAGGTCTTCGGGGACTTCGAGGGCAATGAAGCACCGCATCATCATGTTGCTTCTCCGCAAACCCGAGAGTTACAACCGACACGTGACAACTGACAAGTAACGGCGAAGAGCGCGACCGGAGCATCCTCATGCTGTTGCTTGTCAGTAGTCACTTGTCAGTTGTCACGCGCGACTACAGCGTCAGCATATTCCGGAACCGCTCGTACCGCGCCTCGACGTCCTTGAGCGAGGTCGATTTGAAGCGTTCGAGCGAGAAGCCTTCGACGTTGATGCTGGCGACGACGGCGCCGTAGAGCATGGCGCGCTTGAGCGTCAGCATCGACGCGTCGTCGGTCTTGGCGATGTGTCCCATCATGCCGCCCGCGAAGGAGTCGCCGGCGCCCGTCGGGTCCTTGACGTCGAGCACCGGAAACGCCGGCACCGCGAAGAACTCGTCGCGCGTGACGAGCAGCGCCCCGTGCTCGCCCTTCTTGATGACCGCGAACTGCGGGCCTTCTTCGAGCAGCTTCCGCCCCGCGCGCGGCAGGTTCTGGTCGCCCGTGTAGGCGCGGACCTCCTGGTCGTTCATGACGAAGCCGTGGACGCGGCCGAGCAGCCTCTTCAGCTCGTCGCGCGTGTCGCGGATCCAGTGGTTCATCGTGTCGGCGACGATCAGCTTCGGCGAGCGCACCTGGTCGATGATCCGATGCTGGATTCCCGGCGGGCCGTTCGCGAGGAACACGTAGCGCGAATCGACGAACGCCTCGGGGATGGCCCCGTCGAACGTGCCGAGGACGTTCAGCTCGACCGCCTCGGTCGTCGCCTCGTTCATCGCCCCTTCGTAGGAGCCCTTCCAGCGGAAGGTCCTGCCCTTCGCGCGCAGGACGCCCCGCGTGTCGACGCCGCGAGAGCGCAGGTCGTCCAGATCCGACTCCGGGAAATCCTCCCCCACCACCCCCGCGATGCGCACCTTCGTGAAGTAGCTCGCCGCATACGAGAAATACACGGCGGACCCGCCCAATGCCTCCGTGACTTCACCTTCGGGGGTGCGAACCGAGTCGAACGCGATGGAACCGACGACCAATAGCGACATTTCATCCCCTTTTCAGGGCTTCTTCCGCCCGTCGCTGACAACTGACACGTGACAACTGACACGTGACGGCAAGATACGCGATCAGACGGCTTCGCTGTTACTTGTCAGTAGTCACGTGTCGGTTGTCACTCAATTCCCGAACCGCGCCGACGCATTCTGAATGCGCGAAAGCGATCTTTCGCGGCCTAAGAGCCAGAGCGTCTCGAAGATGCCCTTCGACACGCGCGTTCCGGTGAGGGCGACGCGGATGGGCTGGGCGACCTTGCCGAAGCCGATCTTCCGCTCGTCGCAGATGCGCTTGAGCACCGGCTCCATCGCGGGCTCGGCCCATTCCGCAAGCGCCGCAAGCCCCGCGTGCGCCTCGCGAAGGACGGCGACGCCGTCGGGGTTCAGGAACTTCTCCGCGTCCTTCGCGTCGAACGTCACCTCGTCGACGAAGAGGAACTTCACCTGCGGCGCGAGGTCGCTCATCGCGTTCAGGTTGTCGCGGTAGATGTGAACGAGCTTCGCCAGCCACTCCGGCGACGTGCGCGTAAGGTCGTAACCCGCCGCCTTCAGCGCCTCCGCGGCGAGCGGGACGAGCTTCTCCGGGGACGCCTGCTTCATGTAATGCGCGTTGACCCACGTGAGCTTGTCCTGGTCGAACCGAGCGCCGGACTTTTTCACGCGCGAGAGGTCGAAATCGCGGATGAGGTCGTCCAGCGTCATGATCTCGCGGTCGTCGCCCGGGCTCCAGCCGAGGAGCGCCATGTAGTTGACGAGCGCCTCCGGCAGATAGCCCTGTCGACGATACTCGACGATGGACAGCGCGCCCAGGCGCTTCGAGAGCTTGCCCTTGCCGTCGGCGCTCAGCACCGAGGGCAGGTGCGCGAAGATCGGACGCTGCCAGCCGAAGGCGTCGTAGAGCAGGCACTGCACCGGCGTATTCGACACGTGGCCTTCCGCGCGGATGACGTGGGTGATCTTCATCTGCTCGTCGTCGACGATGACCGCGTAGTTGTAGGTCGGGAAGCCGTCCGTCTTCACGATGACAAAGTCGCCGATGAGGTCGCTCTGGAACGAGGTCGCGCCGAGGACCATGTCGTCGAAGGTGATCGTCTCGCCCGCCGGCACGCGGAAGCGGACGCAGTTCGTCCCGCCGGGATTCGCGCCCGGCGTCAGGTCGCGGCAGGCGCAGTTATACGGCACCGCATCGCCCGACTTGGCTTTGGCCTCGCGGGCCTTCTCGAACTCCTCGGGGTTGCAGAAGCACCGGTAGGCCTTGCCCTTGGCAATCAGCTCGTCGGCCAGACTCTTGTAGCCCTCCGTGAGCTGCGCCAGCCGCTCGGACTGCTTGTAGGGGGGATACGGCCCGCCGACGCCCGGGCCTTCGTCGACGTCGAGCCCGAGCCACTTAAAGTCGGAGAGGATGGCGTCGACGTACTCCTCCTTCGATCGCTCGCGGTCGGTGTCCTCGATGCGGATGATGAACTTGCCCCCGGCATGGCGGGCAAAGAGCCAGTTGAAGAGCGCGGTGCGGATGTTGCCCATGTGCAGGTAGCCCGTGGGCGACGGCGCAAAGCGCACGCGAACGATGTCGGCCATGTCATGCCTCGGAAGAGAGCGAGAAGCAGCAGAAGCCGAGCAGGCGATCAGGAGAGCAGGCGAGCAGGAGATGTCGGCCGGGCATCACCTGTTCACCTGCTCCGCTGCTCTCCTGCTCAGCCGTCGCTGCTTTTCATCTGTCGAAAGAGCCGCAAATCCTATCAGAACCGGAGGATTTGTCAATCGGATTTCACGTGCAAAGGGCGCGTCCCGAGGCTAAAATATCTGGTCCTGAATGCTCCCGCCTCACGGCTTTCCCTCGCCCCCGTCTTCGGGGGAGAGGGTCCGGGTGAGGGGTTCTGCTAACGACAGAAAAAGGCGCCTCGAATGTCCGAACCGAACAAGAATAATCCCGATGCAACCCCCGCGTCGGACTTCATCCGCGACGCGATCAAGGCGGACCTGGCCTCGGGCCGCGCGAAGACCGTTCACACGCGCTTTCCGCCGGAGCCGAACGCCTACCTGCACATCGGCCACGCGAAGGCGGTGTGGATCAGCTATGGCATCGCCAAGGAGTTCGGCGGCCTCTTTAACCTGCGCTTCGACGACACGAACCCGGCGAAGGAAGAGCAGGAGTACGTCGACGCCATCATCGAGGACGTGAAGTGGCTGGGCGCCGAGTGGGGCGACCGGCTCTTCTACGGCAGCGACTACTTCGACCGGATGTATGAGTGGGCCGAGGAGCTGGTGAAGAAGGGCCGGGCCTACGTCGACGACCTCTCCGGCATCGAGGTGAGCGCCTACCGCGGCACGCTGACGACCCCCGGCGCGGAAAGCCCCTCCCGCAAGCGCACGGTCGAGGAGAACATCGAGCTCTTCCACCGGATGCGCGACGGCGCCTTCCCGGACGGCTCGAAGACCCTCCGCGCCAAGATCGACATGGCCCACCCCAACCTCAACATGCGCGACCCGGTCATGTATCGCATCCTCCACGAATCTCACCACCGCCAGGGCGACAAGTGGTGCATCTACCCGATGTACGACTGGGCGCACGGGCTGGAAGACTCCATCGAGGGGATCACCTTCTCGCTCTGCTCGCTGGAGTACGAGAACCATCGCCCGCTCTACGACTGGTTCATCGACGCCATCAACGAAGGCCGCACCGACGACGGCTCGGGCCCGTGGGGAAAGAAGATCCACCACCCGCGGCAGATCGAGTTCGCGCGCTATTCCCTCACCTACACCGTGATGAGCAAGCGCCGGTTCATCGAGATGGTGAACGAGAAGCTCGTCTCCGGCTTCGACGACCCGCGCCTGCCGACCCTGGCCGGACTGCGCCGCCGGGGCATCACGCCCGAGGCCATTCACGCCTTCGCCGAGCGCGTCGGCGTCGGCAAGACCGAGACCGACGTCTCCATCGACGTGAGGCTCTTCGAGCACTGCGTCCGCGAGGACCTCAACAAACGCTCGAACCGCGTCATGGCCGTGCTCCATCCCTTGAAGGTCGTCATCGAGAATTATCCCGAGGGCCAGGTCGAGGACCTCGACGCCGTCAATAACCCCGAGGACGCCTCGGCCGGTTCGCGCAAGGTCCCGTTCTCCAAGACGATCTACATCGAGCGCGAGGACTTCATGGAAGAACCGCCGAAGAAGTTCTTCCGCCTCGCCCCCGGCCGCGAGGTGCGCCTCCGCTATGCGTATTTCATCACCTGCACCGGCGTCGTGAAAAACCCGAAGACGGGCGAAATCACCGAGCTTCGCGGCACCTACGACCCCGCCACGCGAGGAGGCGACGCCCCCGACGGGCGCAAGGTGCAGTCGACACTGCACTGGGTCTCGGCCGAGCGCGCGCTGGATGCGGAGGTGAGGCTCTACGATTACCTCTTCACCCGTCCGAACCCGATGGACGTGGGCGAAGGGCATGATTGGAAGTCGAACCTCAACCCGCATTCGCTCCAGACGCTCACGGGCTGCAAGGTCGAGCCGTCGCTCGCCGACGCGAAGCCCCTCGCCCGCGTCCAGTTCGAGCGCCTCGGCTATTTCTGCCTCGACCGCGACAGCGCCCCCGCCAAGCTCGTCTTCAACCGCACGGTGACGCTGAAGGATGAGTGGGCGAAGATACAGAAACGCACGTAGGGGCATCCCGACTCATCGGGACCGTGCCCGTCTTTCCGCTTCTACAGGGAGGCTCTCGATGCGCAAAACTATCCTCCTGTGCGCCGGCTGCCTGACGCTCGCGGCCTTTGCCTTTGCCGCCGCGACGGAGACGAAAGTTCTGTTCGACTTCGAGGTCGACGCGGACGCCGCGGCCTGGCGGGCGGCGCGGTGCGAGAAGTCGGTCTCGGCGGAGCACGCGACGTCGGGGGCGAAGTCGCTGAAGCTGAAGCTCACGGCCAACGGCGACACGTCCGGCATCGCCACCGAGGGCCTGGCGGTGAAGGACTGGTCGGGCTACACCACCTTCGCGTTCGACGTCTTCGCCGACGACGGGCTCGCCCTCACCGTCTCGTTGCGTGACGCCTTCCGCAAGCCGTTCCGCAAGGAGGTCGACCTGGCCAAGGGCGCCAACACGATCTCCATCCCCGTCGCCGACATCGCCGCGGGCATGGAAGATGCCAAGCTCGACATCAAGAAGATGGCCGCCATCACGCTGCTCGTTCACCTCGGCGCCGAGAGGACGATCTACATCGATAACGTGCGGCTGGAAAAGTAGCCTTTTCACGTAGGGGCACGGCATGCCGTGCCCGCAATGGCAAGGAGGACCCCGATGCGCAAGCCGATCCCGGTATTGGCGGGGTGTCTCGCGTGCGCCTTGGCGGCATTCGCGTGGGCCGAGGCCAAGGACGCGAAGGTGCTGTTCAACTTCGAGGAGGCGGGCGAACTGGCGAAGTGGGACGCGGCCGACGCCGACATCGCCGTCGTCGCCGACCACGCGACCGTCGGCAAGGGCGCGCTCAAGGTGACGCTCAAGGCCGCGGAGTATCCGGGCATCACCACGACGCAGATCCCGAACGACTGGAAGCCCTGGTCGAAACTCAAGTTCGACCTCTTCGCCGACGAAGCCTTCACGCTGCTGGTCCGCATCGACGACGAGAACTCCAAGGACTACGAGTCGCGCTACAACAACGATGGGCTGGAAATCGCCAAGGGCGCCAACTCCGTCGCCATCGACCTCTCCAACGTCGGCGGCAAAATCGACCTCGCCAAGGTCAAGATGCTCATCCTCTTCGGCTCCAACGTCGCCAAGCCCACGACGTTCTACCTCGACAACATGCGGCTGGAGAAATGAACTCCCCTCTCCCCCTGGGGGAGAGGGCTGGGTGAGGGCGAATCTGAGCGGACCCAACGGGACGAACCCGGCCGTCCCGTTCTTTCTTGCACCTCAGCCGGCTCTGACGACACCGACGGCTTGGCCGCGTGGGGCACCAACGCCCGTCACAACAACACCGACTAACGGCCTCCCACATTTTCCATCTCTCCCCGGATTATCCCTCCCGAAAGTGGCTGGCCAGTATCGGGATCCGGTTTGCGGAATTAGGAGGAGGCATTGAAAACCCAGATACCAGCGGCCCTGGGACTGATCCTCGCCGCCGCGTGCCTTGGCGCCGAACGCCAGGAACAGGCCCCGGACATTGCCTTTGACCGGGAGTTAACGGCTGCCGAGGGTGCGGCGGATCGGGATTCGAGGGTCGAGCACTGGAAGAAAGCCCTCTCGCTGCGTCCGAACGACCCCCGGAACATCGTGATAGAATACCAGATGGCCGTGGCGCTCAGCCAGACGTCCGACCCCAAGCACGGGGAGTCTCCGCGGCGGAAAGAGGGGCTGGCAATCTACAGCCGAATCGTCGCCACCTACGACCACATGGTCTACTACGAGAAAGTGCCGATGAACGCCACAGGGTCTCCGCAGCTGATGGTGCCGCGGGCCTGCATTCACGCCGCGTCCATCGAGCGGGGCCTGAACTCCAATAACGACAAGGCCAGGGACTACCTCTGGAAAGCCATGGACTGTCTGAAGCGGACTTTCGAACAGCGGAAGAGCGATTGGCTGGCCGAGCCGAAACCTAAGCCGATTCCGCGGGGGGTTGGTGACCTTTTTGACAGTATCAATCCTGACGCGCCGGTCCAGGCCTGGACAGAGCGCCACCGGCGGGCAGAGCAGGGCGATGTGCTCGGTTCCAGCGAGATGACGATCGTCCGGGCTGCCGTTCGCCAGTTCGGGTACACCTACGGCCGACAGAAGCCGGAAGATGTTCCCATTGCGATGAACGAGATCATCAAGAAGTATCCCGAAACGCCTATGGCGAGGGTTTCACGGGAGCACATCGATCGCGCCGTCAAGATGGTCGAGGATGATCTGTTGGATCGGCTGCCGAAAGAGGCGTTCGCCGTCGAGCCACGCTCTGAGCTGGCCCCCGAAAATGGAAAAGAGCATGACGCGGGAGCCAACCCTCCTGCACCTTCAGCGGCCGACACGGGCACCCCGCGAAAAATGATCGGCCAGGGGGCTCGGTGGCCGGTCATTGCCGTCGCGGCCGGCATTCTGGCGGCGGCCGCCTTTCTCGCCATCCTCATCCTCCGGCGGTGTCGCGGGACGAACTGCACACATTCCCCCAAACCTGGTGTTTGAGCAGTCCCTCCTCGCCACCAGCGGCTACCGGATTCGGTACAGATGCACCGCGTAAGGCGCAAATGCGTCCTCGAACGCGCCGGACTTGAGCGGGATCGTGCGGCTTTCGCCGAGGACCTCGACCTTGGCCCCAGGCGTCGCGCCCTTGATGCGGAACTTACATTTGGCTTCGGCGTTGCGCATGGCGACGGCGAAGAGGTAAATGGCGCCGTCGTGCTTTTTGGCCATCACGTCAACCGGCGCATCGGCCGGCGACGACTCCGCGACGGCATCCCCGGGCGGAAGGCTCGGCGAATTGAGGACGCCCGCCAGGTCGTGGATCTGCTTGTTGACCTCCCCGACCGCCTTGGCCATCTCGGCATCGGCGAAGAGGCCCGCCTCGATGAACTTCGGCTTGAACTCATGCACGAAGTAGATGAGCCCCGTGGAGCCGTGGACGAGCGACATCCAGACCTCGGTCTTGACCTGCGCGGGGGTGGCCTTCTTGTCGGGATTGTCGACGTGGGTGCATTCGATGCAGTTCCAGACGATGCGCTTTCCCTCGGTCCACTTCACGAGCCGGTCGACGCCCTTGGGGACGAGCCAGAGGTAATTCTCGCTCGGCTTCTTGGAGTAGCTTGCGACGGGGTAGATGTCGAACGAGATGACGTCGCCTCCCTGGACGTAGGTGAGGTAATCGGAGAGCTTGGCGCCGGAGCCGCGGCCGACCCACTCGTCGTTGGCGACGCCCTGTCCGAGGTTAAGCATCACGGGGCGCGTCGGGTCGGCGGTCTTGATCTTCTCATAATCCGCGACGATGCGCGCGGGCGGGAGGCACGGGCCGTAGCCCTTCTTCCCGGTCTTCGGATCGGTCACGTCCTGCGCGTTGTCCGGCTCGTCGCCGTGCATCCAGCCGACGATGATCGGGTCGCCCTTGTGCGCGAGGCCGACCGCGTTCTGCGAGCAGATGACGGGCATTCCGGCCTTCGCGAGCGCCTGAAGCTGCGCGTCGGTCGGCCCCTGCCACAGACCGACGTAGAGGTTGATCCCGACTTCCTTGTACCTCTCCGCGTTCCTCGGGTCCTGCAGCCACACCGCGATCGGGAAGAAGTCCGCCGATTTCGCCGGCCCCATCTTCCACTTCGCAAACGCGTTCGTCGCCTCCGCCGCCTCCACGCGAGAGCACGAGAAGGCAAGACACGCCGCCGCGATCAGCCCCGCCAAGACGCGTCGCATACGCATGGGTAGGTCCTCCCTGTCCGGCTAAATGATCTCCCCCGCTTCAACGCTCTCGACCTGCTCGTGCTCCTCGGTGCGGAGGACGCGGGAGACCCAGGCGATGCCGAGGGCGCCGACGGCGAGGTCGGTGACGAGGCGGCCGACGAAGACGCCGCGGACGCCGAGGAAATGCGCGCCGAGGAACGAGAGCGGAATCAGGAACGCAATCACGCGGATCGCGTTGAGCACGGCGGTCGACGCGGGCTTGTGCATGCCGGTGAGGAAGAAACCCGAATACCGGTGCACCTCCATCATCCCGTAGCCGAACGAGATGATCCGCACATACGACACGAGGATCGACGTCACCTTCGGGTCGTCGCTGAAGAACGACGCCATCAGCGGCGCCGCGAGGAAGAACACCACCGCCGTGCCGGCGCCGTAGAGGAGCGCGAAGCGCACCGACGTCTTCCGCGCCTCGCGGATGCGATCGAGACGGTCGGCGCCGAAGTTCTGGCTCACGAAGGGCGTCAGCGACATCCCGAGCGCCATGGGGATAACGAACGCGAACATCTCGATGCGCCCCGCCGCGCCCGCCGCCGCGACGGCCTCGGCGCCGAAGCGGCTGATGATCCACGTAATGACGCCCGCGGAGATAGGCATCAGCATCATGGTCAGCACGCTCGGCACCGCGAATCGCAGGATCCGCCGCGCCGACGCGCCGAGCCCTGCGAATGGCCTCCCGCGCAGCGACAGCAGCCGGTGCTTCCAGACCAGGAGGTAGATGAGCCACGTCGTGGCCACGGCCTGCGAGAGCACCGTCGCCAGCGCCGAGCCCGCGATGCCCATCGCCGGGAGGCCGAGCGCGCCGAAGATGAAGAGCGGGTTGAGCGCCGCGTTGAGGAGCGCGCCCAGCATCATGAACCGCCCCGCCGTCTTCGAGTCGCCGCAGGAGATGAGGATGCCGTTGCCCAGCATCGGCAGCGCCATCGTCAGGCAGCCGAGGTACCAGATGCTCATGTATTTATGAATCAGCGGCAGCGTCCGCTCGTCGGCGCCCATCCGCGCGAAGAGCGGCTCCACCGTCAGGTAGCCCGTGACGGTGAGCGCCACGGACACCGTCACCGCGAGCGCCATGCCGTGCGTGACGAGGCGGGCCGAGTCCTCGTGGTCGTGCCGGCCGATGGCGTGCGACACGAGCGTGGTGACGCCGACGCCGAGGCCGCCGGCGATGAAGGTGAGGAGCATGATGACGGGAAAGATGAACCCCATCGCGGCCAGGGGGAGGGTGCCGAGCCGGCTGACGAAGTAGGCGTCGGTGAGGGCGTAGGCGTTCCACGCGAACGTCCCCGCAAGCATCGGCAAGGCCATCGAGAAGAGAGTTCGCGAGACGCTTCTATCCACCAGCACCGCCATTGAAACCCGTCCCCCTGAAAGACCGCCGGCCGGGGAAGGCCCCCGGCCAAGGGAGATTCTACCCGCAATCCGCCGCAACTCAAGCGTCAAGCCGCGCCGGGCAGCCGGGATCAGAAGGCAGTCTCACCGCTTCGCAGGCCTTCACCCTTCTTGCTGCCGGAGAGAGTCAATTAACACACATCGAAGACCGCGGAGATTCGCCGAATGGAGGCCGAGTAGACCGTGCGCATGGGCGTACAGGAAAAACGCCGTTTGGCTCATTTCGTGCGTTTTCGAGGGTTTTGGGATAGCGACGAAAGAGGACAGATTGACTCATAATAGGACATCTTTTTAGCAAAATGCGAAAGATTTTGGCGAATTTTTCGGCCTTGGCGAAGCAGGAACGCGGTTTTTGACATTTAGTCAAGTGAAGATTGATTTGCCGGCGCGGGTACTATAGAAGGGCGCGACGTCGGTTGCGGGTTGAAGGTCTAAGGTTGAAGGTTAGAAGCAAGGGTCAGGAGACGGCACCCTTCCGCGGTTCTTCAGCTTGAAACCTTCAACCTTCAACGTTCAACCCATCGGCTTTGAGGACCGACAGGCAAGAAATCGGAGGTGGAAAAGACCAGTATCACATTATTCGTGGATTCAGTGGATTCCCTGGATTCTGGGATTATTAGCGTGAAAACGCATTCGACCATTAGAGCGCCTAATTATCAGGACGGGAATCGGCGGTCTCCGGCCCGTTGATCGCGGGGCCGGCTTCGCGGGTCGGAATTTGCTGTTGCGCGGGATGGATGCAAGGATACAATTCTTTCATGGGATTCCCTTCTCGCGACGCAGAGGGTCCACATGAGGATTGTCATCGCTGCGCTCCTGGTGGTTTCAGCCGCGTGTGCCTCGATGGCGGCCGCCGCGGAGGTGCCGCAGGAGCAGATCCAGTCGGCGGTCGAGAAGCTGGTGGAGAAGATCTTGGTCTGCCAGGAGGCGGACGGGCACTTCGCACTGGGTCACGCGACGGGGCAGGACGCGCGGATGTACTCGCAGTTTCCGCAGGGCCAGACGGCGCTGGCGGTCATGGCGCTGCAATATGCGCGGCCGCACATGAAGGGGGACATGGGGACGAGCGTCGCGACGGCGATCAAGAAGGGGATCGCGTGGCTGTCGCAGCAGACGCCCGAGGCGATGACGTATTCGGGCGGGCTGGTCACGACGGTGTTCTTCCAGGAGAACCCGGAGAAGTATCGCAAGCCAATCGACGCCTACGCAATGATGCTCGCGGTGAGCCAGCACGCGACGGGCGACACGGCGGGACAGTGGGGCTACAAGCTGGCGCCCGCGGGATCGCGCGACGCGTCGGACACGGACGTGGCGTGGGGCGACAACTCGAACACACAGGTGGCGCTGCTGGGTCTCTACAACGCGGAGCGCGCGGGGTTCCAGGTGCCGAAGATCGTCTGGCAGCGCGCGATGGATCACTACGTGAGGACCCAGGCGCAGGACGGCGGCTGGGGCTATAAGCTCACCATCCCCGTGCTGCGTCCGAAGCCTTACGCGAACATGACCATCGCCAGCACCATATCGCTGCAGCTCTGCGAGGAGATGATTTACGCCGAGGGGCACAAGCAATGCAAGGCGCCGCCGAGGTCGAAGGCGGTGGAGGCGGGGCTCAACTGGATCGCCGCGAACTGGGAGGCGCAGCAGATCGGCACGGACCCCTACGGCCTCTACGCGCTGGAGCGGCTGGGCATCCTGATGGGCCGGGCCAACATCGGCGGCCACGACTGGTATAACGAAGGCGCCGCGGCCATCATCGACGCGAAACAGCTCCCGTACTGGGCCACGCCCGAGACGTCCTACTGCTTCGCCATCGCGTTCCTCTGCCGGGGGCTCGAGCCGATCATCATCAACAAGCTCGATCGCGGCAACGCCAACGACTGGAACAACGACCCGTACGACGTCAAGCACCTCACCGAGTTCCTGCAGGACCGCTTCCAGCTCTCCGTGCAGTGGCGCATCGTGACGCTGGATGCGCCGATGACGCTGCTGGTGAAGACGCCGATCCTCTACATCAGCGGGCATGACAAGCTCGAATTCACGCCGCAGGAAAAGGAGCGGCTGAGGACCTACGTGCAGCACGGCGGAACGATCCTGGCTCAGGCGTGCTGCTCGCGCAAGCCGTTCGACGACTCGATCCGCGCGCTGGCGAAGGAGACGTTCGGCTCGGAGTTCCGGCCGTTCCCCGCATCGAGCCGCATCTTCGAGCGCATGAAGATGAAGGGCCTCACGCCGAAGCCCGACGTGCTGTTCGCGACCGACAGTTCCGAGACGGCGGCCGCCGCGGACCAGGGACGCCCGGCGATCATCTTCCTGCCGCACGACTGCTGCTGCCGGTGGCACATGGGCGGCACGGGGGCGCGCGAGTCGCTGGCGGTCGGGGCGGGCATCTACCTCTTCGTGGCCAACGAGTGCAAGAATATGTATGAGACCGCGCACCCCGGCGAGAAGCCGGCGCTGCCGCCGGATCCCGAGATGAAGAAGCCCGATCCGCCGAAGCCGCTGCCGGAGCCGGAGCCGACGCCTCCCCAGGTCGCCCCGCCGGACGACGGCAATCCGGACGACGGCAATCCGGATGAGGCGCCGCCGCCCGAAAAACCGAAGCCCCAGAAGCCGGCGCCCGAGAAGCCGACGAAGCCGCAGCCGCCTCCGACGAAACCGCTCTTCCCGGACGACTTGCCGGAGGGGTTCGGAAAGTAGGGACATCCCGATGCGAACGATCGCCCTGCTCGTGCCGGCGTGCCTGATGCTTTTCGCCTGCGCCGCGCCCGCGCCGGCCGACGACGCTCCGCCCGCGAGCCCGTCGCTCGAAGCGATTCGAGAAACCGTCGCCGGCAAGGTCCAGTTGCTCCTGGCCTGCCGCCAGTCGGACGGGTCGTTTGTCCTCGGCCGGCCCACGGACAAGGCGCTCGTCGACCTCTATCCGCAATATCCCGTAGGCCAGACGGCGCTCGCGGTCCTTGCGCTGCAATATGCGCGGCCGCACCTCAAAGGCGAGTTGCAGACGAAGGCCACGAGCGCCTGCCGCGACGGCATCGCCTGGATCGTCCAGCGCGCGCCCGAGCCGCGGACCTATACGGCCGGACTCGCGCTCACCGTGCTCTACCAGGCGTCGCAGGCGAACCCGGATCGCTACCGCCGGCTCATCGACGCCTACGCGACGATGCTCGTGACAAGCCAGCACCCGACCGCCGAGACGATGGGCACGTGGGGATACTTCCTTAACTTCCCCCCGCCCGGCTGGGAGGGTCAGCGGCTCACCGCGGATTTCCGCGGCGACAAGTCCAACACGCAGTTCGCGCTCCTCGGGCTCTACAACGCCCAGCGATCCGGCTTCCAGGTCCCGCGGTCGGTTTGGGAGCGATCGGCCGAGCACTACGTGAAGGCCCAGTCCGTCGACGGCGGATGGGGCTACGCCCCGCAGCTTCGCCCGCAGCCTTACGCCAACATGACGCTCGCCGGGACGATCTCGCTCGAACTGTGCATCGAGATGGCGCTCGTCGAGGGGCACAAACAGTGCAAGCCCCTCCCCCGCGCGAAGCCCGTGGACGCCGGGCTCAGGTGGCTCGCCGACAACTGGGAAAAGGGCGGCGAGGGCAACGCGGGCCCCAAGGGCAAGACCGGCAGCACGAAGGAGACCGGCGAGGGAGGCGTCACCGCCGACGCCTACGGGCTCTACGCGCTCGAACGGCTCGGCATCCTCATGGGCCGCTCCAACATCGGCGGGCATGACTGGTACGCCGAGGGGGCGAAGGACCTCCTGGCCAACCGGTGGGACTCGATGTTCGGCACGACGGAGGTCACGAACTGCTTCGGCATCGCGTTCCTCTCGCGCGGACTCGAGCCGATCGTCATCAACAAGCTGGAACGCGCGGGCACCGGCGACTGGAACTGCGACCCCTACGACGCGAAGCACCTCGCCGAGTTCATCGAGGATTGCTACCAGCAGGCGGTACAATGGCGCATCGTCACGCTCGAAGCGCCGCGGGAGCTGCTGCTCCGGACGCCCATCCTCTACATCAGCGGCCACGAGAAGCTCGATTTCTCCGACGCCGAGAAGGCAAAGCTCAAGGCCTACGTCGCCGGAGGCGGGACGATCCTCGCGCAGACGTGCTGCGGGAAGAAGGAGTTCGATGCGTCCGTCCGCGCGCTCGCGAGAGAACTCTTCGCCGCCGACCTCGCGGCGTTCCCGGCGAAGCACCGCATCTTCGAGCGCATGACGTCGGGCGGCGTCGCGCCCAAGGCCGAGGTGCAATACGCGGCGCTTGAGAGCGAGCAGGGCCGGCCGGCGATCATCTACCTGCCGAAGGATTTCTGCTGCCGATGGAGCGCCGGGGGGCCGGGGGCCCGCGAAGCCCTGACCGTCGGCGCCGGCATCTATCTCTACATCACCAACGAGTGCCGGCAGATGTACCTCAGGACCCATCCCGAGCCCGAGCCGCAGCCAGGCCGCTGAACCGGACCTCGCGAGGGCCTCACCCGCCCGGCAGAGCGGCTTCGCGTCTCCGTCCGCAATCCGGTGCTTGCCGTTTCCTCGCGTGCGGAGCTTGCTGCTTGGAACTTTACTTTCGCGCGGCATCGGCTAGAATTACGAGATTCACCTTCATCCGGAGAACGACGTGAAAAGACCGCTCGAAGTCCGACGCTACCTGACGCCCTTCAACTCGCGGGCGCTGCCGCATCTCTTTGCCGACGTCCTCGTCATCGGGGGCGGCGTGGCCGGCCTGCGCGCGGCGATCGCGGCGGCGGAGTACGGCAGCGTGGCGCTCATCGCGAAGAAGTCCATGAGCGACTCCAACACGGCCGAGGCGCAGGGAGGCATCGCCGTGGCGCTGTCGCCGGAGGACTCGTTCGAACTGCACGTGAAAGACACGCTCGCCACGGGCGTGGGCCTGTGCGACGAGGAGGCCGTGCGCGTCATCGTGGGCGAAGGCCCGATGCGCGTCAACGAACTCATCTCGTGGGGCGCCAACTTCGACCGGAAAGACGGGGACCTGGAGTTCACGAAGGAAGGCGGCCACTCCTGCGCGCGCATCCTGCACGCCAACGGCGACGCGACCGGCGCGGAGATCTCCCGCGCGCTCGTCGCGAAGGCACGCTCCGTTCCGGGCATCGAGCTGTTCGAGGACCACTACGTCATCGACCTCCTGACCGCCGAGGGCCGCGCGGCGGGGGCGCTCGTCCACAGCCCGACGAAGGGGCTGATGCTCTTCTGGGCCTCGCGCGTGATTCTGGCCACCGGCGGCATCGGCCGGCTCTATCGCGAGACAACCAACCCTCCGACCGCGACGGGCGACGGCCTCGCGATGGCCTGGCGCGCGGGCGCGACGGTGCAGGACCTGGAGTTCGTCCAGTTCCACCCGACCACGCTCTACGTCGCGGGCGCCGGGCGAACGCTCGTCAGCGAAACCGTCCGCGGCGAAGGCGGCTGGCTCGTCAACAAGGCCGGCCAGCGATTCATGCCGAGGTATCACCCCGACGCCGAGCTGGCCCCGCGCGACGTCGTCTCGCGCGCCATCATCCACGAACTCCAGGAGACCGGCTTCCCCTGCGTCTACCTCGACGTCCGCAGGCTCGACGCCGATCACCTGCGACGGCGTTTCCCGGCGATCTACCGCGATTGCCTCTCCTTCGACATCGACATCACGAAGGACCTCATCCCCGTCCGCCCGAGCGCGCATTACTACATCGGCGGCGTCAAGGTCGACACCCTCGGCCGAACGAATGTGCCGGGGCTCTTCGCGGTGGGCGAGGTCGCCTGCTCCGGACTGCACGGGGCGAACCGCCTCGGATCGAACTCGCTTCTGGAGGGCCTCGTCCTCGGCGCCCGCGCGGGAATTCAGGCCGGAGAGGACTTCACCCGCGGCGGATCGAACGGGCATCCGCTGCCGATCTCGTCGCGCCTCGAAGAGCCCAAGCGCGGGGCCATCGACCTCGGCGACGTGGAGAATTCGCTCCGCGCCCTCATGTGGCGCGCCGCGGGCATCGAACGCGACCAGGCGCACCTGGAGACCGCCGAGGACTACGTCGACTTCTGGTGCGGCTACGTCCTCGACAAGTCCTTCACCGACACCCACGGCTGGACGATTCAGAACATGCTCACCGTCGCCAAGCTCGTCATCCACGCCGCCCGCCTGCGCGAGGAGACCCGCGGCGTCCACTGCCGCACCGACCACCCCGACCTCGACGACGCGAACTGGAAGCGTCACCTGACCTTCCAGCATGGGGAGTAGTCTCTTGTGTAGGGGCGGACCCATGTGTCCGCCCGATTCCGTTGCGCCGATTGTCGACATTGTCCAGCAGGTTGCTGGACAATTCGCGGTCGGGCGAGGGCCTGCTTCCCTGGACGCCCTCGATTCTCCAACAACCTGTTGGAGTTTTGACGGAACCAGTTCTGCCACAGCCTGTGGCAGAGATTCCCACCATCGCATGGACCGGCCCGGGGGCAAGAATCCCCCGGAGTGCCCCGTCGACAGCCGGGCAGCCTGCATAATACGCAAGCGGCTGTATGCACAATAGTTACGCCTCCATCATATGGTAGCCAACGGAGTGATTGGTCCTCAACCAGCCTGCGGATCGGAAAAGCCTTGACTTTCCACCGTCCGGCGGCTAATATCTTGCGTTCTTGTCAGGTCAGACTGTCGCGTCTTGGGGCTTGAGCGTTAAGGAGTGTCACGTGGGTCGATCCTGCGCCATCTGTGGAAGCACGTCTTCCATGGGAAACCAGATCACGCGTTCCGGTTCGCCGAAGTACAAGGGCGGCATCGGCTTGCACACGGGCGGAATCAGCAGGCGCCGCTTCTATCCGAACATCCAGACGGTGAAGATCGTGCTGGACGGCAAGGTCGCCCGCGTCGGCGTGTGCGCGCGGTGCATCCACGCCGGCAAGATCCAGCGCGCCCCCGTGCGTCCCAACCAGATCGCGCGCTCGGCCGAGAAGGCGGAGCAGCGCCGCCAGGCCCTGGCCGCGGCGGAGGCTGCTTCCCATGCGGCGGTCGCGCAGGCGGAGAAGGAGCGCATCGAGGCGGAGGCGGCCGAGGCGGCGAGGGAAGCCGAGGAAAAAGCGCGCGACGAGGCCCGGATGAAGTCGCGCGAAGGCAAGCCCGGCGGTCCGCGGCGCGGCGTGTCCGCCGGCGAAGCCCGTCTGGAGACTCTCGAGATGCTCGACGCCATCGAGTCCGGCGTGCCCCCGAAGACCCTCGAGCAGAAGCGTCGCGACGAGCGGCGTGAGGAGCGCGAGGGCAAGGGCGGCAAGCGCGGCGGCGGCAAGAGACGATAACCCCGAGAAGGGGAAACGCATTCACAAGATTGGTTAGGCGCCTGAGCGTCTAACCAATTTTCATTTGGGGACGCTGCTTGTGGGGACCCCGATGTATCGGGGCCTGTCCGGTTGAGGTCAGACAGTCCCGACGCGTCGGGATGACCTACGAAAAGCGTCAGACAGGAATGCCTGACCCGCGAAAGGCGATTCCCCGGGAGCCCGCCATGATCGACGAAAAGCAGGTCGCGCACGTCGCCAAGCTCGCGCGCCTCGCCCTGACGCCCGAGGAGATGCAGCGATTCGCCGCCCAGCTTTCGCACATCCTCGCCTACGTCGACGAACTGAACGAGATCGATACTTCCGGCGTCGAGCCCATGAGCCACCCGCTCGACCTTTCCAACATCTTCCGCGACGACGCGACGAAGCCTTCGCTTTCCCCCGACGAGGCCCTCGCTAACGCGCCCCAGAAGCGCGACGGGTTCTTCCTCGTCCCCCCGGTCCTCGAGTGGGGAGAATAGCGCCTTGAAGCCCCTCCACGAAATGACCGCCTGCGAGTTGCTCGACGCACAGAAGTCCGGCGCCCTCTCCGCCCGCGACATCGTCCGCGCCTCGCTCGACCGCATCGCCGGGCTCGACCCGTCGATCAAAGCCCTCCTTTCCGTCCGCGCGGAAGAAGCCCTCGCCCAGGCGCAGTCGATCGACGCCGCCCGAGCGAAGGGCGAGCCACTCGGCGCCCTCGCCGGGCTTCCCATCGTCCTCAAGGACAACATCTGCACGAAGGGCTGGGAGACCACCTGCGCGTCGAGGATCCTCCGCAACTTCAAGCCGCCCTACGACGCCGGCGTGGTCGCCAAGCTCCGCGCGGCGGACGCCGTCATCCTGGCCAAGGCCAACATGGACGAGTTCGCGTTCGGCAGTTCGACGGAGAACTCGGCGTTCTTCCCGACGCGAAACCCGTGGGACTCTTCGCGCGTCCCCGGCGGATCCAGCGGCGGGTCCGTCGCCTCGGTTGCATCGGGGATGACCCCGCTGGCGCTCGGCAGCGAGACCGGCGGCTCGGTGCGCCAGCCCGCGAGCTTCTGCGGCGTCACCGGCCTCAAGCCGACCTACGGCCGCGTCTCGCGCTACGGGCTCATCGCGTTCGGCAGCTCGCTCGACCAGATTGCGCCCTGCGCGCGCGACGCGAAGGACGTGGCGCTTCTCCTTGGCGTCATCGCCGGGCACGACGCGAGCGACTCGACCTCGTCGCCGGCGCCGGTGCCGGATTACCTCGCCGGGATTTCCCGCCCCTGCCCGAAGATGCGCATCGGCCTGCCGCGGGAGTATTTCATCGACGGCCTCGCCCCCGACGTCGAGAAGCGCGTCCGCGAAGCCGCCGAGGCATTCCGCTCGCTCGGCCACGACGTGCGCGACGTATCGCTCCCCGACCCGAAATACGGCGTCTCCGCTTATTACATCATCGGCACCGCGGAGGCCAGCTCCAACCTCGCGCGCTTCGACGGCGTCCACTACGGCCACCGCACTGCGGCGAAGACGGACATCATCGAGCTTTACTCGCGCACGCGCGAGGAGGGCTTCGGCGACGAGGCGAAGCGCCGCATCATGCTCGGAACGCATGCGCTTTCCAGCGGCTACTACGACGCGTATTACCTCAAGGCCGCGAAGGTCCGCCGGCTCGTCGCCGAAGGCTTCCGCAAGGCGTTCGAAGAGGTCGACGCGGTGCTCTCTCCCACGAGCCCCACGACCGCGTTCAAGCTGGGCGAGAGATCGACCGACCCGCTCCAGATGTACCTCGCCGACATCTTCACCATCCCGGCAAACATGGCGGGCATCCCGGGCATTTCGATCCCGTGCGGGTTCGACTCCTCCGGGCTCCCCGTCGGCGTCCAGCTCATGGCCCCGGCGCTCGAGGAATCGCGTCTGCTCCACCTCGCGAACGCGTTTCAGTCGGCGACGGACTTCCACTTGAGACGGCCGGCGGTTTGAATTATCATGTCGCTTCTTCTCCCTCTCCCCCTCCAGGGGGAGAGGGCTAAAGGTGAGGGGACCGTTTCCACAGCAGCCGACAGCCCCCGCACCCTACCCTCTCCCCCTGAAGGAGGAGAGGGGTGAAACAGCAAGTAATTGACTGCCCGAGGGACTCCGCGATGCCAAAGCGCGCCGTATTCCTCGACCGTGACGGCACGATCATCGAAGACGTCGGCTTCGTCCACCGCGTGGAGGACGTGAAGCTGATGCCCGAGGCGGGATCGGCGATCGCTCGGCTGAACAAGGCCGGGTGGGCGGTGGTCGTGGTCACGAACCAGTCGGGCGTGGCGCGCGGACTGCACACCGAGGCGGACGTCGCGGCGACGAACCAGCGCATGACCGACCTGCTGAAGAAGCGCGGCGCCGCGCTCGATGCGATCTACTATTGCCCGCACCTGCCCGAGGGCAAGGTGCCGGAATACTCCGTCGTATGCAATTGCCGAAAGCCGCGCCCGGGGATGATCCTCCAAGCCGCACAGGACCTCAGCCTCGACCTCACGAGGTCCGTAATGATCGGCGACGCCCCGCGCGACGTCGAGGCCGGCCTTGCGGCGGGGACCCGCGCGATCCTGCTGACCCAGAGCGCGTCGCGGGCCGATCGCCTGCCGGACTCCTGCGGCCAGGCCCCGGACCTCACCGCCGCGGTGGACGAAATCCTGCGCATGGAATCCGACGCGAAACCGGAGCCGCCGCCGGTCGCCGCCGCTCCCGAGCCCGCGGCGGAACCCGCATCCCCCCCGGAGCCGGAGCCCGTGGAGAAGCCCGCGGAGATTCCCATCCGCCCGGCGGCGCCGGAATTCGTCCCGGAGCCCGAACTGGAGAAGAAGAAGCCGAAGCCGCGCGCGAAGGAGAAGGCCGAGAAGGCGGAGCCGCCTGAGCCCCCTCCTGCTCCCGCGCCGGCTCCTGCTCCCGCGCCGGTCGCGGCGCCGACGCCGGCCCTCCCGCCGAAGACGGCGGAGCCTGCCTGCGGGCGATGCGGCCGCGCGATCCGCCCGGGCGACATCGAGGCCGGACGGGCCTTCGGCCGCGAAGGGGTCTATCTCTGCGAGGCCTGCGCCGCGCTCATCGTCTCGCGACGGCGCGTGGAGAAGGAGCCCGCGAACGATGAGATCCTGCGCGAGTTGCAGAGCATCTCGCGGACGCTCGGCTTCCGGCAGTTCAGCATGTGGCACGTCATCGGCGCCATCGCCCAGGCCTTCGCCGTCGGCAGCATCGTCTTCGGCTACTGGTTCGGCGCGCCGTCGATGGGGCTTCAGTGGGCGATCTTTTTCCAACTCCTCACGCTGACGCTGTTCGTCCTCGGGCGGCTGTAGTTTCTTGTTTTCATGTAGGGGCGGACCCATGTGTCCGCCCGTGTTTCTTTGCGAGTTGTGAAGAAGAAGAACGGGGAGACACGTGGGTCCCCCCCTACAAAGGAAAGAAACAGCGTGAGCACACTCGAGACTCCCGGACTGAAGGCTCACCCGACGCGCATCCTCGTCTATGCGCCGACGTGGGTAGGCGACATCGTGATGGCGACGCCCGCCTTCCGCGCGATCCGCGCGAGGTTCCCGAACGAGCACATCACCGTGGCCGTGACGCGCAACGCCCGGCCCGTGCTCGAAGACGCCCCGTGGTTCGACGCGTTCCTCGAGACCGGCCCCGAGGACAAGGGCTTCCTCGGCACGCTGCGCGCCGCCAAGCGCGTGCGCTCCGGCGGATACGACGTCGGCATCCTGCTCACCAATTCCTTCCGCACGGCGCTCCTCCTGCGGCTTGGCCGCGTGAAAAACCGCGTCGGCTACGCGCGCGATTTCCGCCGGGCGCTTCTCACCGAGAGCCTCAAGCCGAAGACGGAGAACGGCCACTACCTCCCGGCGCCGATGGTCGATTACTACCTCGCGCTGGCGGCGTATCTGGGCTGCGAGGCGACTGACCGGCAGCTCGAACTCTTCGCGCGGCCGGAGTTGGAGAGGGACCTCGATACCTATGGCGTCCGGCGCGGGATCGATTTCACGAAGCGCATCGTGCTGATGAACCCGGGCGCGGCGTTCGGCGCGTCCAAGCGATGGCCGCCGGAGCATTTCGCCCGCGCGGCCGAGACGCTCGCCGCCGGCCGGGACGTGCAGGTGGTCATCACGTGCGCCCCGAACGAACGCGACCTCGCGCGCTCCATCGCGCTCGAATCGCACGCACCGGTCGTGTCGCTTCACGACGAGCCCGCCGGCCTCTCGCTTCTCAAGCCGCTCGTCCGCCGCGCCGCGGTCATGATCACCAACGACACCGGCCCGCGGCATTACGCCGCCGCGCTCGACACGCCGGTCGTCACCCTCTTCGGCCCGACCGACCCGCGCTGGTCCGACACGGGCTTCGCGAAGGAGATCGCCCTGAGCGCGTCGGCCGAATGCGCCCCGTGCCAGCGGCCGACGTGCCGCGCGGACCATCGCTGCATGAGGCGCATCACGCCCGAGAGCGTCGTCGCCGCGGCGCGCGAGCTGATGGAGAAATTCCCGAAGACATGAGCGACCCCGCCGCCGAATTCCTGGACACCGACGAGCCGGCCCTGCAGGCCCTCTTCGACGACAAGCGCCTGAGGGTCGCCCCGGAGTTCGCGAAGATCCTCCGCCACGCCCGGCTCGACGCGTTCGAGAACTGGTACGACGACGATCTCGTCGGCCGGCCCTGGCGGCGGCTCCGCGACCGCGCCAACGTGCGGGTCGATCTCGCGCTCGAAGGAGGACGCACGCTCACGCTCTTCGTCAAGCGACACGAGCCGCCGGGGCTCATGGCCCGGCTCTTCTACCCGCACCTCAGCCCAGCGCGCGTCGAAAGCGACGCCATCCCGGCCGTCTCCCGACTCGGCATCTCGACCGCCCGCGCGGTGCTCCTCGGCGAAGACCCGGACACGGGCCGCTCTCTCTTCGTCGCCGCGGAGATCGAAGGAGGGGTGGAGGCGGACCACTACGCCCGCGCGCACTTCTCCACTGCGAAGCGCGAGTCCCTTCCCGCGCGAAGGCGGTTTGCCGAAAAACTCGGCAAGCTCGTGCGCAAGCTGCACGCGGCGAAGCTCTCGCACCGCGACCTTTACCTCTGCCACGTGTTCGTGACCGAGTCCGCGGACGACATCACGCTGCACCTCATCGACCTCCAGCGCCTGGCGCCCTTCTTTCTGGAACGATGGCGCGTCAAGGACCTGGCGCAGCTCGAGTTCTCGCGCCCGGTGAGTGCCCTGAGCCGCACCGACGCGGTGCGATTCCTGCATGCCTATTTCAAGGTCGACCGGCTCGGTCCCGCTCACAGGGACTTCGCCCGCGCGGTGCTTGCGAAGACCGCCCGCATCCGCGAGCACGACCGCCGAAAGGCCGCGCGACGATGAAGATCGCCTACCTCTGTGAGAAATTCGATCCCTCCCTCGGCGGGGCCGAACGCTACGCGTGGGACTTCACCTCCGCCCTCGCCTCGGCGGGGCACGAGGTCTCCGTCTTCGCCGCCGTGTGCGGTCCCGAGGCGCCGAAGGGCGTAACGGTGCGGCCCGTTCGGGGGAGCGATTTCGGCGCGGACGTCGAGCGGGAGTTGGCGGAGGAGGAGTTCGACGTCGTCCACGGCACCGGCTGGACGTGGGGCGCCGACGTCTTTCAGCCTCACGGCGGCGTTCACCTCGCCAACCGCGAGGCGCGTCGGGCGTGCAGGCTCTGCGACGCAATCAACCCGAAACAACGGCGGTTCCGACGCATCGAGCGGAGGCAGTACGTCGAACGCCCGCCTGCGCTCTTCGTCGCGCTCTCCGAGATGGTCAAGCGCGACATGCAGCGGTTCTATTCCGTCGCCGATGAGAAGATCCGCGTCGTCTATAACGGCGTCGACGTCGAGCGGTTCCATCCGCGAAATCGCGAGGCCTTCCGCGCGGACGTCCGCAAGCGGCTCGGCATCGGCGAGGACGAACTCGTCTTCCTCATCGTCGCGCACAATTTCCAGCTCAAGGGCGTGGGCGAGCTGAGCGCGTGCGTCCTGGCCGAGGGATTCCCCGCCTGCCGCGTCGTCGTCGTGGGCAAAGGCAAGGCGGTCTGCCGATCCGAGTCCGGACGCCTCGTGCTCGCCGGAGCCGTCGAAGATGCGGCGCCCTATTACGCGGCGGCCGATGCTTACGTGCATCCGACGCATTACGACCCGTGCTCGCTCACGGTGCTGGAGGCGCTCGCGTCGGGGCTGCCGGTGGTGACGACGACGATGAACGGCGCCGGCGAGTTGATGACGGACGGGCGCGAGGGATTCATCATTCCGCCGCGCGACCCGGAGGCGCTCAACAGCGCGCTCTGGGCGATGCTCGAGCCCGCTCGCCGCGCGGAGATGGGGCTCACCGCGAGGGCCCTTGCGGAAGAGCACACGATCGGAGATAATGTCCGCGAGATGCTCGCGGTCTACGAAGAAACCATTCGCCTGAAAGGGCGCTCATGACGGCAGTGCTCGGCTGGACGCTCGGACTTCTCGGCGCTTACCTCCTCGGCAGCATCCCGTTCGGCTACCTCGTCGGGCGGATGGGCGGCATCGACATTCGCCAGTGGGGCTCAAAGAACGTCGGGGCGACCAACGTCGCGCGAATCCTCGGCTGGCGGCGCGGGGTGCTGGTGTTCGCGCTCGACGTGGGCAAGGGCGCCGCGGCGGTCGGGCTGGTGGCGCGCGCGTTTCTGGGATGGATTGCGCCCGAACAGCAGTCGCTCTATCTCGTCCTCGCCGCCGCGACGGCGGTCATCGGACATACGTTCCCCGTGTGGCTCCGGTTCAAGGGAGGCAAGGGAGTCGCAACGGCGCTCGGAGTGTGGCTCGTGCTCGCGTGGCTGCCGTCGCTCATCGCGTTCGGCGTGTGGCTGGTGGTGGTCGCGGTCTCGCGCTACGTGTCGCTCGCCAGCATCTTCGCCGCGGCGGCTCTGCCCATGTCGGTGTGGCTGCTGAAGAGCTGCTCCGACACGCCGCGCCTAGTCTTCGCGATGCTCCTGGCCGTCCTCGTCATCGCCAAGCACGCCGGCAACATCGCCCGCATCGTCAAGGGCACCGAGAACCGCATCGGCCGCATCTTCGCCAGCCAGACCCGCGCGCCAAGGCCGAAGCCGTAGTTTCTTGTAGGGGCGGACCCCTGTGTCCGCCCGCTCTTCTTCTGCTGCTCGAAGAAGAAGCACGGGGCCGCACGTAGGTGGCCCCCTACAAAAGCTAAGAGAGCTTCTTCTTCAAGAGCTCCCCCGCCACCTGCGGGTTGGCCTTGCCCTTCGTCTCCTTCATGAGCATCCCGAGAAGGAAGTTGAAGACACCCGTCTTGCCGGAGCGATACTGCTCGACCTGCGACGGGAACTTCGCGACAACCACGTCGACCGCGGCATCGAGGGCGCCGGTGTCGGAGACCTGGGCGAGGCCCTTCTCGGCGACGATCTCCTTCGCGGACTTGCCGCTGTCGATCATCGCGGGGAAGACCGTCGTCTGCGCGGCGGAGAGGCTTACGGACTTGTCGGCGACCAGGCGCAACAGCTCCGCGAGGCGCTCGGGCGCGACGGGGAATTCGGCGATGCCGATGTTGCGGGAATTCAGCGCGCGCATCACGTGCTGGGACACCCAGACGCACGCCGAGCGCGCGTCGCCTGCGGCCTTCGCCAGCGCCTCGAAGTAGTCCGCCATGCGACGATCCGCGGCGAGCACGCCCGCGTCATATTCGCCGAGCGCATAATCCGCGATAAATCGCTTCCGCCGGGGCTCGGGCAGTTCCGGGATCTCCGCGCGAATCTTCGCAAGCCACTCGGCCGTCATCTTCACCGGCGCCAGATCCGGGTCGGGGAAATAGCGATAGTCCGACGCCTCCTCCTTCTGCCGCTGCGCGACGGTGACGCCCCGGTCGTCGTCCCAGCCGCGGGTCTCCTTCGGGTGCGTCTCCATGCGCGCGCCCTCGTCGAGCCGCCTCACGAGGCGCTCGGCCTCGTAAGCCATCGCCTTCTCGCACGCGCTGAACGAGTTCATGTTCTTGATCTCGCTGATAGGCGTCGAGACCTCGCGGCCGTCCACGTCCTTCTGCACCGAGATGTTCGCGTCGGCTCGGATATTGCCCTCTTCCATGTTGCAGTTGGAGACGTCGAGGTAGACAAGGAGCCGCTTGAGCGACGCGAGGTATTCGCGCAACTCTTCCACCGAGTGGATGTCCGGCTCGCTGACGATCTCCATCAGCGGCAGCCCCGTGCGGTTGAGGTCGACCGCGGTGGAGCCGCCCTCGCCGTGGAGGAGCTTGCCCGCGTCCTCTTCCAGATGCACCCGGCGGATGCGGATGCGCCTCGCTCCGGCGGAGGTATCGACGTCGAGCCGCCCGTTGCGCGAGAGCGGCTGGTCGTATTGCGAGATCTGGTAATTCTTGGGCAGGTCGGGGTAGTAGTAGCTCTTGCGGTCGAAGCGCGTGAGCGGCACGATTTCGCAATCGAGCGCCGACGCGGTCTTCACCGCCAGTTCGAACGCGCGCTTATTCATCACCGGCAGCGTCCCCGGCATCCCCAGGCACACCGGGCACGTTTGCGAGTTGGGCGCCGCCCCAAACGTCGTCGCGCACCCGCAGAACATCTTGCTCGCGGTCTTAAGCTGCACATGCACTTCGAGGCCGATGGTGATGCGGTAGTCGTTATCCATGGAGCCCGTCATTTCGAAAGAAGCATGGGATGCTTGTCGCGAAGCCACCGGATCACGTCTTCCCTCAGGCGGGTTGCGAACTCGACCGCCGCGCGCGCCTCCGCGTCCGACACGCTGCCGAGGCGGTCATACTCCGCGGCATTGCGCTTCCTGCGGATATCGTCGAGAAGGCGGACCCGGGCCGCGTCGATCCCGGCCGTCAGGCTCAGAGACTGAATCGTGTAATGATGGTGCGGCGTGCCTCCCCTCGTCCGAAATCCCTCGGCGGCAAGGGCGGCGGCAGCAACCTGGAGCGCGGCGTTATAGGCCATCGCGAGGCGCCAATCGGCGCTGAGTTCGGCGATGCGGCATCCTCGCAGATCCTCCTCCGCGTGGGCGAGGCGCTCGGCAATCTCACCGCGCGTCGCCTGGTGCGCATGGAGCCAGCCGTTCGCCAGCCACTGCTGCAAGCTCACGCTCGTCTCCTACGAGGAATATCTTCGAACCTCGCATCACGTCTGCCAGAAAGTAATGTCCTTCCCGGACTTTTCGCCGGAACTCCTCCGGAGGATAGGTGGTGGTGTTCACGTCGCGTCGGAGCCTCTCGTGAACGCCCGCCATGCTGGAAGCTTCCTCAGCAAAGCCGACCTCTCCGACGATCATCACGTCCACGTCGCTATGAACATCAAACGCCCCCGACGCCTGGCTGCCGTAGATGAACGCGACGCGGATGTGATCTCGGATGGGCGCCAACGCCTCGCGTACGATATCCGCGACGCCCGTGGTCTTGACGGCGATGCCTTTCAGTTCCTCGAAGATGGGACAGCGCGCGTCGGCCCGATAGTACTTCTGGCGTCCTTCGGTCTGCGCGACGAGCAATCCGTCCGCCGCCAGTCGCGCCAGCTCCCGGCTCAGGTTCGTCGAGTCCTCGCCGAGAAGCGCCTCCAGCCGGCGGACGTGGAACCGCTCGTCCGGGTGAGAGAAGAGCCACCCGATAGCCTTTGACCGCAGCCGCGACCCGAAAACCGTCCCGCTCATCTTGGCCTCCATGCAGCGCAATATACTGCACACGCAGTGTATTATACTGCATTATCGGCCGTAATCAAGCCGAAAGCGACTATTTCTTATCAGTCAATCCGATTGCCGAAGATGTGTCGCAGATTCCTTGCGCCCGGCGGATGAGCGCCGTCGTGCTCTTCCCCTTCACCAGCGGCGCAAGGATGACCTCGCCGCCATAGGATTCGACGAACTCGCGGCCGACGACGCCTTTGTGTTTCCAGTCTTCGCCCTTGACGAGGACGTCGGGGCGGACGGAGCGGATGAGCTTCTCGGGGGTGTCGTCGTCGAAGAGGACAACGTAGCTGATGTCGCCAAGCGCCGCGAGCATCTGGGCGCGCTCGCGCTCGCCGACGACGGGACGGCTCGGGCCCTTGAGCGCCCGCACCGACCGATCCGTGTTGAGCCCCACGACGAGCAGGTCGCCGAGGCGCCTCGCGAACCCGATGTACTTGGCATGGCCCACGTGCAGGAGATCGAAGCAGCCGTTCGTGAAGACGATCCGGTCGCCACGACGGCGATGCTCGGCGAGAACCTGAACCAGCTCGCGCGGCGTCTTCAGCTTGTCCGCCGCGACGACGTGCTCGCCGGCGAGTGCGCGGAGGATGTCCTCCCTGGGAATCGGCTGACAGCCGATGCGCTGCACCTCGATGCCCGCGGCCACGTTCGCGAGGCGCGCCGCGTCGACCCACCCGTGACCCGCCGCAACGACGGCTCCCACCATCGCGATGACCATGTCGCCCGCGCCCGTCACGTCGTAGACCGTCCGCGGCCGCGTCGGCACGTGCGTGAATCCCCCGGACTTCTCCATCACCACGATGCCGTCCCGGTCGAGTGTCATGAGCACGGCGTCGAGCTTCAACTCGCGCAGGAGCTTCTTCGCGGCGGGCTTCGCGCCCTCGACGGTGGCGATCTTCATCCCGGTCGCCAGTTCCGACTCACTGCGGTTCGGGGTGATCGCGGTGAGCCCGCGGTACTTGCGGAAGTTAGCCTGCTTGGCCGTATCGGCGATGACGGGAATCCCCGCGCGCTTCGCCGCGGCGGCAATCTTCGCGACGAGCGCGCCCGTCACGAGGCCCTTGCCGTAGTCGCTGACGATGACCGCCTGCGAGCGACGGATTTCCTTCAGCACGAACGCGAGAACCTTGGCGACGACCTTTGCGGGAAGTTCGTGAGTGTCTTCGCGGTCGACGCGGAGAACCTGCTGCTTGCGGGCGATGACGCGCGCCTTGGTGGTGGTGCGCCGGCCGGGGCAGGCAACGATGAGCGAATCGCGCACGCCGGCCTTGCGCAGAAGCGCGCGGAACTCCGCGGCCGCCGCGTCGCGTCCCACGACCCCCGCGCACTCCACGTCAACGCCCAGCGCGACAAGGTCCTGCACGACGCTCGCGGCGCCGCCGAGACTCGACTCCTCCTTCGTCACCGAGAGCACCGGAATGGGCGCCTCGGGCGAGATGCGCTCGACCTCGCCCCAGACGTAGCGGTCGAGGATGACGTCGCCGACGACGAGCACGCGTGGACGGCCGAGGCCTTCGAGAATTTCAGCGAGTTGTTCAGGCATGTGATTTCCCTTGGACGTCTTCCGCGTTCCCCCTCACCCCGCCCTCTCCCGGGGGGAGAGGGATGAAGAAGCGACGACTTCGTCGAGCCGGCGAAGGAACGCGTCGGCGTTCTTCGTCAGGCGCATCTCCATTTTGACGACGACGAGCGGCACGTGCCAGTCAAATCCGGGCGGCAGCTTGACCGCGTCCTTCTGCGTCGTGAGGATCGCGTCGGCCTTCTCGTCGACGGCGACGCGGTCGATGACGCGGATCTCGCGTTCGGCGTAAGGATGATGGTCGCCGAAGACGAGGAACGCGCCGAGCCTCGCGCCCGACTTCGCAACCGTCCGGCGGAACGCATCGGGATTGCCGAGCCCCGCGAACGCGACGACGCGCTTTCCGGCGAGCGACTCGGGCGCAGTGACGACCTCTTCCGCGTGGACGACGAGCGCCTTCGGCGCAAGCCGCGCGACTTCGGCCTCGACGGCCACAAACTCTTCGGGCGTCACGAGCGCCGAGCGCGTGATGACGACGACGTCGGCCCGCGAGAGCGATTTCGGCGATTCGCGCAGGAGCCCGCGCGGCAGTACGTGGCCGAAGCCGAACGGGCGGGTCGCGTCGACCGCGACGATATCGAGGTCGCGCGCGATGCGCCGATGCTGGAAGGCGTCGTCGAGGAGGATGACCCGCGCGTCGTGCTTGCGACGGGCAGCCGATGCACAGGCGACGCGGTCCTTGCCGATGACGTGCGGGACGCCGGGCAGGTTCTCCTCGAGCAGCTTCGCCTCGTCGTTCTTCTCGTCGCCGCCGGCCGAGCCGTAGCCGCGGCTGATGAGGGCGAGCTTGTCGGTGCGCGTGAGGATATGCCGGGCGATGAGCTCGACGAGCGGGGTCTTGCCGGTGCCGCCCGCGGTGATGTTGCCGACGGAGATGACGGGGCAATCGAACCGGCTCACCGCGCGGAGGTGGCGGTCGTAGCAGGCGTTTCGGAGGGCGACCGCGGCGCGATAGGGAACCGAGAGCGTCCAGAGCGCCCCGCGCGCGAGCGACGCGCCGAACGAGCGACGCCGGCCGGAGAGGAGTTCCTGAACCAGCCACGCGCGGTTAGGCATACAAGCGCTCCGCTGAACCGAGAAGGCCGAAGGTCAAAGGCCTAAGGCCGAAGGTTGAAGATGCGCTTCTTCCCGCTTCTCCTTCGGCCTTTGACCTTTGACCTTCGACCTTTCTGTCCGTCAGCCGCGAATGCGGCGGATAATCGCGTCGGCCATCTGGCTCGTGCCGACGGCGGTCGGGTCGTTGCGGTCGGCCTTCATGTCGTAGGTGACGTACTTGCCTTCGGCGATGACGTCGGCGACGGCCTTCTCGAGCTTGTCGCCGGCGGCCTTCTCGCCGATGTGCCGGAGCATGAGCACCGCGGAGAGGATGACCGCGACGGGGTTGACCTTGTTGAGGCCCTTGTATTTCGGGGCCGAGCCGTGCGTCGCCTCGAAAAGAGCGCAGTTCTCGCCGATGTTCGCGCCCGGCGCCACGCCCAACCCGCCGACGAGCCCCGCGCACAGGTCGCTCAGCACGTCGCCGTAGAGGTTCGGCAGCACGAGGATGTCGTAAAGCTCCGGCTTCTGCACGAGTTGCATGCACATGTTGTCGACGATGCGATCCTCGAACTCGATATCCGAGTAGCCCTTGGCGACGCTGCGCGCGACTTCGAGGAAGAGCCCGTCGGTGTGCTTCATGATGTTCGCCTTGTGGACAGCCGTCACCTTCTTGCGCTTGTTGGCGCGGGCGTAATCGAAAGCATACTTCACGATGCGCGTGCTGCCGGTGACGGAAATCGGCTTGATGGAGATGCCGGAGTCGGGGCGGACCTTCACCTTGCCGAGCCGCTCGATCGTCTGGATGATCTCGGCCGCCTCGGGGGTGCCCTTCTGGAACTCGATGCCGGCGTAGAGGTCTTCCGTATTCTCGCGCACGAGCACGAGGTCGATGCTCTGGTAGCGCGAACGCACGCCCTTGTAGCTCTTGCACGGACGCACGCAGGCGTAAAGGTCGAGCGCCTTGCGCAGGTGAACGTTGATCGAACGGAAGCCCGTCCCCACCGGCGTCGTAATCGGCGACTTGAGCGCGACCTTGTCCTTGCGGATGCGGTCGATGAGGTCGTCCGGCATCAGCTTGCCGGTCTTCGCCAGGTAATCGACCCCCGCCTCGACCTCGTTCCACTGAATCTTGACGCCCGTCGCATCGACGCAGCGCCGCGTCGCCAGCGCCACCTCGGGGCCAATGCCGTCGCCGGTGATGAGAGTGATATTGTGCGTCATGAGGTCCTCGCCATAAGTGATTGCAGCTCAATAAGATACGCGATTCAACGGAGTAGCCATTATAGCGCCCCGTCGTCAAAAGTCAATCGTGATCTGCTTTGGGGCGCCTTTGCCGAGGCGGCTCGTCGGGTTGACGTCGCCGGATTCCGAATGGGAACATGCTGACCGGTTTACGTCAGTGGGTCGAGACGGCCCGGGCGGGCGTGTAGACCACCAACCAGATCCCCGCGACGATCATGCCGATGCCGAGGACCTGCCACCAGCAGAGGCGCTCGGAGAGCGCCGGGATGAGCCAGGCGGCGGTGGCGACGAGGACGACGCCGCCGGAGACCATGATGGGGTTCGCGATGCTCAGGTTGAACCCGTCGAGCGCCTTGCGGTAGGCCAGGACGTTCAGCGCGAACATCACGATGGCGACGATCGTCCATGCGTTCAGGAAATGAAAGACCTTGTCGACGAGCCCGGCGCCGTCGGCGAGCGGATTGGCCTCGGCGTACTTCGAGCCGAGCTTCAGAAACACGCTCGCGGCGGAGTTGATCGTCATCGCGAAGAGAAGGAAGAACCAGCGCATTGTTGCCTCCGGCTTTTTCCCGCAGGGGCACGGCACGCCGTGCCCGTCTTGTTTCTCGAAAACTGAAAGCGCGGGCATCCCGACGCGTCGGGACCGTGCCCCTACTTCAGAACGCCCGGCTGGTATTTCTCGAACATCTGCCCCCACGGGCTTTCGGCGAGCCACTTCTTGACGACCTTCTTCCCCTTGATGGGGTACCAGAAGCGGTCGTGATAGACGGCCGAGGCGACGATGAAGCCGTAGACGATGGGCGTGTGGAACATGAGGTGCTCGAACCAGCGCAGGGGCCCGAACCAGAACTGCTTGCCCACGCCCGAAGCGAAGTTGTCGCCGGTGTGGAAGTGCCAGTTCTCCGCCGCGGCGTCGACGTCGCCGACGATCTCGATCTCCTCAATGCGCCCGACGCCGAGACCCCGCTCGTGCGCGTGACGGATGAACCCCCAATCCATCGGGTCGAATCCCATCATCTTTGCCGCCACGGCGTCGATGGCCACGCAGTCGCTCGAAGCGAGGTAGACGTTCTTCGTCTCGGGCTTCATCGTGCGCGGGCCGGGACCGTTGCCCGCGGTCGTGCCGTCCATGATCGCGAAGATGCCGGGGTGGATTTCCTTCTGAATCGCCAGGAGGTCAACGAGCGTCTCGTGGATGCGCGAGTGGCAGTAATGCCGCTTGTTATTCAGGAGCCCGCCGAAGGCGTTCTTCATGGCGCCGGTCGTGTTGGTGTAGATGTGGCACTTCGTCGTCGGCAGGTGGACGACGTTCTTGCCGATGAAGAAGTCGGGGATGTAGACGCCTTTCGTGAAGACCTCATCCACCGCGAGCGGCTCGTGGTTCTTCGGCTCGTACATCGTCCACTTCATATCCTCGGGCCGGAAGTTGTACTTGATAGGCACGCCGTAGTGCTCGCAGACGGGGCGCTGCTTGTTGAGCACCTCGCCCTTGAAGGCGTTGGTGACGACGGTCTGGTTCTCGACGCAGACGAGGTCGTTGACGCCCGCGGCCTTGAGCGCGAGGATGGTCCCCTCGAGCTGCCAGGGGGTGGTGTTGGCCGAGGGATACATCAGGTGCCAGGAGATGTTGTTCTTGAGGATGGTGGTGACGCCCGGCTTGATCGTCTCGCGCATCCCGCCCAGTTCGCACGCGCGGGCGATATCGGCCAGGATGGTCTCGGGCTTGACGCGGACGATGGCGACTTTCGCTCGGCTCATGGATCGGACCTTTCCGCGGGTTCACTCGCCCGGACGGGCAGCCCCGCCCGGCACGCACACTCTCTCCATATAATATCGGCACCCGGAGGCCCGCCCCTTTAGGAGGCTATCCGAGAAACCGGACGCTTCCGAGAGTATACCCCGTGAAGGCCAGAGCAAACGTCAGCAGGAAGCCGGTCGCGTGGAGCGAGGCCCGGCGGGGGTCGTCCGCCGACGCGCGGAGCCCGGCGGCCAGCAGGAAGGCGATGGGCACGAGCAGGACGAAGAAGAACCGCCCCTGGGCCTGGTTGTAGAGCATCGCGAACCGCACCGCGAGGGCCGCATTGACGATCAGCGCGACGAGCCCGGCCGCAAGGAGCGTGGCCTGGGGACGGACCTCCTCCATCAGCCTCTCGCGCCGGCTCCAGAGAAGCCAGATCGCCGCAAGGACGAGGCCCGCCGAAAGCGCCGTGCCGACGTAGTAGAACCGCAGGTCGTTGTAGATCCCCGCCGCGGCCCAGAACGTGCTCGTCCACCCCGCGGCCCAGCGCATGACGTCGTCCGCCGTCGCCGGTCCCGACGCGTCGGGACGCACGTTGGCGACGTCCTCCGCGGTGAAGCTGCCGTAGACCTGGAGATTCCTCGCGCCCCACGGCAGCCAGACCGCCGCCATGATGAGCGCGATGAGCGCCAGGTGCGCGAAGGCCGCACCCGGCCGCGACTCGCGGCGGACCGCGCGGATGATCCAGTAGGCCGCGGCCCACACGGCAAGCAGCGCGGCACTCGACTTGGAGAGCATCGCGAGGCCGGCCACAAGGCCCATGAGGGCGGAACGCCGGAACGAGGGCTCTCCCATCGCGAGCAGCATGAACGCGATGCCGAGCGCAACGACGGCGACGTCGTTATTGACCGACGAAGAGATGGACATCCACGCCGGCAGGAGCGAAACGATTCCCATGAGCGCCGCCGCGCCAACGTCGTCGATGTCGCTCCGCTTCATGAGGAAGCGGTATACGCCCCACGCCGCGAGGCCCCAGAGGGCGACGGAGACGAGCCGCAGCACTCGCACGTCGAGCGCGGTCCCGGCGCCGCACACGTCCGCGACGAAGGCATGGGGCGCCGCGAGGAGCATGTAATAGGCCGGGGGCTGGTAATATTCCCAGTCATCGGTCTCGGCGTCGGTCTTCGCCGCCTGGACGGGGAAGGCTCGATATTCAGCAAGATAGCGCGCGTAGTTGAAGTGCGACCGCTCGTCGGGGGCGTAGAAGGCGGGGGTCTTCGCCGCAAGGCCCCCGCGGCAGGCGAGCCCGGCGAGGAGCATCAGGAGCAGCCATCCCTTCCGCGAGAGGGTCCCCGATCGCTCGGCGCGGAAGAGCCACGCCCAGAGGAGCGCCCCCGCGGCCGAGCCGGCGAGCGTTCCGACGGCGACGGAGGCGGTGGGCGTCATTTCGCGACGTCCTTCGGGCGGAAAATCCGAAACCGGCCGAGGCGCATCTTCTGGAGAAGGAACTTGAAGCACACCCCGACGGTCGCGAAGCCGTATCTCATGCTGCGGATGAAGTTGATCGACGAGGCCTCCCGGAAATAGCGGCACGGGATGGGGACGTCGCCGATGCGGAAACCGAAGTGCGCCGCCTGGGCGAGGAACTCGGTGTCGAAGACGAAGTCGTCGGAGTTGACGCGGTAGGGAATCTTCTCGATCACCTCGCGCGTATAGACCCGGAAGCCCGAGTGGAAGTCGCCGAGGTTCTGGCCGAGGCAGACGTTCTCGAAGACGGTGAGCGCGCGGTTGGCGATGTACTTCCACGTCGGCATGCCGCTGTCGAGCGCCTCGCGCCGCGTCCGCACGCGCGAGCCGAGGACGACGTCGCACACCCCCGTCGCCAGGAACCCCAGCGCGAACGGGATGATCCGCGGGTCGTACTGGTAGTCCGGGTGGATCATCACCACCGCGTCGGCGCCTCGCGCGAGGGCCTCGTCGTAGCAGGTCTTCTGGTTGCCGCCGTAACCGGTGTTCTTCTCGTGCCGGAGGACCGTGATCCCCAGCGACTGCGCCACCTCGACCGTGCGGTCCTTCGAGCAGTCGTCGACGATGATGACGTCCTTGACGACTCCCGGCGGAATGTCGCGCAGCGTCCGCTCGAGGGTCTTCTCGGCATTGTAGGCCGGCATAACCACGACGACGTTCCAGAATCGCTTCTGCGGGGCGACGACGATGTCGCTCATGGCGCCGCCCCCGTCGCGCCGGCGAACCATCCGCGGAAGAACTGCGGATAATAGACGACCGCCGCGGCGAGCACTGCCCAGAGCACGATGCCCGCGAGCAGCATCCGGTCGCCCAGGAGCGCCGTCGTCGGGTTCTCGCCCTCCTCGCGGCGATAGACGATGTAGAGGTAGCGGAAGATGCCGTACATCACGAACGGCACCGTCAGGAGCAGCCCGCGCGAGCCGCCGGCCACGCTCTCCACCGTGCGCTGGTCCACCGTGTAGAGGATGTAGCACATCAGCGTCGCCGCGGTCACCACGGAGATCATCTGGTCGAGGAACGCGGCGCTGTAGGAGTCCAGCACCTTGCGGTGGTCCGCGGCTTTCTCCTCGAGCGTCGCCAGCTCGCCGCGGCGCTTCGTGAAGCCGAGGAAGACGGACAGAAGGATCGTGCAGAGGACGAGCCAGTGCGACGGCGACACGTGGATGGCGGCGGTGCCGCCGAGGACACGCAGGACGAACCCGGCGCCGATCATCATCACGTCCACGATGACGACCTGCTTGAGGCCGAGCGAGTAGGAGACGTTGAGCAGGATGTAGGCCGCGACGAGCGCCGCGGGGACGAGCCCGCGTGAGAAGGCCCCGGCCGCGGTCCCCGGCGCCCCCGGAACGAGGCCCGTCGCGATCGCCCCGGCGATGCCGGCCAAGCCGAGCAGCACCGACGCGATCAGCGCCGCGGGACGGCCCAGTTCGCCCGCCGCCACGGGCCGACGGCGCTTCACCGGATGCAGACGGTCGGCCTCGTAGTCGAGGACGTCGTTCATGAGGTAGACGGCGCTCGACGCCGCGCAGAAGGCGGCGAACATGAGGCAGGCTTCGAGGTCGGTGGTCCAGTGGCCGAGGTTGCGGGAGAAGAGCAGCGGCCCGAAGACGAAGCCGTTCTTGACCCACTGCTTGGGCCGAAGGGCGGCGACGAAGGCGGCCAGCGGCCCTCGACCCGGTCTTGCGCCCGCCACAGTATCGCCCATGAACGATGTCCCCCCGCTCGGTTGCCCCAGTTTATACCCCAACGCCGGCCCGCCCTCAACAGAATTTCCGGCCCCGGAAGGCCGATTCCGCGCGATGAATGCCGCACGTCCTTTCGCGTCTAAGCCATAGGAGGCAATTGGCTTGACGGACACGGCCCACGGCCTATAATGAACCAAA